>AYMD01000013.1:23546-28964 GCA_000495735.1 uncultured Acidilobus sp. JCHS | reverse complement strand
TCGCCGTGGCCAGGGTATATCACGCCTGGCCTCAGGGCCAGGAGCCTCCTGAAGCTCTCCTCGGCCCTCGCCTGGTCCAGGTTATACCTCCTGGGAGGCGGCACCGGCCTCCCCCTTGAGCTCAGCACGGCGTCGCCGCTGAACATGACGCCCTCCTTCACGTAAGCGGTGCTGCTAGGCGTGTGGCCGGGGGCCGCCACAGCCCTGTAGCCCTCCACCTCGTCGCCGTCCCTGACCTTGACGTCAACCCTCACTGGCCTGACCCTGAGCAGCCTGTGGAAGAGGCCCGCCAGGCCCCCAGGGGGAGGGGACCTGCCCTCTATGACGTCAGAGTCGAGCTCAGGGGCCACCACCCTGCAGCCGAGGGCCTCGGCTATCTCAGCAGCGTGCCTCACGTGGTCAACGTGGTAGTGCGTTATGAAGAGGTACCTGACCTTGATGCCGTGCTGCCCCGCGGCCCTCAGCACGTCCTTGACGCTGGCCCCAGCGTCTATGATGACCCCGTCGCTCGTGAGGTAGGAGTTCGACATGCCCCTTACCAGGTAGACCTCCAAGGGCACCCGTTTGTCCCTAGGCGCTCACCCTCATTAGCTTATGATCGCTCGTCGCGCCTAGGGACCTCCACCTCGCCCACGCCCCACGGGCTATCGGCGTGGGCTCATGGGCGGCCGTCGGGCCCAACGGCACGGGGCCCCCATCTACGGGGATCGTGGCCCTCACGCGGCTTGGGGCACAGCCCCCATCGCCGCCCAGGGCCCTCAGAAGGAGGTTATAACACGCTACTACATCCCTGTGCCAGGTCTCACCTCCCCTTGAGCAGACGCCGTGCCTATTCCTGCCGTAGACGATCTCGGCGCCATGAATTGGACATATCTTGGACGTGTTCCTGGGGTCAACATAGATCACCGGCACCCCGTACTCCCTTGCCTTCTCCTCAATGGCCCTCTGGACCCCCTTGAAGGCGGCCTGATATACCCTGTGCCTGAGCTGGGAGTCCTTGATGCGCTCTATCATGCCCTTGGCTGGCTCCTTCCCTAGTCTCTCAAGTACTATGGCCGCCTGCTCCTGGCGCCTCCCTTACGATCAGCGCGGCCAGCTTCCACCTTTCTCCCTCTTCAGAGCTTTCTCATTGCTGCCCAGCCTCCTGAGCACCCTCCTCGCTGGCCTGCTGCCCGGGCCGTAGGCCCTGTCGTATTTCTCCTGAACCCTCTTCCTCCTGTAGTAGTAGCCAAGCGTCACCCTGCTCAGGTCAGTCTCAAAGAGGTAGACAACGCCGTCAATGAGGACTGCCTCAGCGTCCTCGTTAACGTCGACCGTGATATAGGCCTTCGGCCTGTACTCGCTGACCTCCTTCCTGAAGGCTAGATAGAATATCAGCCTCCTCTCCCTGTGGTCCAGCTTGACCTTTGCCTCAGATGCCAACCTCCAGCCCCTGTTAACGTACCTCAGGTAGTGCTTGTTGAGCTCAATAGAAACGTTGACCCTGCCCCTGTGGGTGGCCAGGCTTATCGAGGTCAGGCCCTCGGCCCTCCACAGGTGGTCGTCTAGCCAAGTGCTGACGCCCCTGACCTCAGGGTACGCCTTCCTTGCTCTCCCTATCTTCCTCATCCTGAGGAACGAGTGAGCCCTCTCGGCGGCGTCCTGGCATGCCGTGTAGGCGTAGTGAGAGGGCAGCTGAGGGTAGAGGGACCTTACCTCACAGTACTTCTCAGCCTTAAGCCTGGTGAACTTAGTTATGTTGTTGTTCACGGCATATAGAACCAGCTGCTCAACCATGTTCCTGTACATGCCCTCTAGCTCAACAAATATTCTGAAAGTCCTCCTGGGCAACGGTACAGACCTGACGATGACAGTCCTGGTAACCTCACTCGTGCCCCTCAACCTCCTTCAGCAATTTCTTAAACCCCTCAACAAGCATCCTCTTCCTACGGCTCCTCAGCCCGTAGAGCCTCCCGGCGAAGGAGTTCACTACCTCCACCAGGTCCTCAACGAGCTCCTGGTGGGCCTCCTTGGGCTCCTCGCCAAGGACCGCCTCAACCCTAACCCCGTGCTGCCTGAAGAAGTACTCCAGGTACTCGAGGCCGAACCTCGTCAGTCTATCTCTGTAGGCCACCACGACCACGTCGACCCGCCTGTTGGTGACATATTCGAGGAGCCTCAGCAGTCCCTTTCTGTCGGCCCTTAGACCGCTCGCAATATCGCTCAGCACGTTAACGACCCTGTAGCCCTTGGAGGAGCAGTACTGCTTCAGGTACTGGACCTGACCCTCCAGGTCGCCCCTCTGGCCTGGGGAGCTTACGCGGGCATATATGACCGCCCTGACCTCCTTACTGGCGGGAAGGCCCTCGGCTATCCTCCTGACCTCGCTCTCGGGGACCCTGTACTTGCCGCCAGCCGTCCTGATCGCCTTGATTTTGCCCTCCCTGACCCACCTAGCTAAGGTTGGGTAGCTGATACCGAGCCTCTGGCAGACCTCCTTAGGCCTCAGCAGCCTCTCTGAGGGCCCTGAAACGGCTAACACCTATAATAATGAACAAAACCAGAGCTTATAAATTTAACTATCAATCGCCGGCAATGAAACTGCCCCTTGAAGGGCCCAGGGCTTAGGCTATACGGCTTAGCCCTTGGCCAGCGGCTGAGGCCCTGTAAACCGGGGAGTTAACAAGGCGTTTCAGACCGCTCACGGGGCCAAGGCTGCCTAGAGGGCCCTGAGCTGAAGAAAGTCGGTACGCTGAAGGCGCCTCCGAGCCCCTTAAGGGGCCGACCAAGGGGAGAGTGCCCAGCGGCTGCGACCTGCGTACGTGTAAGCCCTCCACGAACGCTTATTATAGAGAACAACTGTTCTCCAAGATGGTGAAGCCCGTGAACGGCAGGGAGGCGAGGCTCATATTCGCGTCAGGCATAGGGTGGATGTTCGACGCCATGGACGTCCTCCTGCTGTCCTACATACTGGTTGCGGCCTCCCACGAGCTTGGCCTCACCAAGGGGGACGAGGGGCTCGTAATACTGGCCAACAACGTCGGGATGCTCATAGGCGCCTTCCTCTTCGGCTGGCTCGCGGACCTGTGGGGCCGCAGGCGCACGTTCATGCTGACGCTGGCCCTCTACAGCGTCGGGGTGGGGCTGACGGCGTTTGCCTCCTCCGCCTCAGACCTGGCCGCCATACGCCTCTTCACAGGGCTCGGGCTGGGCGGCGAGCTCCCGGTGGCCGCCTCCCTGGTCTCAGAGCTCTCGCCGCCTGACCGCAGGGGGAGGAACGTGGTGCTCCTCGAGAGCTTCTGGTCGGTGGGCGCGATACTGGCCGCCGCCGTTGCTTACTTCGTCTTCCCCGGCTTCGACTGGAGGGCGCCTCTCCTGGCGCTCTCCGCGGTAGCCCTCTACGCCCTCGCCATAAGGGCGACCCTGCCCGAGTCCCCCCAGTGGCTACGCCTCAGGGACCCTGCCAGGGCCCGGGCCATAGCTGAGGACTATGGAGTTACCCTTGAGAGCGATGAGAGGCGCGGCGCGAGGGGGCTGCTGGCTAAGGGGCTCAGGACCCAGACGCTCGTGCTCTGGGCCTCCTGGCTCCTCCTGGCCTTCGGCTACTACGGCGCCTTCCTCTGGCTTCCAACTATGCTTGCCAGGAGGGGCTACGGCCTGGTGAGGACCTTCGGGTACTCCCTGGCCATGTCGCTGGCCCAGCTGCCAGGCTACCTCACGGCGGCGTACCTAGTTGAGAGGATAGGCAGGAGGCCGAGCCTGCTGGCCTTCTTCGCTGGCTCAGCCGCTGCGGCAGCGGCGTTCGCCCTCGCCCCCAGCACGGCCTGGCTGCTGGCCTCAGGCGTGGCCCTGAACTTCTTCAACCTGGGCGCCTGGGGCCTCATATACGCCTACACGCCCGAGTCGTTCCCGTCTGACCTGAGGGGCACGGGCATGGGGAGCAGCGGCTCGATGGCGAGGGTCGGCATGATTGTGGGCCCCCTGCTCCCCGTCTTCGTCTCCTTCAGCGCTACCCTGTCAATATACGCCGTTGCCTGGCTGGCCGCTGGCGTCCTGATATACGCCCTGGGCGTAGAGACCAAGGCCCTAGCAATTAGCAGTACCTCGCAAAGGTAGCTCTGCCATGGCCCCGGCTAAGGCCTTGAGCCCCTTATCTGTGAAGTCTTAAGCAGGAGTTGGCGTAGAGCCTCTCAGCCGCCCCAAAGTAGAGAGGGAGCACCTGTTGCCTGTCTCCTTAAGACTTCCTAACCATAGCCCCCGCGAGTGTTGTACTCTACCTCTGCCTTTGCTATCATGTTAAGCAGAGGGACGACAAACTCCCAGAGCCTCTCTGGTGTGGGACAGGTCGCCCTAAGATCGCTAAGGCGAGCTTCATGCAGCCTTTCAGGAAGACGATCAAACGGTAAGGCAAAGTTGAAAACATCTATCAATAAGCATGACCTTAAATTGTTATGAACAACACCACCTAAGTTCTACAAAAACAAGCTAAACTGTCCTCAAGTCCCTTGCGCTTGGCTGGGCTTTGCCTCAGGTATGCTTATCTTCTTCCTCACGACTTCCATTATGTACTCGTTTGTCAGATCCTTAAACTCGACCTTTCCGCACGGGAATTCCCTGCCGAGCCACTTCTCATAGAACGTGACTATGTCCGGCAGGAACTCGAAAATGGGCGGATACCCTGGAGGGACCGCCTCCACTGCAAGGAGCGTGCCACAGCCTGGGCATACGTATTCGCGTATCTCCATCCACTCGGGGTCAGCGTGCATGAAGGGCGGGTAGAGCTCCTCGAGGCTCTCGTTAGTGTCCCTCACTATTACCTTGGTGAAGACCTTCCAGTTGATCCTGAAGTCCCCGAACTCATACCCGCATGCCGCCTTCACTATAGGCTTCCCGTCCTTACAGACTATGAAGAGGTGCTTGCTCAGCGGCATGAGTATCCTTTCCTTCCACGGCACCCTCTGCTGGAAGTAGTTTATTATGGCGTCAAAGCTTGTCTCAGGGTCCTTATCACCTGCGATGACCTCAAATATCTCTCTTTCGCTCGCCTTGTTCTCAAGGAGCCTCGCGAGCTGCTCTATCTTCCTCTTCAGCCTCTCACCGGCCTCGCTCACTTCACCCACCCCCCTCTAGCCAGAATATCCTCCTCCTGTCAAGCCTTGTCGAGAAGCCAGGCGGTATAACGTAGGTCGCGGCCGGGGCCTCTATTATTGCAGGGCCCTTGACCCTGTTCCCAGCCCTCAGAAGGCCCATCTCATAAAGGCTTGCCCTATACCACTTCCCATTCCAGTACATCTCCCTCTCGCCCTTGAATGCGTTCTCCGGTATTCTTTCGGTCTCCTCCTTCTCCTCCAGCAACGTGGGCTTCCTCAGCGCCATGTAGCCCGTTAAGATGGCCCTCGTTACTACATAGCCGAACTCCCTGCTCCTTGCAGCTGAGGC
>AYMD01000013.1:22440-23526 GCA_000495735.1 uncultured Acidilobus sp. JCHS | reverse complement strand
ATTTATGGTCACTGTCTCAACCCCTCCATCTCTCCAGGAAACCCCTATGCGGTAGCCTGCGCTATCTGGACCAACTCTAAGGCTCTTCGTAACTGGGTCCACTCTGATGTAGCTTCCGGTCCCTGCGCCTATGGACTCGGTGGCAATGGAGGGCACGGCTGCCTCATACCTCTCCACGATGGTGAAGGGGTTCACGATAGGCCTCCTAGCTACCACCGTGGTGACGTCGAACGACGTCCCACCCACGTCAGTCCCCACTATGTAGTCCAGCCCGTAGAGGTTTGCAAGGTACTGCACAGCCACGTTCCCAGCGGAGGGGCCAGAGGTTACGGTGTGTATGAGCCTCTCAAACGTCGGAGGCACCACTGTCCCATAGTTTGTAAATATGTAGAGGGGCGCCTTGAACCCCCTAGCCCTGAAGGCCTCCTCCATCTTCCTGAACTGCTCCCTTGAAGGCTCAGCGGCGTAAACCTGTAACACTACTGCATTGAGCCTCCTCAGCTCACCTAGGACAGGAGCTATCCTGTGGGACATAAATATGGGGACGCTTACGCCCTTCTCCTTGGCGACTTTCTCGACAATTTCCGCTGCCTTTATTTCATGTGAAGGGTTAGCCCAGGAGTTCAGGAACATTATTATGATGGCCTTCGCCCCTCTCTCGATAAGCTTCCTAGCGACCTCCTCTACTTCACTCTCATAGAGCGGTATCATCTCAACCCCTGTGACCAGTATCCTCTCCCTCACGCCCATAATCATGTTCCTCGGGACCAGGGGCTCTGGGTGGAAGTGCGAAATTGCGTGAAGCCTCTCCGCGTAGCTTAACGTGTTCCAGGACTGCCTCGCCCTCCCCATCCTC
The DNA here is from genome assembly GCA_000495735.1 of uncultured Acidilobus sp. JCHS. NCBI lineage: Archaea > Thermoproteati > Thermoproteota > Thermoprotei > Acidilobales > Acidilobaceae > Acidilobus > uncultured Acidilobus sp. JCHS. Next base: position 22,670 of record AYMD01000013.1, on the reverse strand, counting down.
AGGGTGTCCTCGAAGCCTGCCGTCGTTATTATCCCAAGGGGCTGCAGGCCCTCCCTTGTGAGGACCCTGTTCAGCATTATCGTCCCAGAGTAGATGATGGTCCTTATGCTCTTGGCCACCTCGTCGACGGTCATGTTCCACTTCTTGGCCGCGTCCTTGAGGGAGTTCAGGATTCCTATGGCCTCGTTCTCAGGCGTCGTCTGCGCCTTACCTATTACGAACCTGCCGGG
>AYMD01000013.1:6405-22420 GCA_000495735.1 uncultured Acidilobus sp. JCHS | reverse complement strand
TTGTCCAGCTATTTCAAAGGTGGAGATAGGGTAGTATATCCCGGGCGGATGTCCTGTCCTTCCCGTAGTGACGCCGCCTCCTTGGACGGCATCTGCGGTCACAGCGTAACCTGCTGCCCCCTCTTCAACTATGCCGCGGGCAAAGGCCCCAAGGGCTACCATTCTATACGGTGCTGTCATCTGAGGTATCAGGAAAGCCCAAGGAGTGTTTCTTGACAGATAAGGATCCGGATTCCCTGCCCAGCTCCTTTCAGGAATCCTGAACTCTATGGCCTTAACAAATCCCTCGTTAACAGTCTCACCATAGCCTACTACTTGCGTCATTACAACCCAGAACCCGCCCATGAACGGCGATAAAGCACCATTCCATGGCCAAGGTCCAGTGCCACTGCTGCCCTCTATGTCGACCACCCACCTCCCATCCTCCTTTATCTGTATTTCCATTGGTAACGGGTGTATCCAGTCATCGCGGGCATGAGGCTGCCAAGCTTCAAGTATAAAGGGGGTCTCGGAGAACGCTACACTCCTATACCTGCCTGGGACCAGCCTTTCCTTAGTCCGAGCTAGGTAGTCCCTCCTCGACTTCTCTATTATCTCCCTTACGAGCTGTAGGTAGTAGTCTAAGCCGTTTTCCTCGATGAAGGCTATTATACTTCTCTTAGCGATCTCGTTTCCAGCGTGCCTAGCCTTCTCATCTAAGTCAAAGTAAAGCGGCGTCCTGACGCCTCTCCTCGACCTCTCATAGTAGTGTGGGAAGAGCTTCCCATCCCTCATGACCAGCTCCGCGTCCATGTACAGGCCGTCTTCGAACCTTGAGCTGCTCGTAGTTATGTCATGTCCAGGAGTGTTAGCGCCTATGTCGACCTGGTGCGTCACTGAACCTATCCAGCCCACTAAGGTGCCCTTATAGAAGAGAGGCGTGAGCGTGTGGACGTCAGTTGTGTGAACGTTCCCAAGCGCAGGGTCGTTGCCTATGAAGACGTCCCCATCCTTTATCCCAGGGTTTTCCTCGTACCCTCTCCTTATCATCCACTTTATGTCCTCGCTCATGGTGTGGACGTGGACTATAATTCCTGTAGAGAGTACCACGGAGTCCCCCTCTGGTGTGAAGAGAACCCAACAAGTCTCGCCTATGCTCCTGGTAATCGGCGAGGCGGCAATTCTAGTTGCCGTCTCTCTGGCCATGACCATTATTGACCTCAGCCTGGCCCTATCCCTTTCCCACTTAAGCGGATCCTTCTCATAGAGCGGCAGCCTCTCTAGTCCCCAGTAGTGTCCGGTTTCCTTAAACAACCTCTCCGACTCCTCAAGGAGCTCTAGTAAGGTCTTTCCACCTGGTCCAATTCCCATGACAGACCCCTTGGTACTCTAAACTAATAGATCGGAGATTTCCGAAGTCCCTTTGTAAGAGCTCATAATTATGTAAGCTTATATAGTCGAAGTATAACATAAAGTATGGATTACGAAAAGCCACCTTAATAACATCCTCACTATAGATCTATAAAAGTTGTCGTCTTCCTTACTCTTCCTTTATCTGCTCGACGATGGGCTTGGCGGCCTCTATGACCTTAAAGAAGGCGTCAGGGTTTATCACGTTGGCCAGGTTCACGGCCTTGCTCACGTCCCAGCCCGTGAGGACCTTCTTCACTGGGACCTCGAGCTTCTTGAAGTTGAAGGTCTGCGGTATGTCAGGCACCTGTATTATGTAATCAGCGACGAAGTAGGGCCCTAGGTTCTGCCTGAGGACCTCGTTTATCCTGTTCTTCAGCTCCTCCGTTAGCTGAAGCCCGGGCCTGAGGACCACGAACAGCAGGACTTTGCCCTTCACCTCAACTACCATGCTGTTCACGACCTCCGGCAGGGACTCGACGACCTTGTAGAAGTCAAGGGTACCCATCCTCACGCCCTTCCTCTTTATGGTGGAGTCTGACCTGCCGAAGATTATCGCCGTGCCCCTGTCGGTTATCATGAGCCAGTCCCCGTGCCACCAGACGTTGGGGAACATGGTGAAGTAGCTCTCCCTGTACCACTTGTACTCAGGGTCACCCCAGAAGTACAGCGGCATGGATGGCATCGGGAGCTCAATGACCATCTCCCCCACCTCATTTATCACCGGCTTCCCCTCAGCGCTGTACGCCTCTACCTTCACGCCCAGCCACCTGCACTGCATCTCCCCCTTCCAGACCGGTAGCACGGGACAGCCGCCCACGAAGCCTGAAACCACGTCGGTTCCGCCGCTGGCGGGGTTAAGCCAGACGTTCTCCTTCACGTTCCTGTAGACCCACTCGAAGCCGTCAGGCGAAAGGGGGGCCGCCGTTGAGCCTATCTCCCTCAGCTTGCTTAGCCTGAACTGGGACCCGGGCTGAAGCCCTACCTTCATGCAGGAGTGAATGAAGGGAGCGCTGGTGCCTAGGATCGTCAGGGACTCCTTCTCTGCTACCTCCCACAGGGGCTCGAGGTTCCTTATCATCGGGCTCCCGTCGTAGAAGACCGCGGTGGCGCCGGTGAGCATCCCCATCACTACGGTGTTCCACATCATCCATGAGGGGGAGGAGTACCATAGGAACCTGTCAGCCGAAGATACGTCTAGGTGCATGGGGGCTGCCTTGGAGCCCTCTATCGTAATGCCTCCGTGCGAGTGGACCACGGGCTTAGGGATCCCAGTGGTGCCAGAGGTGAACAGCACCCACAGCGGGTGCTCGAACGGCACGACCTCGAACTCCGGGCGGGCCCTTCTCCCCTGAACTACCTCGTCCCACGTGTGGATGGGCCTGTCAACATTTATCTTCACGTCAAAGCCCATGTTCCTTATCACGACGACGCGTCTGATCGAGGGGACGGCCTTTACTATCTCCTCTATGTCCTGCGCCTTCCTGTAGACGTCCCCCTTGAAGACGTAGCCGTCTACCGCGAAGAGCACCGAGGGCTCAAGTAGCCTGAACCTGTCTATGACGGCCCTTGAGGTTATCTCAGCGCCCACTGCCACCCATATAGCGCCGACGCTGGCCGCAGCGAGCAGCGCCACCACGCCCTCGGGCACCTGGGTTATGTAGGCTGCCACCCTGTCACCCTTCCTTACGCCCGCGACCTCCCTGAGCCACTGAGAAGCTGCTGCAACCTCCCTCTCGAGCTCACCCCACGACATTGATCTCCTGAGGCCGTCCTCCCTGACATATACAATGGCTTCCTCGTCCCCCTTGGCCTCGGCATGCCTGAGCACATTCTCGGCGAAGTTAACCGTCGCGCCCGTGAACCACTTGGCGCCGGGCATCGTCCTACTCTCAAGGACCTTCGTATACGGCGTGTGGGAGATGATGTTAAAGTACTTCCACGTGGTCTCCCAGAACTCCTCCAGGCTCTCCACGGACCACCTCCACATGCTGTTGTAAGCCTTCACGTTGGCCTTGGCGTCCTCGGACAGCTCGAAGTCCTTCCCGTAATTAGCCTTCAGCCACTCAGCGTACTTGAACATATTAGAGTTCCTGATGAACTCTGGCGAGGGCTCCCACAGGATCTTAGGCTCTAGACGGGACATCAGGGCTTCCCGCTATCTAGACGCCATGCCCGTGAATAGCGTTTTATAATGATCCGCAAGAATAAAGGCTTATAGGCTCTCAAAACCCATTTAGTATTTTAATCTATTAGTTATACAAATAACTCATTATATAGCGCCTTCCCCATTATCCACCTCTGGACCTCATTAGTGCCCTCCCCTATCTCAAGGAGCTTAGCGTCCCTGTAAATTCTCTCTACGTTCGACTCCTTGATGTAGCCCAGGCCGCCGAGTATCCTAACGGCCGCGGAGGCTATCTCGTTAGCCTTTATCCCCGTGTAGAGCTTAGCCGCTGACGCCAGCCAGATGTACCTCCTGTCGCCCCTGTCCTTCATGTAGGCCGCGGTGTAGGCCAGGAGCCTCATGGCCTCCAGCTCGACGGCCATGTCGACTATCTGGAACCTGACAGCCTCAAACTGGTGTATGGGCCTGCCGAAGGCCTCCCTCTGGAGGGTCCAGGAGTAGGCCTCCTCAAGGGCGGCCGTGGCCAGCCCTATTGCAACGGCCGACGCCCCTATCCTCCCTTCGTCAAGCGTGAACATGGCTGCCTCGAACCCCCTGCCCTCCTTGCCTAGGACGTTCTCGCTGGGCACGAAGCAGTTATCGAACTTCAGCTCAGCAGTCCCAGTGCCCCTGAACCCCATTGGCTCAAGAGGGGAGACCTCTGGGCACCCCTTCTCCTTCCTCTCAAAGATGAAGGCCGTGACCCCCTTGTGCCTGTCCTCAGGCCTCCCTGTCCTCGCGAAGACCACGAAGAGGTCAGCGTGAGCGCCCTGGGTTATGTAGGTCTTCCTGCCCGTCAGGGTGAAGCCGTCCCTCTCCCTCTCAGCCCTGAGCTGCAGGGAGGCCGCGTCGCTACCACAGCAAGGCTCAGTTAACGCGAAGGCCCCTATGATCTCCCCCTTGGCCAGCCGCGGCAGGTACCTCTTTTTCTGCTCCTCGTTTCCGTAATATAGTATCGGGAAAACTGCCAGGCCCCCCTGCACCCCGGCTATCAGCGCCACGCTCCCGCTGGCCCTGGCGAGCTCCTCCATGGCCACGACGACGCCTATGCTGTCCAGCCTCGAGCCCCCGTACTCAGGGGGTATGTTCATGCCTAGGAGCCCCTGCTCCGCCAGCTTCGGCAGCAACCACCTCGGGTACTCGTTCGTCGCGTCGATCTTCCTGGCCTGTGGGGCCACCTCCTTCTCCGCGAACTCCCTGACGCTCTTCCTCAGCAGCTTGTGCTCATCAGTGAAGAAAGGGAGCTCGTACTCGAGAACGAGGTGACTTAATACGCTCATCACTTTTCACCGGCCACGGGCGCGAAGTACTTGATGTCAGTGATCGCCCCCGTCCTCGTCTCCGACCACACAGCCTTAACCCTTATGCCCGGCCTCAGGACCTGCAGGGCGCGCTCAGGCGTTGAGAGGTCAACCCCTCCTATGAAGTGCAACATCGGCTCGTCAGCCCCGTCGAGCTTTACTAGGCCAATCGCGTACGGCGGGTCCGGAAGGCCGTAGAACTTCCTGTAGACTATTATGAAGTTCAGCAGGACCCCCTCGTCCTTGACCTCAACTAGCTCGCTCGTCTCGACCATGCACCTCTCGCAGAAGGCCCGCGGGGGCATCAGCACCCTCTTGCACGAGGGACACCTGGAGCCCACTATCTTGCCCTCCTTGAGCTTCTTGAAGAACTCAGTTAGCACTCTGCCTGCGGCGTACTCGTACTCTATCTCCCACTTACCTGGGAAGACAAAAAGACCCGAGACCTCCTTAGGCCTCAAGGGCTGTATCACGCTCATACCCTCACCCCCTACTCAGGCGAACTGGAAAGGATCGCAAGCGCGTGGAACTGCAGGGCCCCTCCCCATGCGTGGGCGAGGGCGCGCTGGACGCCCTTGACCTGGTGCTCGCCGGCCCTCCCCATAACCTGCAGGGCTGCCTCGGCGAACCTCCACAGGCCTGTGACCCCGACCGGGTTCGATGACAGCACGCCGCCGCTCGGGCTGACGGGCAGCTGGCCGTGGAACTCGGTGACTCCCTCCTCCAGAAGCCTGGTGCCCTGGCCGGGCGGAGCCAGGTTAAGGGCCTCATACTCCAGGATCTCCTGTATAGAGAACGCATCGTAGAGCTCCATGACGTCGAAGAACCTGTACGGGTCCCTGACGCCGGCCTTCCTATAAATTCTCCTGGCGAGCAACGCTAGGTTCGTCCAGTCTGCCGGGTCTGACTTGGTCCCGAACCAGTAGGTGTCTGCTATGTAATCAACGGCCTTCACCCACGCGTGCGCGTTACCTATCCTCTTAGCGGCCCTGTCGGAGACCATAACGACGCTGACAGCGCCGTCGCTGCTGGGGCAGGAGTCCGCCAGCTTGACAGGCCATATCAGGTAAGGTGACATCAGGGCCTCCTCAGGGGTGAGCCTTATCTGCAGGTGGCTGACCGGGTTCCTAAGGGCGTTGATCCTGTTCTTTGACGCCACTAAGGCCATGTACTCCTCTATCCTCCTGTTGTACTTGAAGTAGTAAGCGCTGGCCTGCATGGCGCCCACGGCTATGGCTCCTATCCCCAGGGGCCTGTCCGTGAGCGGGTCGACGGCCGTGTTGAGGACCTGCTGGGCCTCTATGTTCTCGCTTACCTTCTGGACGCCCGTCGCCAGCACGACGTCATACTTGCCTGAGGCCACCAGGGCGTGGGCCAGGAGCGCTATTGACATTCCTGTCGTGCCGCCAGTGGTGACCTTTATTATAGGCTTGCCAGACCCCCTGCCCGCGCCGTAGGCAGCGCTGTCCCACCTCTCCGGCGCCGCGACCCCGTCAAAGGGGTCCATGGTCCCGTAAACCACGGCATCCACGTCGTCAATCCATATACCAGCCGTTTCAAGGGCTCTCTTCGTGGCCTCCCAGGCCAGGTCTGGGTGAGTAGCGTCAAGCCTACGCCCGAACTTCGTGATCCCGACGCCTACGACCGCTACCTTAGACGGAGGAGACACGCCTATCACCCCCCTTCAAGTATGACGACGGAGTGGGTCTGGCCCATGAAGCCTGAGATGTAGGAGTAGCCGTGGACCAGGCCCCTCCTGAGGGACCCCTTGATCTGTACGGGCCCCGCCTTGCCTGTCAGCTGCAGGTAGGCTTCATAGACCTTGAGCAGCCCGCCAGCCGGGTACGGGTCTGTTGACAGCGACCCCCCGCTCCTATTAACTATAATGGGTGAGTCGGGCCCAACCTCGCCTGACTCGACAAGCCTTGAGGAGCCCCCTATCTTTGACAGGCCCAGGGCTTCGAGCTCCATCATGTAGTGGGCGGGGGTCACGTCAGAGACCTCGTAGAAGTCTATCTCCTTTAGTGGGTTAGAGACGTTGGCCTCCACGTAGGCCTCCCTTGCGGCCCTGGCGAGGGGCAGGATCATCGTCAGCTGCTTGTTGAACCCAAAGTAGTAGGAGTCCGTGAACCACCTTATCGACTTGACCTCCACGCCTGTGTCCAACATGAGCTGCCTGGCAGCGCTCTCGTCCCCCACCAGGAGCGCCACAGCGCCCCTTGTCATAGGTGACACCATGCTCTTCCTCAGCGGCCACACTATGTAGTCCTCGCGCGCTAGCTCCTCCCTAGTTAGGCCTCCCTTCAGGTGGGCCCTGGGGTTAAGGGAGGCGGCCCTCCTATCGCCGACAACTATGGTGGAGGCCAGCTCGTCCCACTTGCTCAGCAGCCTGAACTGGTTCAGGTATGCCGAGGCCTGCATGGCGAACTGGACTATGTAGTTGATCCCCACGGGCCTGTAGACGAAGGGGTCGAGGGTCTGCAGAGAGGCCAGGGAGAGGTCCACCTCCCGCGCTGCATAGCCTACGACAAGCCCGAGCTCGCCCTCGTATGACCTTATAAGCGCGTCGGCGTAGGCCAACGCCAAAGTCCCGTCGTCCGCTATACGGGACTCGTACTTCAGGAAGCCGCCTGAGGCCATGCCTGAGTACATATTTGATATCATCCTTCCGTCAACTATGTCGTAGCCTGTGCTCACGACGAAGTCTATGTCGCCTGGGTCTAAGGAGTAGCTGTCGAGGACGCACTTGGCGGCCCTGAAGGGGAGCATGTAGAAGGCCTCATTCTTAGGCTCAGGATCCCTCATCTCAGTCACGCACCCGCCAAGTATCATGGTCCTGCCCAAAGACATCACCGTCCGTGGGAGGGGCCAGGTTATAGCAAGAGGCCACAGGACATATCCGAGAATTATAGTGCATCAGAACATAGGCTTAAAGCGTTGATTACGCAAAGGCGTTCCAAAATATATAAAGCCTTAAATGGATTTCCAGAGCTTACTATCATGGGAAAGTGTGTGGCTAGGAATGCAGAGAGGAGTACAAAATTTATTTCAGGCATTTCAAGAAAAATAATTAAGGTAGGGCCGAGCTCCCTTGCCGTGATCATACCGAAGGAGTGGACAGCTAAGAACGGTCTTGCAGCAGGCGACGTTGTCACGCTGAGGTTCATCAATGACAAGCTGTTGATCACGCCCGAGAAGGGGCCTCCAGAGGCCAGTGGAGGGACCCTTGAGATCCGATATCCGTCGCTTGCCGGAAGAGGCCTTGACGTGAGCTCAGTCATATTGTGCGGGATAATAAAGGGGCTTGACAGCATGACCTTTAGGGAGGCCGACAGGTCCGTCGAGGCAGCTCTGAGGCCATACGGCGACCTCCTAGAGGTCTCCTCCGAGGACGATAACGTTGTAGTCAAGTTCATGGTGGGCGAGGCCACCTATGACGACTACGCGCTCCTGAAGAGGATGCTGAGCGTGATCGTGAGGCTGCTGGACCACATAGCGTCCCTGCTAGAGGGAGAAGGCCAGGAGGACCTAGTTAACACCGTTTCAGTTGAGCTGAAGAAGTACGGCTACGCCCTGGCGAGGAGAATTCTCTCTGGCCAGTCAGCCGTGGACTCGGACGTCGTAGTCAAATTCTCCGCAGGCGTCGTCCTGGGTCTCATAGGCGAGCTGCTGCTCAGTGAAGCAATTCACCTAAGGGAGAGAGGGGTTGACCTAGTGAGCTCTAGGCCCCTTATCCCTCTCGTCACGAGCCTGAAGGAGACCCTCCAGGAGGCAATAGGGGGCCTGGTCTACAGGAGCCCCACGCGCAGTATGAAGGCCAGGGAGGCCGTCAGGAGACTGAAGAGGTCCCTGAGGGTCACCAAGTCCTACTCGTCTTTGCCAAACGAGGGCCTTACGAGGCTTATAGATACTCTTGACAACGTAGCCAGGCTCATCAACAAAATAGTGGAGATGGACCTTTGTAACGTCCTGGAGTCCCTGACCCAGCCCCTTGGGGCCTAGGAAGTCACTATGAGCTCGGCCTCGCCCTCAGCCACTACCTCATCCCTCTGGTTAACCACGTTTATCTTCAGCCGGACCCTCCCGCCGTTGTACTTGGGCTCGTCTGTGAGGCCTATCACCTCCGCTACGGGCCTTATGGTGTCCCCTGGCCTCACGGGCTTGAGGAACCTGGCCCTGAACTCCGTGAAAGCCACGGCCGTGCCAGCGAAGGTCATGCCAAGTGACCCGCTAATTAACGACATTACCAGCAGGCCGTGGGCTATCCTGCCCTTGAATATAGTGCCCTTCGCGTACTCCTCGTCGACGTGAAGGGGGTTGAAGTCGCCGCTGAGGCCCGCGAAAGCCGCTATGTGGGCGTCCGTCACAGTTATGGCGTGCCCTGTGATCCTCTGGCCCGCAGAGAGCTCCCTGTAGGAGAGCCCGACCGTGTACCTAGTGCGCTGACTCATGACAATCTCCCTTAAGGCAGCTCAAGCTCCTTGAGCTGCTCGCGCAGCGCCCTCTTGTTTATCTTCCCAACGCTCGTGAGCGGTAAGTCATCAACGAACATTATTTTGTCAGGCAGCCACCACTTGGGGATCTTCCCGGTCTCCACGAACTCCTTGAGCAGGTACTCCCTTATGTCCTCCTCCCTCACCCTCCCCTTGTACTCAGGCTTCAGCACTATCAGCGCCACGGGCCTCTCGCTCCACTTCCTGCTCCTGACGCCTACCACCGCCGCCCTGGCGACCGCCGGGTGAGACGCTATCATGTCCTCGAGCCTGACCGAGCTTATCCACTCGCCGCCGCTCTTTATCACGTCCTTCTCTCTATCAACTATTAGTATGTAGCCCTCCTCGTTCCACACGCCTATGTCGCCCGTTATGAACCACCCGTCGTCAGTCCACGAGGCCTCCGTCCTCTCGGGGTCCTTCCAGTAGCCCTCGGTGAGGCCTGGGCTCTTGACCAGCACCTTCCCCATGGTCTTGAAGTCTTTAGGCACAGGCTTGCCGCTCTCGTCAACTATCTTGACCTGGACGAAAGGCCCAGGGAGGCCCGCCGTGTTAATGTAGTCAAGGAGCTTCTCCCAGGGCCAGTCAAGCATGTATTCCTTGGGAACAGCGAAGGTGTAGCCGACGCCCTCGCTCATCCCGAAGGCCTCTATGAACTGGACGCCGAACTTCTTGGCCTCGTAGAACAGCGACCTCGGCGGGTGCTCCCCATCTAACAGGTACTTGAAGTTACTAAGGGCGTCCCTGTAGTTCTCGGCCTCCGGGTGCTCAATAAGCATCCTCAGGAAGATGGGCACCCCGGCGCCGAACGTTACCTTCTCCCTCTTTATGAGCTCAAGCATGACCTTGGCGTCAGGCCTGCCAGGCAACACCTGCTTCATGCCGAGCAGCGTCGCGAGGTATGGCATCATCCAGCCCAGGCCGTGGAAGAAGGGGGGTATGTGCATAATTACGTCGGCTGAAGAGACGCGGACCGGGGAGGGGTAGGCAGTGACCACTAGCCCGTTTATTATGGACTGAAGCGTTATCTGCCTGTGGGAGAAGTAAACGGCCTTAGGGAGTCCCGTGGTCCCTGACGTGAAGTAGACAGCGGCCGTGGCGTTCTCCGAGAGCCTTGGGAACTCAAAGTTAGGATCACCGCCCTTTATCACGTCCTCTATGTGAGCCACTGGCCTGAGGGTCGTCGAGGGCAGGGAACCGTCGTCACTTGTCACTATCCACTGCTTGACGAATGGCATCGCCGGCGCCAGCTTCTCCGCCAGGGGCACGAACTCGTCCCTTATCACGAACGCGTCGTCCCTGACGTAGTTTATGGTGTAAAGGATCTCCTGGGGCGCCAACCTCAGGTTGATTGTGTGAAGTATGCTGCCCGAGAGCGGGACAGCGAACATCAGCTCGAGGAAGTGGTTGGTGTTCCAGTCTATGACCCCTACCTTTGAGCCATCCCTAAGGCCAAGGCTCATCAGGCCGCTGGCCAGCCTCCTGACCCTCTCGTAAAAGGTGACGTAGTTGTACCTCCTGACGTCACGGTAGACTATCTCCTTCTCAGGGGACCTGACCAACGAAGACACAAAGAGCTTATCTAACGTTAGCTCATAATGCTCGGGCCTGCCCATTATCCTACCGTTTTCCTGGAAACCTCATATGGGCTTAGGCTTGCATGCTAATAGATAAGGATAAAAGCTTAAGGCCTAGGCTCAGAGCGACCTTTAACAACCGCATAGGAAGTCTTCAAGGAGGCGTCGTTGACCTATAGAGGCGCTTTACTTGGGCTCTTAAGGGGCTTACGAGGCTTAAGCCCCCTTAGCTCAGTGGAGTTAGCCTCTGTGTTGTGCAAACCGGGGAGTTAACATGGTATCAGAGGCAGCCGCCAGATGCGCTCAAGGCGGATCGCGCTAGGCCCCCCACATCCTATGCCCTAGTGGGAGCTCAGCCAGCCTAGGACTTCCTTATAGGCGGCCGCCTTGATCCTCTCGCTGAGTATCTCACGCTTCATTCCTTCAAACGTTATAAGGCGCTTGTCCTTAGACTGAATTGCCCTGTAGAGTCTCTCCGAGGCCTCCGGGGACACTACCCTGTTGTCCTTCCCGTGAAGTATGAGCATCAGGACCGTTACCCTGTTGACGTACCTCCAGACCTCCCTTAAGCCCCTGTAGAGCTCATAGATGAGCCTAGCCGTTGGGTCCTTGGCCACCAGCTGGTCCTCCATGTAGGCCTTCCCGACGCTCTCGTCGATTGAGAGCTCCCTTGGGTCTATCGGGAGCTGAACCCCGGCCCTCGGCCTTAGGGCGCTTAGGAGGGACATGCCGAGCCTCTGGGAGAGCGGGGGCGGGGCCAGGTAAACGGCGGCCCTGCTCGTCATGAGCGTCCTGAGCCCCTCCCTATCATTCCGGTAGTAGACGGCTATCAGCCCTCCCATGCTGTGCCCCAGGAAGTGGACCGACTCAGCGCCGTACCTCCTAGAGGCGAACTCTATGAAGGCCCCTACGTCCCTGACGAACAGCTCGAAGTCCCTGACGAACCCCTGTCATCGTTGCCCGCGGACCTGCCGTGGCCCCTGAGGCCGTACATGCAGAAGGTGAAGCCGTTCTCGGCCAGGAACCTGCCGAAGTCAGCGTACCTCCCGCTGTGCTCGCAGAAGCCGTGAACGTCCACCACGACGCCCCTCTGGGGCTCAGCTACGAAGCACCTGTAGAAGGCGTTGAAGCCCTCATAGAGTTGTGAAGTGCTTTCCTCATACCTCAAGACCTCTCGTCATTTTTATTAATATGTAAGCATATCGAATATTTTCTTCCTTAACATGGGATTACCTGCTGACCTTGAGAAGCCCTTTGGCAACAGAGACCTGTAATTGCAAGAATGCATTGATATATAGATACGACGTGCGTCTAGCTATCTCGAGATCCACTCCTTATCACGTCACTGCTGAGTTTACTTTGGCATTTCTAGATTCTTGTCCTGAAAACTACGATATTTCATGCAACGCTTATTACGAGAGGCACCGACGGTACATAAATTTTTAGGCTCCCTCCTTTTTCCCATAGATTATGGGGGCTAAGCGTCTTGTCAGGGTCCGAGCTGGACGAGCTCAGGTCTCTCCTATCGACGATAAGTGAGGAGAACGCCATAAGGCTCATGAAGAGGTACAACAAGATAATGAGGTGGGTTATTGCGGATTTCCCGAAGTTCACGGCCCATAAGTACCCTGACAAGGTCGGCCTAATTTACTACGACGGTAACGTCGAAAGGAGGTACACGTACCTGCAGCTCGACTCCCTCTCCAACAGGGTCGCGAACTTCCTGATCGAGAGTGGTCTGAAGGACTACGACAGGGTGGCACTTCACTCCATGAACAGCGATTACTTCGTCTTTACCATGTTCGGCACCTACAAGGCCAAGGGAGTGCTGGTTCCGATAAACTATATGTTGATAGGCAAGGACGTTCTCTATCAGCTGACGGACTCCGAGTCAAGGTTCTACTTCATAGAGGACAGGTTCTACCCTCAGATGAAGGACGTCATAAGCAACGTTAAGCTGAGCAAGGTCGTGGTAATAGGCGGCAATGAGAGGAATGAGAACCTGCTAAGCTTTGAGGAGATCCTGAGGAGCTACAGCGATAGGGAGCCTGACAAGGTTCTCAATATATGGGACCCGGTCACCATAATGTACACGAGCGGCACAGAGTCTTTGCCTAAGGGGGTCATACACACCAACCAGTCGCTGATAGCGGAGTACGTCAGCACGATAGTTGGGGGCAGGTATGAGCCTAGGGACGTGGTTATTCACGCGCTCCCCCTCTACCACTGCGCCCAGAAGGACGTCTTCCTGGTCCCCTACATATGGCTGGGCGCCACCAATGTGGTCCTGCCTAAGGCCGACCTGACGCTCATGATGGAGGCCATAGAGAGGTACAGGGCCAACAGCGTCTTCGCCCCGCCGACCGTCTGGGTCGGAATACTTAACCACCCGGACTTCAGAAAGTACGACCTCTCGTCCCTCGAGAAGATATACTACGGCGCCTCCATAATGCCCGTCGAGATACTTAACAGGCTGAGGAAGGAGTTCCCGAATGCCAAGTTCTTCAACTACTACGGCCAGACGGAGCTCGCGCCGGCCCACACCATCCTGCTGCCTGAGGACCACGGGAGGAAGCCGGGCTCGGCCGGGAGGGAGCTCCTGAACATGATGACTGAGCTCATGGACGACAACGGGAACATAATAAGACAGCCCCACGTGAGGGGTGAAATCGTCGGCAAAGGGCCCCACACCATGCTTGGCTACCTCAAGAACCCAGAGAAGACCGCAGAGGCCTTCGCCTACGGCTGGTTCCACAGCGGCGACGTGGGCGAGTACGACGAGGACCTCTACATATACGTGGTCGACAGGAAGAAGGACATGATAAAGACAGGGGGCGAGAACGTGTCCTCAAGGGAGGTGGAGGAAGTACTGTACAAGCACCTGGCCATCAAGGAGGTGGCTGTGATCGGGCTTCCTGACCCCAAGTGGATAGAGAAGGTCACAGCCGTCGTGGTGCTGAGGGAGGGCTACCAGCCCAGCGAGGAGCTGAAGAGGGACATAATAGAGTTCGCTAAGGCTAACCTGGCCCACTTCAAGGCCCCAAAGGAGGTGATCTTCGTGGACTCCCTGCCCAAGAGCCCCTCAGGGAAGATATTGAAGAGGGAGCTCAGGGAGATGTTCAGGTCAAGGGGAGAGATGAAGAAGGCCATGTGAGCCCATGGGCTGATCAGGTTTAGCCCTGGACTCCTGGAGGCCTCCTCGGCACCCTAGCCTCAAGGAACATGACCTTGAGGGCGCCTAGGTAGGGCTCAGGCACTCCGAGGGCCTCGATCTCCTTAACGACCCTCTCCGCGTCATACTTCACCCTCCTGAGCTCCACGCTTTCCCTCTCCGTGTCTATCACGGCGTAGGAGGCCCTTGGGTCGCCGTCCCTCGGCTGCCCCACGCTCCCGGGGTTCACGAGGAGCCTGCCGTAGACCCTCCTGGCGAACTGGTAATGGGTGTGCCCCACTATGTAGACGTCGTAGGCCAGGTCTCCCCCTTCAGGCCCGGCCGAGAGCCTCACGCTCCTCCTCAGCGCCTTCCTCAAGGACTCGTCGTCAAGCCATGGGTACAGGTAGCCGTAGAGGGGGCTTGAGGGGGAGCCGTGGACCGCCAGCGCCCTGCCCATGGGGCCGAGGTCCAGCGTCACCCTCTCGGGCAGCGACCTCAGGTAGGCCACCTGCTCGGGGCTGACGAGCTTAACCGTGTAGTTGGCCCTGAAGAAGACGCTCACCCAGTGGGTTGCCTCGCCGCACATGCAGTCCACGCCGAAGGCTACCGCGTTGTCGTGGTTCCCCATCACCATCCTGGCGCCGGCCGACCTAAGCAAGTCTATGACCTCGGCCGGCCTGGGGCCGTAGTCTACCGCATCACCCAGGAACAGGACCTCGTCATACCTCTCTGACTCAAGGACGGCCTTAAGGGCGTAAGGGTTGCCGTGGGCGTCGCTTATGAGCAGCAGCCTCAAGCCGAGCCCGCCTATGAGGGGGCCTTGGACCTTAAATGACTTCAGCTATATGCGAGGGGCCCCGCGTCAGGCCCTCAGCGCCCAGCGAAGGGCCCTTGAAGGCCTCACCCCTCTTCCTCCTCGGCCGCCCCGGCCCTCCTGACCTCTTTCTCTGCCTCCTCAACGGCCCTCCTCATCTCCTCGACCTCCTCCTTCGGCAGCGGCTGCACGCTAACCGAGGCGCCCGTGACCCTGAGGTACTTGTCCCACTGGACCACGACCCCCTCGTCCGTTATGTCCATGGGGTGCCTCACCATGCTTGTCTTGGTGTCCCTCATCTTCCAGACGACTATGGACCTGTAGAGCTTCCCCTCAACCTCGTCCAGGTCGAGCCTTATTATGCCGTCAACAGCGTGCTCAACCCCCGGCCCCCCGAAGCCCCTCTCGCCCACAGAGACCTGGCTTACGAACATGGCCGTTGCCCCGAGGCCCGCTATGACCCTCTTGAGCATCATGACTATTGACCTGGCCACCGCCGGCTTGGTCAGGTAGAGGGTGCTCACAGAGTCAATGGTTATCCTCTGCGCCCCCGTGTCCCTTATGGCCTGCCTCAGGACGTCTATCAGCTCGTGGACGTTGTCGACGTCCTTCACCAGGTACCTCTCCCTCTGGGCCGCCGCCCCCACGCCGGCCGTGAAGGCGTCAACTATGGCGCACCTGCCCTCCCTCTCGTACCTGTCAACGTCCCAGCCGAAGTGCCTGAAGCTCCTCCTTGTGGCAGCGGGGTGCTCCTCCAGGGCCACGAAGACGCAGGGCTCGCCCCTGGTGAGCCCGTTGTAGAGGAACTGCTTGCCCAGTATCGACTTCCCCGTGCCGGGGCCGCCTGAGATCAGCACGGCGCTCCTCTCCGGTATGCCGCCGTAGAGTATCTCGTCAAGGCCAGGCACGTACGTCCTCACTCGCGGTACCTTCACAGGACCGCACCTACGCCGCGTGTTGTGATGAGGCCTTATTTGAATTTCCTGTCATGATCAGCGGCAGGGCCCCCGGCGGCCGCCAGGGACTTGAAGGCCAAAGGGGAGGGCCGGCCTGACGACCTCCACAGACAGCCCTTATGGCGCAAGCTAACGCTTAACGAAACTTGAGAACATGCGTCAGG
>AYMD01000013.1:0-6385 GCA_000495735.1 uncultured Acidilobus sp. JCHS | reverse complement strand
GCCTAGGAGGTCACTATGAGCTCGGCCTCGCCCTCAGCCACTACCTCATCCCTCTGGTTAACCACGTTTATCTTCAGCCGGACCCTCCCGCCGTTGTACTTGGGCTCGTCTTTGAGGCCTATCACCTCCGCTACGGGCCTTATGGTGTCCCCTGGCCTCACGGGCTTGAGGAACCTGGCCTTTATCTCGGTGAGGGCCACTAGGGTTCCAGCGAAGGTCATGCCGAGGAGCGCGCTGACGAAGGAGAGCGTCAGCACGCCGTGGGCTATCCTGCCCTTGAATATGGTGCCCTTCGCGTACTCCTCGTCGACGTGAAGGGGGTTGAAGTCGCCGCTGAGGCCCGCGAAAGCCGCTATGTGGGCGTCCGTCACAGTTATGGCGTGCCCTGTGATCCTCTGGCCCGCAGAGAGCTCCCTGTAGGAGAGCCCGACCGTGTACCTAGTGCGCTGGTCCATCCTCTAAGCCCTCGCCTTGAGAGGCCTCTGCCCTTATACGTCTAGAGCTGGCTGGCCAGGAGTTCTGTGATGTGCCACGAAGCCGGTGCAAATAGAGGGGGACTAGAAATTTAAAGGTCGGTGCACTTTAAAACTAATAGGTGACTCAGGTGTCAGGTCAGGTGTCACCCATTGAATACAAGCTGGGGGAGCTGCGGGCTAGGATAGACAGGCTGCCAGTGCGCCCGTTCCCGGTGAGCTGGCTGGTGATACTCGGAATAGGCTACTTCTTCGCATTCTACGACATCCTCACGCTCTCGTTTGCCGTGGTATCCCCAATGGTTGTACAGCTGCACATGACGAAGCTTATGATAAGTGAGGCCGTATCGGCCACGCTCTTTGGCTACATAGTGGGCGCGTACTTCGTCGCCACGATAAGCGACTACTGGGGAAGAAGGTGGGGCCTAATAACCAACGCGTTGATCATCACGGCGGGCTCTCTTGGGAGCGCCTTCTCCACAAGCCCGGCTGTCCTGATAGCTAGCAGGTTTGTCACAGGCATGGGGATAGGCGCTGAGATAGCCATTATAAACACGTACGTGGCCGAGCTGACGCCTGCTCACATAAGGGGGAGGATGGTCCAGTTCGCGTACTTAGCCGGCGCCTTAGGATTTGCAGTGACGCCCTTCATAGCGTTAGCGTTGATACCTATCTCACCGATTGGGTGGAGGTACCTGTTTGGAATAGCGGCGATCATAGCGGTCTCCATAGTGCCGCTCAGGTACCTCATGCCCGAGAGCCCAAGGTGGCTAACCATAAAGGGGAAAGTGGATGAGGCTGAGAATGTTGTGAAGAGGCTTGAGGACTACGTTAAGGGCAAGATAGGGTCGCTGCCCCCCGTCCCCCCGCCCCTCCCTGAGAAGCTCCTAACCAAGTTCCCAACGGCGGAGCTCTTCAACAGGAGGTACGGCCCTAGGCTGGTCATGGCGATACTCTTCTGGTTCTTTGACTACATGTTGGCCTACGGGGTAATAGGGTTCGCCCCCTACATCTTTGTGGCTGCTGGGTTCAAGTTCACGAGCGCCACCTGGTACATAGGGCTGGGGAGCATAGGCTACATAGTCGGGGCCCTGTCAATGGCCCCTATTGCAGACAGGTGGGAAAGGAAGTACCTAGTGGCCTCAGCGTTCAGCATAGCCACGCTGGCGGTGTTCCTTTACGCGCTAGCCGTGCACTTCAGCTCTGCCGTGCTCCTGACCATTGGGGCCTTCCTGGGCGCGTTCGCGACAGCCTTCGCAGTCCCAGCGTACACCTATACCGCTGAGCTGTTCCCCACGAGGGCAAGGGCGACAGGCTTCGCGCTCGCTGACGGCATTGGGCACCTCGGAGGGGCTGTAGTCCCCTTCGTAGTTTACCTTGTCTTCAACCCGCTGAAGCCGCTGTCCACCGGGGTGAACACGTTCGTCCTCCTGGGAGTGTTCGAGATAATTGCAACGCTGATAGTCCTAACCGGCCCAAGGACCACAAAGCTGAGGCTTGAGCAGGTCTCTGGGTGAAGCCTGCGTGCAGGGCTACGTAAGGACGAGGGACGGGACCTCCATATACTATGAGGTTTTGGGCGAAGGAGAGCCCCTGGTGCTAATTGAAGGACTTGGCTACGCTCAGTGGATGTGGGTTGAGCAGAGGCCTCTGTCAGAGCACGTTAAGCTGGTCATCTATGACAACAGAGGGGCCGGGCTGTCCTCAAAGCCTAAGGGGCCCTACACCATGAACGACTTCACGAACGACCTAAAGGACCTCCTGGACGCCCTTAGCATAGAGAGGGCCTTCCTCTGGGGAGTCTCGATGGGAGGCATGATAGCGATGCATTTTGCCGTTAAGCACGACAAGAGGGTGAAGGGCCTGGTCCTAGGAGAGACGAACTTCGGCACGAGCTCGTTGCCGCCGAGCCAGGAGGCGCTGAACGTCCTCTTGAGGCCGCCCTCTTCCGAGCTTGACAGGAAGCGGTCGTTGATCGAAAGGATGAAGGTGGCCTTCTCCGATGACTTCGTTAGGAACAACATGGCTAAGATAGAGCAATTGGCCGAGCTCAGGATGCAGTTCGAGGAGGACCCGGAGGCCTACAAGAGCCAGCTGGCCGCCGTCCTAACGTTTGACTTCAAGGACAGGCTGAAGGACATAAGGAGCCCCACGCTAATAGTAACGGGTGACCAGGACAAGGTCGTTAACCCTGTGAACTCCTACATAATGAACCAGCTCATACCTAACAGCAAACTGGTGATCCTGAAGGGCGCTGGGCACCTGGCTATCATTGAGAGGTCTAAGGATTACAACCAGCTCGTCCTGAACTTCATAAGGGAGGTCAGCTCTGGCGCCTTTAAGCCTATGAAGGGCCCCGTGGTGATCTGATGTGCTTGAGGGAGTCCTAGCCTATAGGGCAAGAATAGCGGACAGCATTGCTATTGAGCAGTCCTCAAGGTCCTTTACGTTCTCTGAGCTGGAGGCCGCCAGCAATTACGTTGCGCGCAGGCTCCTGGAGATGGGCGTCAGAAGGGGCGACAGGGTAGTCACGCTGATCAGGGACCCCTTGAGCCACGTACTGACGTTCTTTGGCGTCAGGAAGGTGGGCGCTGTCCTTGTCCCAATTAACCCGCGCCTAGGACGTAGCTTCCTAGACTTTGTTGTGAAGGACGTGAGCCCAGTCCTGGTGATAGATGACTACCTAGCTTCAGGCGTGAAGAGCGAGGATATCGTCAGGCCGGACGCTAGGGACTACAGCTTCACCTATGAGGAGAGGCTAAGTCTGGACGAGACTAAGGAGCCAGCTATGATTCTATACACGGGAGGCACCACCGGCCTGCCGAAGGGCGCCATAATACCCGAGTCGGCCATCATATGGAACTCCATCATCACCATACTTTCGTGGGGCCTAACGAGCAGGGACTGCACCGTGGTCTCCCTGCCCCTATATCACACAGGGGGGTGGAACGTGCTGCTCCTCCCGCTGCTTCTCGTTGGCGGCAGAGCCGTCCTGCCAGAGGTCGACAAGTTCGACCCAGACTGGACCATAAGGACGCTTCACGATAAAGGGTGCACGATCTATATGGGCGTCCCAACGATGCTTGAAGCCATCTCCAGGTCGCCGCTCTTTGACAAGGTGGACCTCTCAAATGTAACCTTCATAAGCGGCGGAGGCCCCCTGCCACCCTCCGTAGCCGAGAGGTTCTTCAGGAAAGGCTACAGGATGTTCCAGGGCTACGGGCTGACCGAGGCGGGCCCGAACAACTTTTACATATCGCCTGAGAGGTACGTGAAGAAGCCGAAGTCCGTAGGAAAGCCCTTAATGTTCGTGAAGATGAAGCTGTCAGATGACGGGGAGCTGCTGATAAGGGGACCACACGTCTTCCAGGGCTATTGGAACAGGCCTGAGGAGAAACCCTTCACCGACGACGGGTACCTGAGGACGGGCGACCTATTCACAGTAGATGAGGACGGCGACTTCTACTTCCTTGACAGGAAGAAGGACATGATAAAGACGGGAGGGGAGAACGTTTACTCAACAGAGGTCGAGGAGGCCCTGAGGCAGCTCCCCTACGTGGAGGACGCAGCGGTGTTCGGGGTCCCAGACGAGCGCTGGGGCGAAATGGTAGTGGCCGTCGTGGTGAGGAGGAAGAAGGAGGTGACAGAGGATGAAGTTAAGAACGACCTTAAGCGGGTGCTCGCCTCCTATAAGGTCCCGAAGCGCGTGATATTTGTGAGGGAGATACCGAAGACCCCTGTAGGGAAGATCTCCAAGAAGGAGCTAAGGGAGGCCTACCTAAGGGACGGCTTCAGGGAGTACCTGGACGAGGCAGGCCAGGGCCCACGGTGACAGTGATGCGTGACGCGTTCATAGTTGACTACGAGTTATACATACTGAGACCTTCATGGATTACAGGGAGCTGGCCTCACTGACCGGGCTCCCAGACTGGGTGGTCAAAGATAAGCTTGGCATAGCGAGGAAGCCCGTAGAGAGAAAGCTGTCAGTGTCTGAGATGGCCAAGCTTGCAACCAGCAACCTAATGCGGAGGCACAGGGGGACTAAGGTTAACCTAGTCCTCTACGCGGCCTCTGACTTCAAGGATAAATACATATGGAACGTCGCGCCGTCAGTTATGTCAGCGCTGGCCCAGCAGGGCTTTGACCTTCACGACGCGTATGGAGCTGACATATCGATGCAGTGCGTGAGCAGCATAGTGGCCCTAGATCTGATAAAACCAAGGCTTGCAGCGGCTGAGGGCACGGAAAACGCCCTAATGGTTATGGCGACCAAGCAGAGCCTAATAGTGAACTACAAGGACGAGTCCTCCAGGTTCATGTATGACTTCTCCGACGGGGCAGCGGCGGTCCTCTTGAGCAACGAGGGGGGCAAGTATAAGTTGCTCAACGGCTCCATAGTAACTGACGGCAAGTACTCTGACGTTGTCTACCAGATGCTTGGGGAGAGGTTCTACGAGAGCCCCTCAGGGAGCTACCTTCTGCATGTCGAGAGGAGCGAGGAGTTCAACAAGGAGTTCGAGTCTATTTCCCTGCGTAACATGGTGAGGGTGATTACAGAGGCAGTTGAGAGGAGCGGCTTCTCCACTAGGGACATAGCGTACTTAGCTATGCTGCACGTGAAGCGCTCGTTCCATAAGAAGGTCCTTGCCGCGCTGGGGCTAAGCGAGGACAAGTCCATATACCTTGAGGACTTTGGGCACATGCAGTCAATAGACCCATTCCTGTCCCTCTGGCTGGCCGAGAGGGAGGGGAGGATAAGGGAGGGCGACCTTATAGTTCTTGTCTCGGCGGGCACCGGGTGGACGTGGGGGGCGTACGCTATACAGCGTGTGTCAGGGGAAGGCTAGAAGCCTAATTAGGATGGGCGTATGATGGTCTAGAGAGAAGCCAAAAGGGTGTTAGAAAGGTGAAGTACACGCCTAAAACCGAAAGGGGTAAGGCCAAGCTGGACAAGATCGTTGAGGCAGCTATTGACTTAATTTATGAGAAGGGGTTCAACAACACCTCCATCAGTGATATAACTAGGAACGCGGGCGTCTCCTACGGCTCCTTTTACTTCTATTTCAACAACAAGGACGACCTCTTAGTCGAGTTAGTGAGGAAAATAAACAGGGACTTACGACATTATTTGACCGAGAGCACCAAGGGGCTGAAGGACAGGGTCTCCATTGAGAAGAGGGGTTTTGAGGCCTTCTTTGAGTGGATGCAGAAGAACAAGAAGCTGTACAAGGTGCTCATCGAGGCTGAGGCGAACAACCTACAGCTATACGCATGGCACTACAAGAAGCTAGCGGAGAGGTACTCCCAGAGGCTAAAGGAGGCCATGGAGAGGGGCGAAATAGCGACCTATGACCCAGAGGCCCTCTCATTTATCTTAATGGGGATAGCGGACTTCATAGCTAAGAGGTACATACTGTGGGATGGAAAAGAGGTGCCGCCAACTGTGATAAAAGACGTGGAGAAGGTCCTAGAAAGGATACTGAGCGTCAAGCGTGAGGGCTAAGGCCTGCGGGCTTTAGCATAAGCGGTAGCCCTGGCCAGGGAGAAGGGCAGCACGCTTCTCAACGAGATACTGTGGATGAGCTGGGGTCACCGAGGCGACCCTCAGGACCGCCTCAAGGAGACAAAGGCTGGCTGGCCTGCTCAGAGGGCTATAAGAGATCCTCGAAAGAGGGCTCCAAGGCGAGGCTGCCAATAGGGACGCCACCTTGCGGCCTACGTGAAAGGCCATCAAGGCCTTAGAAGAGGTCAAAGGGCGAGGGGCTGCTCAGACTGACCTTAACCAGCTGTTCAGCCCTGACCTTTCAAGCCTCAAACCTATGCGTGGTTAAGCCCCTACTCTTCCTCCTCGGCCGCCCCGGCCTTCCTGACCTCTTTCTCTGCCTCCTCCACGGCCCTCTCATCTCCTCGAC
>AYMD01000012.1 GCA_000495735.1 uncultured Acidilobus sp. JCHS | reverse complement strand
TTGTGTGAGTAGTGAGTGGAAGATGGCGTTGCCTATGGAGTCAGTTATCGATATCAGCGGGCCCGCGAGCGACGAGCCCCAGACGTTCCCGAAGATGTTTATGGTTCCGTGGCTGAAGTAGTAGACCATCAGGAAGTCCCCGAAGAGCCAGGCGAGCGAGTAGGCAAGGGTCTTAAGGCCCAGGGCGACCCTCCCCTTGGCCTTAAGCCAGTCAAGCTTTGTGACCAATATGTAAAGCCCTATGAAGAACCCCAGTATAGGCGAGAACTCTATGGTCGTCATCATAAGGGTCAGGGAAAGCCAGTAGCCGAGCCTGTTCCCCATGTAGAGGTTGTAGAGGGCTAGCGCGAAGAAGGGCGCCGTGAGTATCACCACCTCGAAGGCCCCACCCAGGTATGTTGTGATCCACGGGAACAGGAGGTAGGTCAACGCCGTGAGCAGGGCGTACCTCCTGTCGCCAAAGAGCCTCAGCCCAAGCTTGTACAGGGGTATAGTTGGCAATGTCGCCAGCGCCGCCTGTATCGTCATAAGTGCAGGTATCCCTGGGTATATGAGGTAAAGGGGGTACAGCAGGAAGAGTATAGGCGAAGCGTGGCTGTAGAAGAACGGCGACACGGCAAAGCTATAGAAGAGCTCATGATACAGCGTCGCGGAGGCAAAGGACTGCATGAAGGTCGCAGTGTCAAGGCTTGACCAGATGTTCAGCTGGTAGTAAGTCGTCATGGCTCTGTAAGTTATGTAGTACACAGCTGCAGCGTAAATTATCATGAGGGCCTTGAAGTACTTGTCCGCAACTACTTGCCTTGCCACGTCCTTTATGTAGCCGCTGAGCATCATGAGCAGGCCTATCACTAACAGTATCGCTGACGCCCGCAGTACATCGAGGTTGTAGAGCTGTGGCACATAGTTGGTGAAGCCGAGGGCCCAGACAACGTAGAACTGGGCGAACAGCGCGGCCCCTATAAGCCTCAGCTGCTTTTCCTTAATCTTCATGACCGGCTGTGGCCCCATCTCACTTGCGGCCTGAGAGATTTAACCTATTATTGCACTTAATCGTCAGGGTTCCAAGAGCTCGTCGAGCCCTGAAAGGGCCCTGGCCTCATGACCTGCGACCCTGAAGGGCACTAACAGCTGCCATCTAAGCCTGCAGGCCCTCCTATGCCCCGCTTCTTGCAACCCTGGCCCATGCTGTCGGCCCAGCAGGGTCGGCTAGGCATTTCTTTCTGCAAATTTGCAGAAAGGCTTAAAGGTCCCTGTCCGAGCCAGATAGTGAGCCAAGTGTATGGCCTTCGGCTTTCCTTTTAGAGCTGAAAGGCTTTACCAAGGCTTAGGGTCCGTGACTACGTCTTCTTCTAAACGTCGTTAAGTTACCTTAGACGCGGTGTTCTCTTACAGTGATAAGTGCCGGCGTGCAGCCTTGAATCATATACTAGGGGTGGCCCGCACTCAAAACCCAGCTCCTTCAGAGATGTGAGTAGCTCCTCGTCGCTGACGCCAGTAATGTAAGGGTGCGTCTCAAATATTATGTGCTCAAAGGCCCTCAGCCTCTCCCTCTCGGGGCCAAGTATCACCTGCGCCTCGCAGCCCTCGCAGTCCATCTTGAGCAGGTATGGATCATCAACCATGTTGAGGAGGTCGCCTAAGGTGACGCCAGGCACCTTACATGGGCCGCTGCCCTTAAGCGTAGAGAAATAACGAGATAATAGCACGTCATAGTCGCACGGTACGCTCACCGGCTCATCGCTAAGGGCTGCATTTATCACCTTCACCTTGTCGGTGGCGCTGCTCAGCCTCACGTTCTCCTCTGCGCATCTGGCCACTTTAGGCAGGGGCTCAACGGCTATCACCTTCCTTGCCCCGTTGAGGATAAAGTAGAGGGCCGTGTCACCCACATTAGCTCCAACGTCGATAACGTCCCTGTCCTTGAGGCCGGAGAGCGCCTCAGGGACATCGTAGAGGCCCACTGCAAAGACTTCGGCTATATCATAGGCATTCGCGCAGTGGGTATTGAAGACAGCGGAGACGCCGTTGACCTCTAGGCCTACCCTCTCTGGGCTCACTTCGATCGAGACCCTGTTGCCTGAGGCCTGAAGCCTGCACGCGTAGGAGGTCAAAGAGAGGGCTGTCACCAGCCAAAGGGGGGCCTCCTGAGGCTTAAGGAGGCGGCCGGTCTTAGCAAGGTCCTCAGGTAGCTTTGGCCAGCACTTGGAGGCATAGTATGTAGTTATTGCTAAGGCCCCAAAGGTCGTCCTTCGTAACCTTACATCACCTATATACTTCAGCCTGACGCTCAGCTCATCCCTTTTAGCTAAGTAGCCTAGAAGCGCTGTCAGCCAGCCCCTCTCTACGAGCTTCCTCATGGACAGCGCAATTAAGACCTCATCCTTAGCCTTAGTTAGGCTCGGCAACCCAGCTCAACATAGATGTAGTTAGCTTAAATAAAAACAGTAATGTCTGTAGGCCCTTCAGAGCCCCACGTCTTGCAACCTTGACTCATGTTGTCGGCCTAGCAGGGTCATGATGAGCTCTCAGGTTAGCGGAGAGGCCAGAGGAGCACGTGGGACAGGAGGAGCAGGCCTAGGCAGTCCAGCGGACATGTTGGTGTCCGCTGTAACATCTACTCCGATTGAGCCAGTGCCGCTGAGCGCCCTGCAGACGCCGATGACGGTGTCTCGAGAGGCCTAAGCGTCTAGTCAAGTGTCCGCAGGCGCTCTTGGTAGCTACATAGCCTTACAGGAAGGGCAGGTCACAAGGACTGCCAGGCCCTTACGGCCTGAGGGGCAAGCGGTGGCCTGGAGACCGGGCCAGGGTATGGTCCTGAGCGGTCATGAGGCCTCCTCCCACTGCTGCCCTTTTCCACGTAACCTTGTGTGGAAAACGCTGAGGGCTGGCACTTACGGGAGGCTGTCCCCTGTGCCTGGCCAGGCCGAGCGCGGCTGGGCCCTACGTCATAGTGTGGCCCAGCTTGCAGCCTCACCCAGCGTACAGGGGCCTGACGCCTGCGTCCCTGGGACGCATC
Source organism: uncultured Acidilobus sp. JCHS (assembly GCA_000495735.1). Lineage (NCBI taxonomy): Archaea > Thermoproteati > Thermoproteota > Thermoprotei > Acidilobales > Acidilobaceae > Acidilobus > uncultured Acidilobus sp. JCHS. The sequence goes on along the minus strand of AYMD01000012.1, from coordinate 41,536 downwards.
TTGGGGAGGCGCCCAACCTGGGCCAGGTGCTCAGGGCGCGCCGTTGTCCCTGGGACAAACCTGGGGAACGCGCCTCCAATGCGCCCATTTGGCCCTTGAGACACACAAGCATAGGTCCGTATATCTAATTAAATATTAGGACACACACGCACAGGTCCTAAGGGACACATAGAAAAATAGGAAAAGAATTATGGGATAAAAACACAAAACCTGAAAGTTCATCGAGGGCCTAGGGGCTAGCGTCAGCAGCTTCTCCTCAGGCAGTACGGTCCCTAACCACTTTTCTCCAGAAGGTTTTGGGAAAAGTGCTTGACCTCTTTTCCCCAGAAGGTTCTGGGGAAAGGTGCTTAACCCCTGGCAGCCCCCCAGGGCGCGTGAGGGGCTTGGAGGGCCAGCCCAGGGTCATGGTTTGCCCGAGGTGCGGGCAGCCCATAAGCTACGTGGAGAGACAGAGGCGCGGCAGCCAGGTCTACTACCTTGCCGTCCACTACGAGGGCTACGAGAGGAGGCCTGACGGCAGGGTACACAAGAAGGTCAGGAAGTGCTACCTGGGGCCTGCCGAGTACATAGAGGTCAGCAAGCTACACAGCGACCTGGGCCTCACGCTCAAGGGCCTCATGGAGGAGGGGAGGGAGAGGGACTACATGGAGGCGCTCGTGAGGTCCGTGAGGGACAGGATCAGGGGCGGCAGGCTGACGGCAGGGGAGGCTAGGGAGCTCGCCGCAGTGTTCTCCCGCTTCAGTGAGGAGCTCAAGGAGCTCGCTAGGGAGCTGATTGAGTACGCCGCAGGGGAGGCGGCCCATAAGGAGGCGGCCAAGGAGGCCGTTAACGAGACGGTCGCTAAGTCCCAGCCCCTCGAGGCGCCTCCCATGACCTCGCAGCCCCAGGCCACGGAGGCCAGGCAGGGCGAGGGGGAGGCATACAGGGCCGCCTCAGTGCTCGTGTGGCTGACGCCTGAGGAGGTTAAGAGGCAGATAAGGGAGCTCCTGGAGGCGGTGAGGGAGTTCAAGAGGGCCCAGGCCTCACGTTAAGGCGCTTGAGCCTGATCACCTTTCCCCAGAAGCTTTTGGAGAAAAGTGGTTAAGTGCTCTACCGCTTCAGGTCCTCCTGAGGCCAGCGAGGACCTCCTCAGCTACCTCCACCTCAGTGTAGCGAAGGATGTGGTCAAGGGAGCTGTGGCCCATAATCTTGGCAACGATTGAGGGCGAGTGGCTGAGCCTCAGCAGGTGCGTGATGAAGGCGTACCTGAGGCTGTGGGTGTTGAACTCATACGTCCTCCTACAGTACGTCTTGACTGCCCGCTTTGGGCTCCTGAGGGCTGAGAGCCTGGCGCAGGCGGCCTGAAGTAGCCGCCTCCCCTCCCTCAGCCCCTCAGGGGGCACCATGGTCTTCATGAGTGTGCGAGCGCCCTCTGGTACGTCTCCAGGAAGTCTAGGCCTGCGTCCCAGCCCTTTTTAGTGCGTAGCCCATAACCCCCTGCCGTTACCTTAGAGAGGGTCTCAAGGGACCTTGAAGTCGTGGCAACCGAGCTCTACGAGGCGCAGAGGTCCGAGAGGGGTGAGGGCAAGTGGCTGCGAGGGGCTGCTCAAGGAAAAGGAGCGACAGTACCTTGAGGAGCTTAGTAAGTGCTCTAACGCCTACAGGCCCCTGCTGCTCAAGTCCCTGAAGCTCATCCTGGAACTTTGGCAGCTGGCCAAGGTCTATGAGAAGGGCTCGCCAGCTCTGCCCAAGGAGGCAAGGGACTACCTCATGGCCTACGTGATCCCCAAGGCGCGGAGGCTTTTTCATAGAGATCGCCAATGTGTTGAAGGAAAAGGAGGGCTTCGACGAAGATCTTCTGGTAGAGGCCCTCGTGCGCACCGAGCTCTGAGCCTGTCAGCCGCGGTCAGCCCTGAGGCCGACTGAGGCCGAACCACGAGCAGCGTTAAATTTCGTTTCGAAATTGAATAAATGGCCTACTAGGCCGTAAGTAGCTTTCACTATAGTCCGTGTAAAGCTCTAACCTGTAGCCATGACCTGAGGTTAGGCTACTCTAGAGTTTTTGGCCTCTGCCAGTAAGGCGTAAGCCCCAGTCCGTTTTCAGTTAAAGTTGCGTGAGCGGCCTAGGCGGTGACTTATGGAAAGACCGCATCCAATGTAAACCTTCTAAATTCCTGGAGTTAAGCCAAGATTCTACCATGGCTTAGAGCTCACAGTGCTAACAGACAGACATTATAAATACCGGCTAGGCGTTTTCCTAACCAATGATGTAGGTGGGACCGCAGCAGTGATATCAGTCATCATGACGACATACAACGCTGAGAAGACTATAAGGAAGGCCTTAGAGGGCTTAACGTCAGTCCTTAATGAGCTTAGGGTCGACTATGAGATCGTTGCCACAGACAACGAGTCAAGCGACAGCACGGTAGAGGTTCTTAACGAGTTCGGCGCCAGGGTAAAGGTTATGAAGTGCACGAGGGGCCTCGGCAGGCACGTGGCCGCCTCAATGAGCAGGGGCGACTACCTCCTTTTCTACGACGCTGACGCCTATGCTAATGAGGAGCCTCTCTACAACTTCCTGTCGACGACCATTAAGAAGGGGGTCGGATTCTCACTGGCCCACACGGGCGTCCACATGGTCTCCAGGAGGTGCTATAGCCTCACGGGCGGCTTCCCAGACCTCAACTTCGGTGAGGACTTCCACTTCTGGGCTCGGGCCTTCACTTTCTGCAGGTCCCTCTACTACCCAATCAGGGTCGCTTGCAACGCGCCGAGGCTTTACGCGGTGAGGGGGTACCGAGGCGAGCGCCGCTACACGAAGGGCTTCCTTCACTTCATCTTTAGGCAGCTCAAGAACGAGGTCCACAGGCTGAGGGCGCTGGCCCTGTTTCCCTCAGAGGTAGCGCAAGTGGTAAGGGGAGGCGACCCCCTGATGATAGGCGGCCTCTTCCTCTTAGGCCCCCTCTCGAGCCTGATCGGGGACAGGATCTCAAGGGGCTTCTCGAACATGGAGCTCGTTTACCTGCAGGAGCTGAGGAACATGGGCAAAATAGAGGACGTAAGCCCTGAGGGCAAGTACATAATCCAGGACATATACTTCGTGAGGGACTGGCGCAGCATATTTGAGGAGTTCCTACGGAGGCTGAGGCCCTACGGGCCTGAGGTCATAGAGCATGCCTACGCGAGAGTAATTTACACGCAGCCTGACATAAGTTCATGCCCGCCACCCTAACAGTGATGACTTAGCTCATGAAAGGTCCTGCTTAACAGGCTTAGTGACAAAGAGCTTGTCAATACTTTAGGAGCTTAGGCTTCGGAGGCTGAATAAAGGTAAGGAGGACTGCAGCCTGGCCTGAGGTGTAGATAAAGGTTCCTAAACATTAAGAACTTAAAGTCAATAGTCAGCACTTTAAGGTTTTAATGGTTTGAGGGCTCTCCACCTCTGGAGAAATGCGTGAGGATAGCGTTAGTTCATACACTGCTGTTCGTAGCCGGAGGGGCCGAGAGGCTAGCAATTGAAGCGTATAGGGCTTTAGAAGACCTGGGCCATGACGTCGACCTGTACGCGGCCTATGTAGACGAGAGGGCCTGGCAGATATTGACCAGTGGCATGGGTAACATACCAAGGCCGAGGGTCCTTGGGGAGCCGCCGATAAGTAAGCTCCTCCGTAACGCTATGACCCTCAGGTCGCTCCTAGCGGCATCGCACTTAAAGGAGGCCGTCGGAAGGCTCAGGTCCCGCTACGACCTGGTTATTGAGACTCAGAGCAACGTGCCAGTTGGATGGGCTGACGCATCCTACGTGCACTTTCCATTAGTGGACCTCCTGAACTTCTATGATAAAAACCAGTACAGGCTACGGCTATATGAGAGGGTCTACAACGCGTTGGTGGTCAGGGTCGCGGGGGCCCTTGCAGATAGGGCTAGGCCCGTGATGACCAACAGCTCCTGGACAGCAGAGTACATTAAGAGAACGTACGGTAACGATAGGGTCTACGTTGTTCACCCCCCGGTTAACGTAGAGGAGCTGCCTATGCTAAGCTATGAGAGGGGCAAAATCGTGCTGACCATAAGCAGAATAGATTTAGGTAAGAAGGTCACGGAGATCCCGAAGATTGCTAGGCTAGTGCCTGAGGCCGAGTTTTACTTGGTGGGGGCGACAGGCCCTTCCTCAGGGCCTGCTCTTAGAGCCATAGAGGAGGCCTCTAGAGGCCTGAGCAACTTTCACCTTGAGACTGATGTGCCCAGGAAGAGGATACTTGAGCTGATGTCCCAGGCCTCCGTCTACCTTCATCCCCCCTTCGCCGAGCACTTTGGATTCGCCATTGCCGAGGCGGCAGCTGCTGGCCTGATTCCAGTGGTCTACAGGGACGGGGGAGGGTGGACTGACATAGTTTCAAGAATTGATCAGGGCCTTGGGTACACGAGCGTTGAGGAGGCGGCCTCGACAATCAAGTCGTTACTTAACGACCCTGAGAGGCTTAAGGTCTTGTCAGCGAGGGCTAGGGAGGTGGCAAAGGGCTTTAGCTATGAGAACTTTAAGGCAAGGCTTAGCGAGGTAATTAAGGAGCTGGCAGGATCTAAAGCTAAAAGCTAGAAGTCTTGCAGTCCTAACCGTAAACTAAGAGGTAGCAGCACCTAAAACAAAGTAAAGCCTTCGACCTGGTCTAATCCTCAAGTCTTTTTATCCTCGCTATAGCCTATCGCCTGGGAGTAGCCATACGTCATACAGGGCCAGGGTCTTCGCCGGCGCCACGAAGCTGTTCAGCGGCTACGCGGTAGCCCTGGCCCTGCAGGCTGCCTTCTACCTGATCATAGCGAGGGTCCTGAGCCTCAATGGCCTTGGGGCCTACGCAGCCGCTGGCACCCTCTTCGCGCTGCTCCTGCCGCTCCTTGTATGGCCCATATTTGGCATAGGCAGGTACGTCATAGGCTACTACCAGACGGGGAGGCTTGAGGAGGCCAGGGGGCTGTATATTAGGGGCCTTGCGATGGTGCTCGCCTCTAGCGTCGCCATAGCCGTAGCCATCTGGGCCCTTGCATCACCTTTCTCAGAGCTATATTATGGCACGACCCGCTACGCCTGGCTGCTAAGGCTCACGGCCCTTGACCTAGTAGTATATGCTTACTACAACTATGTCTACTACGTGGCCTTTCAGGCCTCCACAAGGTTCGGCAAGTGGGGCCTTACACAGGTCGTCTGGGCCTTCGTTAGATACGGCGTAGGCCTTGCCCTCCTCTTTGCAGGCTTTGGCCCCGCAGGCCTGATAGCAGGCTGGGTAGCTGGCGATGCTACCTCAGCAGCCTTAGGAACGTATTGGTCTTTGGACTTTGTAGTAGGTAGCAGGAGCAAGGCCCCCCTGATTCCGGCCCTCTCTATTGCTGCCCCTATATCCATAGGCTACTTCATGACGACACTGTTTCAGAATATTGACAAGCTCTTTGTTCTGAGGTACATAGGCCTAGCTGAGATGGGCTCCTACACAGTTATAATGTTGGTCTCCGTCATGCCTCAGAACATTATTTACAACTCCCTGTCAGGCGCTATTTACCCCTTCTTCGTCAAGTTCGAGGAAGGCGGCACGCTGAGCGGGGAGACGGTCGCGGCAGCTATAAGGTATGTCACGGTGCTCACGGTGCCCCCCTTCTTCCTCGTGGCTGCCCTCGGCAGGCCCCTGATACAGCTCCTCCTCGGCCCAGCCTTCGTCCACGACTGGGAGGCCTTCGCCGTCCTCACGGTGGGCTACGCGGCCATGAACTACGACCTGCCTATAACCCAGGCCCTCCAGGCCAGGAAGGCCACGAAGGCGCTTGGCGCCCAGGCCATAGCGTCTGCGGCCGTCATAGCTGCGCTGAGCCCGCCGTTAATTGCGCAATGGCTTGCTACAGGTGCCGCTGTCGCGTACGTCCTGGCGAGGCTTGTTGGCTTCCTTGGCGTGGCCGCCCCAAAGGCCAAGTCGCTGGGTCTCCTGAAGATTGACCTTAAGGAGTACACTAAAACCGTCTCGGCGGCTATCACAACTCTTGTGGTCACGCTTGTTGTTGAAGTGGCCACGGGCTTCAGCTTAGTCCTCCTGCCCCTCTATATAGTAATTGGCGGCGTGGCCCTGGTGGTCTCTGTGAGGGCTCTCAGGGTCCTTAGGGCTGACGACTACGTGACCCTGATGGAGGTGACGCCAGTGAGCCTGAAGGGGTTAGTGGCAAGGACCTGGTCCCTCTTGGGCTTCCCAACGCCTGACCCTGGGGAGCGAAAGTAAGGCGACGCGTATTGGACTTCTTTGCTGCGCTTAAGTAAAAGACCTTAACTACTAGCACCAGGCTTATCAACGCTTAAGCGGCCTCAAGGTAAACGAGCATTGCTTAGAGTGCGTTATATGCATCAGCTTAAGGGCCTGCAGAAAGGGCCCGCAGACATAATTGTTTTTATTTAAGTTGGCTTTATCTATGTTGAGCTGGGTTGCCGAGCCTAACTAAGGCTAAGGAGAAGGCCTTAATGGCGCTGTCCTTGAGAAGAGTTATAGAGAGGGGCTGGCTGACAGCCCTTTTTAATTACTTAATTAAAAGGGAGGAGCTGAGCGTCAGGCTAAAGTATATAGGTGATGTAAGGTTACGAAGGACAACCTTTGAGGCCTTAGCAAGATCTACGTATTATGCCATCAAGTATGCCTCCAAGTGCTGGCCAAAGCTACCTGATGAGTTAGCTAGGACCGCCGGTCGCTTCCCTAAGCCTCAGGAGGACCTCCTTTGGCTGGTGACAGCCCTCTCTCTGGCCTCCTACGCGTGCAGGCTTCAGGCCTCAGGCAACAAGGTCTCGATCGACGTGAGCCCGGAAAGAGTAGGCCTAGAGGTTAACGGCATCTCTGTGGCCTTCAACCCCCTAGTTGTGCAAACTTTAGCTCCCTTATCGAGACCTTCGCAGAGGGCGAATATGAGGTCCCTGAGGTGCTCTTCGGCCTCAGGGGCAGGGAAGTAGTTGACGTAGGGGCTAACACGGGTGACACGGCCCTCTACTTTATCCTCAACGGGGCGAGGAAGGTTATTGCCGTGGAGCCCCTGCCCAACGTGGCCAGGTGTGCTGAGGAGAACGTGAGGCTGAGCGGCGCTACCGACAAGGTAAGGGTGATAAACGCAGCCCTCAGCAGCGGGCCTGTGAACGTTCCATGCAACTATGACGTGTTCTCGTCTAGTGCTTTCTCTACGCTTAAGGGCAGCGGCCCCTGCAGGGTGCCAAGTGTCACTTTAGGCGACCTCCTCAACATGGTTGATGACCCATACCTGCTCAAGATGGACTGCGAGGGCTGCGAGGCGCAAGTAATACTTGGCCCCGAGAGGGAGAGGCTTAGAGCTTTCGAGCACATAATACTTGAGACACATCCCCACATTACTGGCGTCAGCAACAAGAAGTTACTTGCCTTACTTAAAGAGCTGGGGTTTGAGTGCAAGCTTCACATCACGCTTGAACCAAAGCTATGCGTCAACATCTATCACTGTGAGAACTCTAAGCCAAGGCAGCCTAAAGGAACGTTTTGAAGATCTGTGCAGCAATAATGCCGAGCCAAGCCGCTACAAACAATATGGCGTAGCCCAGCCTCAATATGCCTCTCAGGTCTTCGTTATAGCTCATCTAAAGCTTGAAGCCCATAAGAGGGCCTTTACATGACTACTACTTATGTAACACAAGGCCTGCCTAGGCCCCCAGCTCCCTTAGCGCCTCCCTTAGCGCCTCAACGTCCTCCTCCTTGTTAGGGAAGTGGACAGAGGCCCTTACCCCCCAGACGCCAGCAGCCCCCCTAGCCGAGACCATGACCCCCCTTGACCTCAGCCTCATAGCCGCCATGTAGTTCTCCCTCAGGCCCCTGGGTACCCTGAAGAGGACTATGCCGCTCGCCTTCCTGGCCTCCGGCGGCGAGAGGACCTCAAGGCGTAGGTCCTCCAGCTCCTCGACCAGCGCCTTCCTCAGCCTCAGAACTATCTCCTCGGCCCTCTCAACCCCAACCTCGTTTATCAGCGAGGCGCTGGCCGCCAGCCCCTTCAGGGAAAGGGGAGGGAAGGTTCCGCCGTACTCGAACTTTAACGCCCCCTCCTCGACCTGAGTCCACCCTGCAGGGGTCTTTGAGGGGTCCGCCCAGAAGGCGTCCCAGTCCTTAACGGCTAGGCTCAGGTAGCCGGGCCTCGGGGGGCTGAGCTCCTCCACCGCCCTCCTGCCCACGCACAGGGCCCCAACGCCGTAGGGCGCCATGAGCCACTTCTGGGAGCCGACGGCCACGAAGTCCAGGCCCAGCCTGTCCGCCTCGACCCTCAGGGCCCCGGCCTGCTGTATAGCGTCAACTATTATGTAGGCCCCGGCCTCGTGTGCCACCTTCGCCAGCTCAGCCACGTCGAGCCTCAGCCCGTTGACCCACATCACTGAGCTCACCATGACCGCCCTGGTCCTCCTGTCTATCAGCTCGTAGAACTGGTCAATCTCGTAGTCCCCGTCAGCGTTCTGGGCCACCCTGACCTCGACCCCCCTCGAGCTCAGCCTCTTGGCCTCGACGTAGAAGAGCGGGAAGTCCATGTCAGCTATGACCACGTTGTCCCCCTTGGAGGGGGAGACTGCGTCAACCGCCACCTGAACAGCTGAGGTCGTGCTGGTCCCCGTGAAAACAATCCTGTCCGGGCTGCAGCCCAGTATTGGCGCCAGGGCTGCCCTCGCCTCCTGCTTGGCCGCCGCCTGTGCGGCCCCCGAGGCGGCGGAGACGGGGTCCCTCTCGAGCACGTCAAGGTAAGCCCTTACGGCCCCTATTGACCTGAGGGGCGGCACCCCAACGGCTGCCCAGTCAAGGTACGTCATGGACCTGAGCTGAGGGAACTCGGCCTCGAACACCGCCTCCCCCGCCAGACCCCCTCCAGGCCACGTAAAACGGTTAACCTGATCCCCCGCTGGGCGAGCGGTTTTATTTCACAGGGCCCTCCTCCTGGCAGGTGGCCTCCGTGGCCAAGTTCAAGAACCCTGTAATTAAGGAGCTCCTCGAGAGGTACAGGAGGATCTGGTCCCTGGCGCACGCCATGAGCCTCATGGGCTGGGACGAGGAGACCTACATGCCCTCCCAGGGCGTAGTGGAGAGGGCCACGGCCATGGCTGAGCTCAGGACCCTCTACCAGGAGCTGATCACAGGCGACCAGTTCGTCTCCCTCGTCGAGAGGGCCTCAAAGCAGGAGGGCCTGAACGAGTACGAGAGGGGGGTTGTGAGGGTCCTGAACCGTGAGATAACCATCCTCAAGAAGATACCGCCGAGCCTCAACTACGAGCTAACTAAGACGTCCCAGGAGGCCTTCATAGCCTGGAGGGAGGCCAAGGCGAAGTCTGACTTCCAGATGTTCAGGCCTTACCTTGAAAAGATAGTTGAACTCAACAGGCAGATGGCGGAGAAGCTGGGCTACGAGGAGAACCCCTACGACGCGCTCCTAGACCTGCACGAGGAGGGGCTGAGGACAAGGGACGTCAGGAGCGTCTTCTCAGTCCTCGAGCCGGCCATGAAGAGGGTTCTCGACAGGGTCACCTCAGAGGGCTACTTCTCCTCGCCGAGCCCCCTTGAGGAGACTAAGTACGAGGAGGCGGCCATGAGGAGGGTCAACGAGGCAGTCCTCTCCCTCCTAGGCTACCCGACCGACAGGGCAAGGCTGGACGTCTCCCCCCACCCGTTCACCATAAACATGGGGGTTAACGACGTAAGGATAACTACTAGGTACGAGGGCTTCGACTTCAAGAGGAGCCTCTTCAGCGTCGTCCACGAGTTCGGCCACGCGACCTACGAGCTCCAGGTTGACCCGGAGCTCGACATGACTCCGATCGGCACGGGCGCCTCGCTTGGGGTCCACGAGGGCCAGAGCAGGTTCTGGGAGAACGTTGTTGGCAGGACGCTCTCCTTCGTAAAGGTGATAAGGCCAGTACTGGACGGGGAGCTCGGCTTCACCAAGGCCTACAGCGACGAGGACCTCTACAGGTACTTCGCCCACGTAAGGCCCAGCCTGATAAGGACGGAGGCCGACGAGGTGACGTACAACTTCCACATACTCCTGAGGTACGAGCTGGAGGTCCAGATGCTGAACAGGGAGGTCAAGGTGCAGGAGCTGCCTGAGATGTGGAACGAGAGGACGGAGTCCCTCCTCGGGGTTAGGCCCAGGAGCGACGCGGAGGGCGTGCTGCAGGACGTGCACTGGGCCCACGGCACCCTTGGCTACTTCCCAACCTACACCCTTGGCAACATAGTGGCCTCGATGATGCTGAAGGACATGAACTCCCAGGGCCTGAGGCTGAGCGAGCTCGTGGAGGCCAGGAACTTCAGCGCAATCAAGGACTACCTCAGGGACAGGGTCCACAGGTGGGGCAGCGCCTTCGCCCCCAAGGATCTCCTGAGGAGGGCCTTCGGCCGCGAGTACTCCGCCGAGGACCTCGTGGACTACCTGGAGAGGAAGTACATAAGGAAGGAGGCCTACTGAGCTAGCTACAGCCCCCTCTTCAGGTCGCCAAGGGGCGCGGCCAGCCACGGCCCTGAGGGCCTGAGCCTCCTCTCAACGCTCCAGGCTATGGCCTCCCTCAGGGCGCTCAGCCTCATGAGGCCCCTGGTCGGGGAGCAGCGGCCCCTCCTTATCGCCTCTATCACGTCCTCAGGGCGGCACGTGGCCGCGTTGATTACAGTAGGCGCCTCGCCCAGCTCGGAGAGGACGTGGGCGTCACTCCCGCTCGTCATGGGCATGCCCTTCGACCTTGCGAACCTCTCCGCCGGGTAGTTGAGCAGCGGTATGCCCCTCGGGTTCCAGACCTCAACAGCGTCGAAGACCTCGTGGTCCCTCAGCATGTAGAGGCCAACTGACTTCCTGCCCAGGTGGAAGGGGTGGGCGGCTATCATTATGCACCCCCTCTCGTCAGACCACTTCCTCAGCTCGCGCGGCTCTATGCCCCCCTGCGGGTCCTCGTCGGGCAGCGAGGGGCAGAGGACCAGCACGTCGCCCCTCGAGGTCCTTACCTCGTTGGCCGGTATCGGGTATATGTCAAGCTCCAGGTCCCTGGCCGCCCTGAGGGCCAGGGCGGAGCCCCTGAAGGTGTTGTGGTCAGAGACGGCTATGGCTCTGAGGCCCAGCCTGGCGGCGGTCACCACTATCTCCTCAGGCGTAGGCTTGCCGTCGCTGGCCCTGCTGTGGGAGTGGAGCTCTGCCAAGCAGGTCAGCTGGCCCACCAACATATTACTCCCTGCGCCGACTTTATCCCTGGCGCGGTGAGGACCTCGGCGTAGCCGAGCTAGGCGATGAGGAGGGTCTTGAGTGCTGAGCGCTACCTGAGCACTGAGAGGTACTCCTTGATCACGCCGTCGACGCCTGAGTAGAGCTCGAGCGCCCTCCGGGCCTCGTCCTCAGTTAGGTCGTGCCGTACGCCGCGCCTGAACACTTCCTCCCACCTGGGTATGACGTGGATGTGGAAGTGGAAGACCGCCTGGCCCGCGGCGGAGCCGCTGTTGGTCAACACATTGACGCCCAGCGCCTTCCTGTTGACCCTGAGGTGCCTGGCCACGGCGCTCGCTATCAGCCAGGCCCTGGCGAGGGTCGGGGGCGGCACGTCCTGGACGGCCTCGTAGTGCTCCCTAGTTATCACGAGGGCGTGGCCGAAGCTGACAGGGGCCTTGTCAAGGATCACCATGAACTCCTCGTCCTCATAGGCCACGTAGGCCTTCCCCTCGCCCCTGGCTATCCTGCAGAAGGGGTCGTCACCCCTCAAGGCCCTTCACGCTCTCACGCAAATTACCTCGGCCCCTTCTTATGCTTAGCGAGCGACTTGAGGAGGAGGGGCGAGGCAGAGGAGGCCGTGAGGAGGGCCGTCAACGGCGGCAGCCCCGAGAGCTACGTCATAGTGTACTTCGAGAGGGCCCCCGACGGCTCCTCGAGGCTTGTCGAGCTCAGGGCCTCAGAGGTGGAGGCGGTGAGCCACTGGGCCATGACGCTCAGGGACGGGGAGACGGTGATCCCCCTCCACAGGGTCGTGGAGGTCAGGTCCCTGGACGGCTCCTTCAGGTGGAGGAGGAAGGGCCTTGGCGGAGCTTAAGGCAGTGGGCCCAGGGTACACGCTGAGGCTCGTCGAGGGCTCATCCCCTCCCAGGCAGCCCTCCCCGGGGGAGATCGAGGTAGGGCTTGACCTCCTCAGGCTTGACGCTGAGGCCGGCGTTGTCGGCGAGTCCCTGGCATCCCTCCTCCTCCCGGCCCTCGAGTTCGACGAGGAGCTCAGGGGGCTGGTTGAGTCCTACAGGAGGAGGGTCGTCATAGAGGAGGCCGCGGAGCTGGGCCAGAGGCTGGGGCCGGCCTTAAGGCACGTCAGGGTTCCGGCCCTCTACTTCCCCCTGGCAAGGATGTCAAGGCACGCCGCGACCCACGCCTGCTACTTCAGCCTCACCCCCCGGCTCCTCGAAGCCCTGAGCCAGGCCTATGAGGCCTACCTGCCCGAGGTGGGCGACGCCAGGGACGGCTACGTGACCATAAGCCCCAGCAGGGTCAGGGTCTCCCTCTCCTCCGTTTTCGCCTCCCTCCTCAAGACTGTCCTCACCGGGGTCGGGTCAGCCGGCCTCTACTTCTGGCTCTCGCCGAGGGCCTGCGGGCCCAGCCCCCTGCTCCTCAACCCGCTTGCCGTTATCATGCCCGAGGAGGGGCTCATAAGCGGCAGGTGCGAGCTCGTTGAGCACCTGAGCGAGGTGCTTGGGAACAGCGGCGAGTGCAGGAGGTCGTCCCTGCTCTTCTCGGCCCGCATATGCGAGGGCGGCGACGAGAAGGTCGTGATAAAGGGCTACGCCTACGCTGTGCCCAAGTGGCTGATAGCAGGCCTCCTCTCGCTGGGCGCCTACCCCTTCAGGCAGACGCCCTCGGGCAGGGCGTCGAACGAGTACGCCCACTTCATAGCTCTGAGGAGGGTCGTGAGGACGCCGAGGGTGCTGGGCCTCTGCGTCTCCCCCCTCAACGCCTCCATGGCCAGGGAGTACGTGGAGGGTGAGGTGGTGATGAACTCGAAGGACCCGGGGGCCTGGGAGGCCGGGGGCGAGGTGCTGGCCAGGGTCCACAGGGGAGGGTTCGCCCTAGGGGACCCGAACCCCGGCAACATAGTCATCTCAGGGGGCGAGGAGTACCTGATAGACGCCGAGCAGGCCGGGAGGTTCACGCCAGTCAAGGGCGCCTGGGACCTGGCGGTCTACTACTATTACTCCAGGTTCTTCGGCGCCCCGCGCGACCTTGTGGCGGAGTCCGTGAGGGGCTACGTGAAGGGGGTCGGGGGCCTATGGAACGAGGTCAGGAGGGAGCTCCTGGGCCCAAGGGTCGCCCCCTTCATAGCTGCCATGCCCCCGTTCATGGTCGAGCTCCTTGAGCTTCTGAAGGGCCTGGGCTAGTCCCTGACGGCCTCGTCCACGACGCTGTCCGGCATTACGACGTTCCTGACGCCGCCTATTAGCCTCCTCAGCACCGCCCTGTCAGGGGACTCGAGGAACTCGTAGCTCCTCACGGAGTCCCTGACAAGCTCATAGGGCATGTTAACGAGGGACGCGTAGGCCTGCAGGTCGACCCTGCCTGCCTCAGCTATCGAGTCCGCCGCGGCCCGCCTGATCACGTCAAAGAGCCCCTCGGCCTGGGCGTTGACGCCAAGGAGGCAGCAGGCCTCGAGCTCGCAGGGCTCCACCCTCAGGCCGGCCCTCCTGGCCATGGAGGCGTAGGGCTCCCAGACGACCCCCTTGGCGGCCCTCCCCTTAAGCACAGAGCCAAGTATCTCGTCACCGCTCGAGGCGTAGACCCTTGGGGGCTCGAGGTGGGCCTCCTCGGCGCAGAGCTCCATTGATGACATCCTAGTGGTCACGTGCCCCTCCCCCTGCCTCCCCTCAATTATGGCCGCCCCTCCCCTGCTCCCCCCGCCTATGATGTAGACGCCTCCCCTCGTCACCCTGTTCATGAGCAGTAGGCTCACCGCTGGAGCGAAGGCAAGCTGGATCCTGCCGGCCGCCAGGTCAAGGGCCTCCCTGAAGGCGTCGTCGTATACCCTCACCTCAACGTGGCCGAACCTGTCCCTGAGCCTCCTGAGGAACGGTATCACGTAGGGGTACTCGCTCGCCCTAAGTATCCCCACGAACGCGATTGAGGAGGCCCTCTGCTGCCCCGTCGAGACTATCACGACGCCCCCGACCTCCCTCAGAGACACGAGGCCGAGGGAGGCGAGCCTCCTGAGCCTCCTGTGTATCATGCTCTTGCTCCAGCCCAGCTCCCTGGCGAGCTCAGAGAGCGTCAGCGGCCCCTTGTCAGCTACCAGCCTCAGTATGTCGGCGTCGGCCTCGTCTATCAAGGCCCTCCCAGGAGAACAGCTGTACTCCAAGTATTTTAAGCGACCTTGGGCGAAAGCTTAAAGCAGGCCTCTTTGCCAGGTAGGCGGGACCGCCTATTTGGCAGGCTCAGAGATCAGGCTTGACCCCTGGGGAAGGCCCGAGATCAAGGACTACTCGAGGCTCTACGAGCTCTTCGGCATAAGGCCGCTCCATGAGCTCCTCCCGAGGCTCAAGGAGATGGGGGTTGAGCCCAGCGCGTTCATGAGGAGGGGGATAGTATTCGGCCACAGGGACCTCGACAAGGTCCTAGAGGCCTGGAGGGCCGGGGAGCCGGTCGCCGTGGTCACCGGCTTCATGCCCAGCGGCAAGTTCCACCTGGGCCACATGACCCTGGGCCTCCAGCTCGCGTATTACCAGAGGCTCGGCTTCAAGGTCTTCCTGTGCATAGCTGACGCAGAGGCCTACGCCGTCAGGAGGGTTCCGAGGCGCGAGGCCATAAGGGTAGGGGTGGAGGAGTACATAGCCAACTTCCTGGCCCTCGGCCTCGACCCCTCCAAGACGGAGTTCTACTTCCAGACCTCAAGGAAGGGGCCCTACCACGAGCTCATACAGCTCTTCAGCTCCAAGGTGAGCTACAACGAGATGGAGGCCATATACGGCGAGCTCACGCCCGGCAAGGTGGTCAGCGCCCTCACCCAGGTCGCCGACATACTTCACCCCATGCTGCCCGAGTACGGCGGCTACAGGTGGGTCCTTGTGCCCGTCGGGGCCGACCAGGACCCCCACATAAGGCTCACGAGGGACATAGCCCAGAGGATGAACCTGGAGATAGAGCACATAAGGCCGCCCGCCGCGACGTACCAGAAGTTCATAAGGGGCCTCGACGGGGGCAAGATGAGCAGCAGCAAGCCCGAGTTCACGATATTCCTGACCGACCCGGTTGAGGAGGCCGTGAGGAAGTTCAGGGCCTCCCTGACGGGAGGGCGCAACACGGCTGAGGAGCAGAGGAGGCTGGGCGGCGAGCCCGACAAGTGCCCAGTCTTCGACCAGTACCTCTACTACCTGTTGCCCGACGACTCGGAGCTGGCCTCCGTTGAGGCCAGGTGCAGGTCAGGGACGCTGCTGTGCGGCGAGTGCAAGAGGTTCGGCTCCGAGAGGCTGGCCAAGTTCCTCGAGGCCCACCAGAGGTCCCTCGAGCACTACAAGGACAAGGCCTGGTCCATCGTCGAGGTCCCTAAGTACTGAGCTCAGCCCTTTGACCTGTTGCCTCCCAGCCTGGCCTCCGCATATGACTCCAGGGCCCTGCCGGGGAGGAACCTCACTCCGCAGCCGAGCGACGTAAGCCTGCCGTGCAGCTCGCTTATCCTCTTCGACGGCCCTTCCAGGAAGAGAACCTCAACGCACATGCCTCCCCTGTGGGAGTGAACGTAAGTCGTGGTTATGTCGCTGAAGCCCTCGATCACGGCCTCGCTGCCCCTGTCGCTTGGGCAGACCGCCACCATGACGCCCTCGCACTCGTGGGGCACAAGGTAGTGTATGTAGTCGTTCAGCATGTTCCTTATGGCCTGCTCAACTAGCTCGCTCCTGCTCACGTTGGTCTTCTCCGCAAGCTCGTCAAGCTCCCTGCTGAGATCCTCAGGTATGCTTATGCCGAACCTAACCTTGCCCACCGCCCTCACCCAAGGAGGAGGCCTCGCCCTTTAGGGCGGAGAGGATATGAGCGTTTATAGGCTCTTTGCCTCAACCTTGCCGTGGAGTTGGGCGCGGGCGAGCTTAGCAGGCCGTGAGCCCGCGCCTCCCCGGGGCTGACGGCGGGGCCTGAGCAATGATGCCGCGCCCGTGAGGGGCGCCTGAAAGGTGAGGGGGAGGCCCCAGTGGGCGCAGAGCCCCCGTCCTTTAGGGCGGGGAGCCGTCAGCTATGCACCTCCTCACGAACTCCGTCATCGCCCTCACGGCCTGGTCCGAGACGCTGTGCTCCAGGAGGCAGGCTATGTTTTCGGCCTCCGCCTCGGGGACCCCCATGAGCTTGAGGGCCTCCCTGAGCGCCCTCTCCTTGCCCGCTATGGCCTCAGCGGCGGCGAGGCCCTTGTCAGTCAGCCTGACCCCCCTGTAGGGCAGGTACTCGATGTAGCCCTCCTCGGCCAGCCTCTTGAAGGCCTCCGTGGCGCTGGCGGGCGAGACCCTTAGGTCGGAGGCCACGTCAGTGGTCCTGACCCACTTGACGGCCCCCTCCCTCTTGTAGATGGCCGTGAGGTACTCCTGCAGGCTTGGTGAGATCTCCCCCTCCAAGCCTCCTCACCTTGTCAATGGACTTGAGGGGCTAAAAGGGCGATAGGTGAGGCCCTCCTCCTGCCCACGGCTTCGATAGCGTTGAGGCGGCCTTGGCCTAGCCTGGGCCAGCCCCGGTCACGCCTTGCAGGGCCTGTAGAGCTCCTTGTTGAGCTCTACGAAGCCCATCTTGGTGTAGAAGGAGTCGGCTATCCTGTTCCCAGCGGGGTACACCACAGTCACTATGCCGGCCCCCATCCTCCTGGCCTCGTCTAGGGCCTTCTCAACGAGCAGCCTCCCGAGCCTCTTCCTCCTGTACTGAGGCCTCACGTAGAGGTCCGTTATGACGGCCTGAAGCCTCGGCTCATAGAAGAGCCTGTCGACCAGCTCGAACCTGACCACGCCAGCTATCAGCCTGTTCCCCTCGTCCTCAGCCACGAGGACAACCACGCGGTCGCTCTTTAGCGACCTCTCCAGGTACTCCCTGACCACCTTGTCCAGGTCCTCCACCACCTTGAAGTTGGGGTCCAGCTCCTCGTTAAGGCTCTTGAGCCTGGCTATGAGCTCAGCTACGGCCTCCAGGTCCCCCTCGCTCATCCTCCGCACTACAATGCTCTCGAGGGACAAGCGCCTCACGCCTCCTTAACGTACCTGACAAGGTAAGGTCTAAATCCTATCTTGAGGTAGAGGTCCTCGGCTATCTTGTTGGCCGAGGGGAACTCCACGGCCACGAGGCCCGCCCTCAGCTTCCTGGCCTCGTCTATGGCCTTGTTAACGAGGAGCGTGGCCACCCCTGCCCTCCTGTGCTCAGGCTTCACGTAGAGCTCCTTTATCACCAGCGTCCTCGAGCTCGCCAGGAGCCTGCTCTCCTCGAGCACCGCCCGGAGGTAGCCTATGACGCTATTGCCGCTGGCCGCCACCAGGACTATTGAGCTCGGGTCCCTCAGCGCCTCGGCCGCGTGCTCCTTGACCGCCTCCCTCAGGTTGCGCACAGCAGCCCATGAGGGGTCGAACTCCTCGTTGAAGGCGTAGAACCTGTACATGAGCTCAGCTAGCCCAGCCACGTCGGAGTCCGTCGCCCTCCTCACGGTAATGGCGGGCTCAGCGTACATGGGCTCATCCCTCGTAGTCAACGGGGGGCTTAGGTATGAGGCCACTTGACCAGATGGACTGGAACTTCTGCCTCACGGTGCCGATTATCTCCCTGGCCCTCTCGAGCTCCTCCTTATACGTTGTCGTCCTCCTCGCGACCCCCTCCTCCACTGCCCTGACCGCTATGGCTGCGGCGACCCTTGGGTAGACCTCCCACTCCTCCATGGTCGGAAGTATCCTGTTCTCATTAATTCCCCCGTTCTCCTCAGCGTACTTTGCCAGCTCAACTGCCGCGGCGACCGCCATAGTGTCGGTTATGGTCTTAGCCCTGACGTCAAGCACCCCCCTGAAGACGGCTGGGAACGCGAGGCTGTTGTTGACCTGGTTTGGGAAGTCGCTCCTGCCTGTAGCTACTATCCTCGCCCCAGCCTTCTTGGCCTCCCAGGGCCATATCTCTGGCACAGGGTTTGCCAGGGCGAACACTATAGCGTCTTTGCTCATCCTTGACACCCACTCGGGCTTTATGATGCCGGGCCCTGGGGCCGAGGCTGCAACCAGGACGTCGGCCCCCTCGAAGGCCCTCTCTATGGGTGAGTTGGGGGGCAGGTCGCCGCCGTTCGTTTCAATGGCTATCTGGTACTGGTAGGGGTCTGAGACCATCAGCTTGTCTATGTCCTTCATCTCCGGGTGGAGGATCCCCTTCGTCGTTATGGCCACCACGTTGTGGAGGTTCATGCCCATGACCTTGAGGAGCCTGTAGAAGGCCACGTTGCTCGCGCCGGCCCCAAATATCACTATCCTTACGTCATTAAGCCTCTTGCCCACTACCTTCAGAGCGTTCATGAGGCCGGCCAGCGTAACGGTTGCGGTGCCCTGCTGGTCGTCGTGCCAGACCGGTATGCTCAGCCTCCTCCTCGCCTCGTCAAGTATGTAGAAGCACTTGGGCTTCTCTATGTCCTCAAGGTTTATGCCGCCGAACGAGGGCTCGACCAGCTGCAACAGCTCTATGAACTTGTTGGGGTCTGAGGCCCTGTGAACCAGCGGTACCGCGTCAACCCCTCCCAGGTACTTGAACAGGAGCGCCTTGCCCTCCATGACTGGGTAGGCGGCCTCAGGGCCCACCTTGCCAAGGCCCAGTACCCTCGTGCCGTCGCTGACCACGGCGATAGTGTTCCACCTCGAGGTCAGCTCAAACGAGAGGTCAGGGTCCTGCTTATCGCCCTGCTGGGCTCGGCCACGCCAGGCGTGTACCATATGGCGAAGTCCTTGAGCCTCCTGACGGGGACCTTGGGGATGACCTCTATCTTGCCCCCGTAGAAGCGGTGCAAATCCATGCTGAGCTTATACCACTCCTCTGTCGCCGCTTCCTCCTCAGACAAGCGGGGCGCCCCAGCTAGAGAAGGTTAACAGGGTCTAAAATAGAGGAGTGATTCCTTTAAAAAAGCCAACTTTATCCCATTCTTTTTAATTTTAGGTTTAATTTTAGGCCTCAGCCGCTGGACTCAAGGACGCCCGAGAACTGCTGCCTCAGCACCTTCTTGTCAGCCTTGCCCGTGCTGGTCAGGGGGATGCCCTGGACCTCCATCACCTTGTCAGGCAGCCACCACCTAGGTATGACACCCCTGTTGACGAAGTTCTCCGTCAGGAACCTGTTTATTTCTTCAGTTGTCAGCTTGCCCTGCCACCCGGGCCTGGGGACGACGAGGGCCACGGGCCTCTCGCCCCACTTGGGGTGCTTGGCGCCTATCACGGCCACCATGGCGACGCCCGGGTGCTGGCTTATGACGTCCTCGAGCCTCAGGGAGCTTATCCACTCGCCGCCGCTCTTTATGACGTCCTTCTCCCTGTCCATTATTAGCACGCTTCCGTCCGGGAACCAGACTGCCAGGTCCCCGGTGTGGAACCAGTCGCCGCGCCACGCGGCCTTCGTCTTCTCTGGGTCCTGGAAGTACTCGTACATGACCCAGGGCGCCCTGACGACTATCTCGCCGACCGTCTTCCCGTCCTTGGGCACGGGCTTGCCGTTCTCGTCCACGACCATGAGGTCAACGAAGGGTATCGGGTAGCCGGTCCTCAGCTTCACCTTGAAGAACTCCTCGTCGGACATCCTGTCCTGTAGCCTCGAGTGCGGGATGGCCAGGGTCAGCACAGGCGCCGTCTCGGTGAGCCCGTAGCCGACGAAGACCCTCATGCCACGCTTCTCAGCTAAGATCGCCAGGCCCTCGGGTATTGAGGCGCCGCCGTTGATGAAGGTCACCCCCCTCAGGTCGTACTTCTCGCTCTCCGGGTCCGTCAGGAGCATGTAGAGTATCGTCGGCACGCCGGCGAAGTAGGTGACCCCCTCCTGCTTGATCAGCTCGAGGTAGGCCTTCGTGTCAAACCTGTTGGGCAGAACCGTCTTCTGCCCTGACATGAGTGACGAGAACGGGAAGCCCCAGGCGTAGACGTGGTACATGGGGACGACTATCATGCTCACGTCGCGGCTCGTGATCTGAAGCCCCCTGGGCCCGGCCCCGAAGCCCCCCACCATGGCGAGCACGGAGAAGGCGTGAAGGACCACCTGCCTGTGGCTGTGGTAGACCCCCTTCGGCAGCCCAGTGGTGCCGCTGGTATAGAACATGAAGGCAGGCCTCCTCTCGCTGACGGTCGGCCACTGGTAGCGACCTCCCCTCTCCTTCAGGAGGTCCTCGTAGTGGACCGCAGGGACCCCTCCAACCTTCTGGGGGACAGAGTCGGTGTCAGTGACTATCACCTGCTTAACCGAGGGCGCCTTCGGAAGTATGGCCTCGGCCAGGGGTATGAAGTCGGAGTTCAGCGCGAGGACCTTGTCCTGGGCCTGGTTCATGATGTAGACGAGCTCCTGCGGCGAGAGCCTCACGTTGAGAGGGTGGAGCACGTGGCCCATCATGGGGACAGCGTAGTAGAGCTCGAGGTGCCAGTGCGTGTTCCACTCCATCGTGGCGACCCTGTCGAGGCCCGAGATGCCCAGCGTCGAGAGGGCGGCGGCCAGCCTCTCGACCCTGTCGGCGAACTCGGAGTAGGTGTACCTGAAGACGCCCTTCTTCGTCCTATAGGCTATCACCTGGTCGTAGAACAGGTCCCTGGCCCTCTCATAGATCCTGTGGATGGTCAGCTCGGAGCCAGGCCTTTCAGGGACCTCCTCTGGAAGAGACACAGCTTCGTACACCTCTTTCTGTTCTAAATGGGAGTGAATTAATATTTATCCGGGCGTCACTAAGCGGCACAGCCTTACGGAAGCACTTTATGTCCTTAAATCGCTGGCCGACCAGAGGGCTGAGGCCCGTGTTGAAGAGGCGCCTGGCGGCTTCCGGCTATGCTGAGGTCGGGACGGCGGGACCCCACGAGGTGCTCGTCAGGCGCGGCGGCAGCCCGCTCTGCCTGGCCGTCGTTGAGGACTGGCCCATGCTCACTGTCTTCAGGCTTGGGGCTAGGCTGAGGGTGATGCGGTCCCCCGAGCACCTGCAGTCCCTGAGGCCCCCCTTCAGGGTCATCGTCAGGAGGGGCGACGACCTTGAGGCCGTGGGGGAGGCAGTGGTAAAGGACGACCTCAGTCTTGAGCCCCAGCTCCCCCTGCCAGGCACCTGGGCCCTGGCCGACCCCATCACGCCCATGGGGGTTGACGTTGAGGGGGCCCTGGCGGACCTGACGCTGAGGCTCTCGCCGTTCCTGGTAATGCTCGTCAGGGGCTACACGTCGCCCCTCTCAGCCGAGATGGTTCCCCCCTTCTGGGCCCCAAGGGCGCCGGTCCTTATGGCGGAGCTTGAGGGCTTCAGGCCACCCCCTGTGCGCGGGAGGGCCGTAGTGGTGAGGCTGGGCCCTGGCGTTGACCCGAGGCAGGCCCTTGAGGAGGCTGAGGAGGAGCTGAGGGGGCTCCAGGGCAGGGGGTGTTAGTCCTTAATGGTCTCAAGCATGCTTAGGACCTGCCATATCTTGGTCCTCGCGTGCAGAGGCATGTTGGGGTCCTGGCTGACCTCGTCAAGGGCCCCTATGGCATTAGCCGCCCTGACGCCGGGCGAGAGGCGCGTGTCACGGAGGTAAGTCAGGGCCATGGCGGCCGCCCTCCTTATGTTCCTCGGCACGGCGGCGTCGTTCACTATCGTGGTAAGGATGGTCATGGCGAACTTTATCTTGTCCTCCGCGCTTACCTTGGCAGACGCCATATTTCATCCCCCTCCTTTATCTGGTTAAGCTTACGAGTTAAAAGTTAAAAAGCTCATATAAAGATAGCATGACTTTAAAACCCTCTAAACGCTAGGCCCTCGGGTGAACCTCAATGGGGAAGGTAAAGAAGGTCGTGCTGGACACGGCGGAGTTCCACCCGCTTCACAGGAACTGGGTCAACCTGGCCCAGACCATAGCCAAGGAGCTTAACGTGGACCTCGAGGTCAGGCAGGAGGACTACGTTTACGCCATATCCTACGGTGACAAGGACGACTTCGGCATGGCCTGGCTCCCCCAGCTCTTCCTGGAGATGGAGGACGGCAGCGTCAAGCTAGTCATGAGCCAGTACCCCTTCGACCCAGCCACTACGAAGCCGAGCGACGAGATGGCCCTGGCCGAGGCCAGGAGGAAGGTCCAGGAGATCCTCAAGGACCCCTGAGGGCCGGCCAATGGGGCAGGCCAAGGGGTTGCCTAAGGGAGCCTTTGAGGTCAGCCTCACAGTAGTTGAGGCCATAATAGCGGCCGTCATAGTCGTCGTGATAGCGCTCGCGGTATACGCCACGGCCCTGGAGATTTCCTCAGCTGTCACCTCGCGTAGCATAAGCGTTGTGCACGACTCTGTGCTGAGCATAGTGGACCTCGTGATCATAATGCTGCTCGCGGCTGACCTTCTGAGGACCATAGTGGTGAGCGTGAGGGAGGGCAGGATGCCGGCCAGGAGCATAGTTGAGATAGCCCTGTTAGTGATCGTTAGGGAGATGGTGGCGACGTCGCTTGAGGGCTTTAACTACGTTACTATGCTTGCGCTCTCCGTCTCCTTCCTGGCTGTGTCCGGCTCCTATATCATAATAACGAAGTACGCGGAGAAGTGACCTGATGTACCCGCGGCCTGACGTTAGCAGTCCATGCCAAGGGGCCTTCCCCGCTAACAGCGTCCTGTTATAACCTGCGGTGCCGCCGGCCCACCAGTACGTCATGGGCTGGGTCGAGCCCAGCGTCGCAGAGCCCCCACCTGAGGGGTGAACCGTTAGGAGACCCTGTCGCACAGTAGGCCTAGGAACCTAGGTCGCGCTGCGTTACCAGAAATTAACCTGTCATCGGTTCGATAGCAGTCCCGCCAGGTCGCTCACCCTCTTGGCTATCTCGTTGACCACCTCCTCGAGCCACTCCCTGCCCTTGTCGGCTGAGGCCTTAGTTGGGTCGCCGAGGACGGCGGCCGGGTAGAGCGCTTCATCAATGACCGGGGACTCCACCGAGAGCCCCTGTACGTAGATGAGGGCGTTCCTGAGCCCCTTGAGGCCCTCCGCCTTTTCCTCACCTGAGGGCGACCAGCCGGTTACGTTAGGCCTAGCTGAGCTCATGTCCACGTGGGCCCCGTCTATGTAAAGCATGGCGCTGGTCTCGTCCTCCCCCGCGTGGCCAGGGGCCGCGAAGAGCCTCCTCAGGGCCTCCCTGCCAGCGTCCCTCCACCAGTCGAACATGACTATGGTAGCCCCGGTCCCGTAGGCTGCGTCCTTCATCGCGACCCTTATGGCCGTTGAGTTCCCGCCGTGGCCGTTTATTATCACTATCAGCTTGTACCCGTTCCTCACGATCTCCTTCAGCACGCTCCTGACGTACGCTATGAAGGCCTCTATCTCGACGTTCACCGTGCCGGGGAACCTGGCGAGGCCGGGCGAGACCCCATACCATATAGGGGGGAAGAGGTGAGCGCCCAGCCTCTCGGCGACCCGCTGGGCCACCCAGATGGCCTCAATTGCGTCGGTGCCCAGGGGCAGGTGGTCGCCGTGCCTCTCCAGGGACCCTATTGGGAGGACCGCTATGAACTTACTTTCCCTGTCATAGTGGGAGCCGGGGAGCTCCCAGACCTCCTTCGCCAAGGCCGGCACCCGCGTTATTACCGCTGGGCGGCCTGAAAATAAAGGTGCAGGGCCTTGAGGCTCCGTGAGCCGCCAAGGATAAAGGTCCTTGAGGCGGCCGGCGCCATAGCAGACGGCAGGGTCCACCTCGTCAAGGGCCTCACGCCCGACAGGCTTGACGCTACCGTCGTAAGCAGCGAGGGGGACAGGAGGTACAGGGTCATCGTAGTTAAGGAGGGAGGAGGGTACAGGGTCTACAGCGACGACAACGGGACCAGGCTGAGGGGCTACGTGGGCTACCCGATAATATCTGTGCTCATGCTCGCCGGCGCGCTGCCCAGGGACGAACAGGTTGAGGTCGCCCTCAAGGGGATTGACTGGAGGAGGCTCAACGAGACCTATAAGAAGTACTCGGTAGTGGAGGAGATAGTCCTCAAGAGGGCAAGCGAACAGGTGCCCAGGGGGAGGGTCGAGGCCTTCAGGGAGAAGGTCATGGGTGAGCTCAGGAAGGTCCCCTTCACCTATGACGAGTCGCTGGCCAAGGGCTAGCGGCTGTCCTCCCTGCCTCAGGGGAGAGCCTTCGCAGGGCCTTTGAGAAGTCCCTCCCATAGTTTAACTTAACCTCTTACCTGGACGTGTACCCCATGTCAGCTAAGTCAGGCTTTTTTCCTGAGGCCGCCCTCTCGTAACGGGGAAGATGGGGCTCATAGAGGAGTGCGCCGAGGAGCTGGAGAGGCTCTACGCGGCCTCCAGGGTCTACCAGGTGAGCACGGAGATAGTGGGGGAGCCCCAGGCTTCCCCGGTCGAGAAGGAGCTCTCCCTTATCGTCAAGAGCGTCCACGAGCCGAGCATTGACGAGATCCCCCTCCTAGGCGCCCTACTCGAGGCCTTCGACTTCTCTGAGATCTACGAGTACGAGAGGGTCGTCGAGGCGCCGGGCGGCAGCAGGGCTGAGCACCTGGCCAGGTTCCTCCAGGAGGCCCTCTCAACGGGGCGGGCCGTCATAATGGTGGCCCCAAGCCTCCTAGGGGTCTCCCTGGCCGGGAGGATACCTGATGAGCTGGTTGAAGAGCTTGACCAGGGCGCGATGGCGCAGGTCAGCGTCAGGTCAGACGGACTGCTTTACCTGCCGCTCAAGGAGGCCGTAGACGAGCAGGCCATCGAGGTAGTGGGCAAGAGCAACAGCGAGAGCAGCGGGGAGAGGGCCCGCTGGCTTATCGAGGAGGCCAGGAGGAGGGGGATAAGGACGAGGGGGTCCGTCTTCCTGCCCGACAACAAGGCCGTGGCCGAGTACGTCACCTCCATAGGCTCAAGGGGCTACCTGTACAGGGTGCCCGTTACAAAGCTGGCCGCAGTGCTGCTGGCCATAGACCACTGCCTCGACAGGGATGACCTTGAGGAGATGAGGAGGCCTGAGGTCAGCTCCCACACCGTTTACGCCCTCAGGCTCTCCGAGGGCCAGCTGAAGTCCCTGACGTCGACCCTGATAGGGCTCCAGGGCGTGAGGGGCTCCCTGTTGGCCAGGCTGCCCCAGAAGCTGGAGCCCTTCTTTGAGCGCGGCTCAAGGGAGACCGTGGCGGAGGTCCTCAGGAAGCTGGCGGTCCTCTAGCTCACCTCAGCAGGAGGTCCTTGTACTTCTCTACGTAATCTATGCTCGTCCTGAGGTCAGCGAAGATCTTTGACACGTACTCCACGTCAGGGACCTCGACCTTGCCTGACCCCCTCCTCTCGGCCACGACCTTGGCGGGCTGGAGCAGCTGGACCGCGTACCTAAGGCTGTGCTCCTTCCCTATCTTGGTCAGCAGGGCCAGGGCGTCCTCGGAGAGCTCGACGTCCTCCTCAGAGGCCCTCAGCTTCAGTATCTCCCTGATCTCGTCCTCCGTGTAGGGCTTCGTCGTTATTATGAGGAGCCTGTCGAGCAGGTCCCTCGGCATGCCGTGGGGGGCGACTTCGTCCGTGCCCCTCACGGTCGTCATGCCCCTGTTCGTGGCGAGCACTATGATCGGGGCGAACTCGCTCTCCATGGCCTTGGTAAGGAAGCTGTATGCCTCTATGTCAAGCATGTGGGCGTCGTCTATGAACAGTATACCCGGGACCAGCTCCGCCTTGCCTTCGTCCCTCAGTTTCTTGACAAGCTCGTCTGTCCTGGCCCTGACCTCGTCAGTTATGGTGGCCTCCTCCCTCAGGAAGCCGAATAGCGTGAAGGCCGCCCTCTGGGCCGCCAGCGAGGCGTCTATGTCATGGAAAGTCAGGGTCCTGACTATGTCCCTCCTGGACCTCACCTTCCCCGAGGGCACCTCTACCTCCTGGGTCACGTCGATGTCGAAGACCTTCTCCGCCTTCTCCCTGACGCGGCCGAGCCTCCTCACGTCGCCAGTCTCAACGTCTATCATTATCACGTCCCCCTTCCTAACTCCAAGCGCCTGGAGCTGCTGGGCCACCTCGGGGCCGACCGTGAACGCGGCCGAGTCGTCCTTGGTCTCCAGGGATATCCTGGCGCCCCCGAGGACTGGATATGGGTAGAAGGGCGAGGTCTTCTTGATGTACTTCAGCTCAGTGACAACGCCGGTGACCACCTCCCTGGTCTCCCTGATCCTTATCCCGACGGCCCTCCTGAACGCCTGCATTAGGAAGGCCGTCTTGTTCTCGGCCGCCAGGACCTCGGCCCCGTTGACAGCTACGAAGGGCGTGTCCTCGCCCAGCTCCCTCGCCATCGCGACCGCTATGGCGGTCTTGCCGGTCCCGCTGGGCCCAACCATGAGGACGCCCTTCCCGCCAAGCCTCCCCTGCCTGACGAGCTCTACTATGATGCCGGCTGCCTCCCTGGCCTCCACTTGCCCTATCATGCCGTCAGCGACTGGCTTTGCCTTGCCCTTGGGGTCAAGGCCCAGCCCCCTTATGTGGCTGTGGACTGATGACCACTTGGGCTGCCTGATGGGAGTTACCTGTATCTCAGACATGTGCTTCACCGCACATGATGGGCGCCCCTGGGCTTTAAGGTTTGATTTAAAGCCCTCATCTCGGGCTAAATCGTTACGGTGACGCCAGCTGGCCGTGCCCAAGCAGGCCTATGAAGACGCGATAAACGCCGCCGGCTCCCTCCTCTCAGCATGCAGCCAGCTGGGGCTACGCTGCAGGGACCCGCCCTTCGCCACCTCAAGGCTCCTTCAGCACATAGGGCTCGGCCAGTACAGGCTGAGGTCGTTCTGGGACCACATGACCGAGCTGTCAAGGGGGCGCTACGTCCTCTACAAGGCCCCCAACGCCGTCTTTGAGCTCCGCCTGAGCCTTGAGAGGAGGAAGCTGATGCACGTTGACGGCTGGGTTCCCGTGGACTACTTCGACTGCAGGGCCCTAAGCGGGAGGTGCTCCACCTCCCCTCAGGGCCTAGGGGCCTTCATATACGTCGAGGGCAGAGTCGAGGGCTCTGGGATCAGGGTCAACGCCATTAACCTCCTGAGGATGATTGACCTGGTCAGGCCCTCGACCTCAGCGGAGCTCCTGGGCGCCCTGAGGGACTTGTTGTGGGGGAGAGGCGTTGAGAGGGGGCTCGACCTCCTTCTCAGGCTGACAAACGTTGACGCCGTGAGGCTGGTCCTGCCGAGGGCCCCGGCCACCGTAAAGGACCTCCTGACGGTGTCCCCTGCCCTCAGGCAGGCCCTGGCTGACCTGAGGGCCTCCCAGGCCTGAGGTGCAGCTCGCCTGAGGCAGACTCAAGCCTGGTGAGCCTCAGGTCGTACCCGTGCCCTGACCACCAGGCGGCCGGGGCGTAGCCTATGAACCACATGAAGAGGTTCAGCAGGAGGAACTGCCACAGGCTGAACGAGGAAGTGATGTAGGTGAGCGCTGAGTAGAGGGCTATCGGGGCGACCCTCACGAGGCCTATCATGGTGGCCCTTATGTTCGTTGGGAACAGCGTCGGCTCGAGGACGGTCCTCACGGCCCAGGCGAACTCGCTGAACGCCATGTTAACGAAGAGCAGAGCGTAGAAGAGAGCCATGCTGTTAGGTATCAGAGCAAGCCAAAGCATTATTGGGACCATCGAGAGGTAGCCGCCGCCGTAGGCCAGCACCGCAAACGACCTTATGTCAAGCCTCCTCACAAGCCAGGCGGCCAGGAGGCCCGCCACCGACGCCCCCAGGTTGGCGTACATTATCACGTAATTGTAGGTCAGGGGCGAGCTCGAGAAGTAGTAGGCCCCCACCACGTAGGCCATCAGGCCATAGGTTATGTACTGTGAGACCCCGAGGACGGCGAGCATCGTGAACTTGGGCCAGAGCCCTACGAGCCTGTCCACGTCCCTGACCCTCACGTCTGAGGGTGTCGCCGAGAGCCTGTCGAGCTCCTTGACGGCCTCGTCCTTCCTGCCCTTGGCCGTGAGCCACCTTATGGACTCAGGCATCAGCTCCCTGACTATGATGGCCGCGGCCAGGGCCACGCCCGCCGCTGTTAGGACCGCTATGGACTCGAGGAGCAGGGAGTCGGTGAGAGAGTAAGTCAGCGCAGCTATGGCGGCCGCCACCGTCGCCCCTATGTTGTCAAAGTTGGGCGAGAGCACTAGGACCTCCTCCCTGTAGGCGGCCGGGGTGAGCTCGGCGAGGAGCGTAAGCGCTACCGGAACCTCGCCCTCAACGCCCACGTCCGCCATGGCGTAGCCTAGCAGCAGTAGCGCGGCCTTCTCAAGGTAGGCCTTGACGTACAATAAGTCAACAGTTATCAGGGCAACGCCCACGCCTATGAGCGTCATGGTCAGGAAGAACGTCCCCTTCCTGCCCAGGCTTAGGTCAGATACCCTCGCTATCAGCACGTCCCCAACGATGGGGATGAGTGTGACCGCCACCAGGTAGTAGACGCTGTGGAACTGGGGGTAGGCCAGGAAGCCCAGCGTCGTGACGAGGCCCCATATGAAGTAGCCTATGGACGTTGAGGCGAATATCAGCCAGTGGGCCCTGCCCCACTTGGCCCTCTCAACCAGCTCCAGCATCTCAGCCAAGCCGAACCCTGACCAAGTTACTACTCAGAGTAGTAAAAACTTTACTCCTGTTCCTCTTTCTCTTTCTCCTTAACCTCTTCCCCCTTCTTGGCCTCAGCCTGGGGGAGGGGAGCCCTCTGGGCCCTGGCCTTCTCGGCCCTCTCCATCCTGAGCCTCATGACCCTCTCCGCAGCCTCCATGACGTTAAGGAGGTCGCTGACCTGGTCGACCTCGCCCTGCCTCAGGTACTCCCTTATCTTAGTGGCCGCCATGTACTCGACCTGCCTGAGGGTCTCGTCAATCTCCACCTCCCTCGCCTCCTCGTCGCTGCTCACCAGATAGACCTTGCCGTGGACGGGGCAGACAACGTCGCCGTTCTTCAGCCTGAAGAGCGGGAGGCCGCATATGGGGCAGGTCTGCTCCAGCATCACGGCGCCCTGCGCCATGAGGTTGGCCATGAGCCTGATTACCTTGGGGTCCTTCCTCAGGTCCTGGCCCTCCCTCTCGGACAAGCCCTGCACCTGCCTAGCCAAAGACGCTCTTGTTAACGATCTTTATCAGCCTTACGTAGTTATCGCACCTGGCCTGGGCCCCCGAGCACGAGACCTCGTAGGTCAGCTGGCCGCCGAAGTGAAGCAGCGACCCGGCCACCCTGTACCAGTCTATGACCCCGGTCATGGGGGGCAGGTGAAGGTCTGAGTACCCGTCGTTGTCGTGGGCGTGTACCTCAGCGGCGACGCCAGCCAGCTTCTGAATGTCGTCATAGAGGCCCTTGGAGTTCACGTTCAGGTGACCCAGGTCAAGGCAGGCCCTCAGGCCCTCGACCTTCGTCGTGAGCTCAAGTATCTCGTCAACCGTGGAGCCGAAGAGGTCAGCCTCGAGCCTGTTCTCAACCGCCAGCGTGAGGCCCAGGTTCGCCGCCTCCTTGGCGACCCTTGCCAGCGACTGCTCGTTGACCGCCGAGGCCTTCTCGCGGGGCTTGGCTGGAAGGGTGTGGATGACAGCTATCCTTGCACCCATGTCCGCCGAGGCCCTGAGCCACCTTATGACCCTAGTGAAGGCGCCCTCCTTGCCCTGGGCCAGCTGCTCCAGCGTCTGCCTGTCGTAGGGCAGGTGGACGCTGGCCACCCTGTAGCCTGACCTCTTCACCGCGGAGACCACGTCCTCCAGGAGGGAGTCCTCCTGGCCGCGGCGGGCGGTGAAGTTGTCGTAGCTCAGCTCGTACTCCTCCACGCCCATGTCGTGAAGCCTCCTCAGGGCGTCGACGGGGAGGAGGTCCCTGTAGATCATGGTGGCGTAGACCACCCTCACGCCCATCAGCCCACCGTAGGCGTCACGGCCAAGATATTAGACTTATAGGCTTTTTAAACAGCTTTCTAGGAAAAATGTATTTTATCTTTAGCAGCCCTAAGCGATTGCGATGGACCTTAAGGAGCTTCACAAGGCCTCTAAGGGTCACTGATGACGTCTACTGGGTCGGCGTCAATGACAGAAGGAAGGTGAGGTTTGAGAACCAAGGCCTGAGGAGCTGGAGAAGATGGAGGAGCTCGCCTCATCGATGGCTAAGGCAGTTGATGAAGTGATGGCCTCTCAGCGAACAGCCTGAGGCCCAGGCGCCCTGGGCAGCCCCCTGAGGCTCGCCAGGGCCATGAGCGTGGCCCACCTGACCAGGTCCTTCCTGACAACCCTTCCCCCTGTCATGAGGCTTATCACTCCCTGGGCCGAGCCCACGTCCCTTACGCCGTACCTGACCTCAACGGCCCTGTCAAGCTCTGAGCTCATAGCGTCCCTGGCTAGGTCCTCAGGTATCTCGAAGGCCGGGGAGGCGCCGCAGGCGCTGAGGCCGCCGGCCACTATACATGAGAAAGTTATGACGTACCAGTAGCCCGCCACGCTGAACATGCCTGACTCCACCCCGACCCCGTGCTCAGCTGCCTGGGCTGCCCTTGAAGCCCTTAACATGGCCAGCTGCCTCGTGAGCTCAAGGCCTACGGGCTGAGGCGGGAGCCCCGTGACCTCGACGGGCATAACCTTAGCGCAGCCGTAAAAGGCCTCGTAGGCCTCCCTGACCCCGTCAAGCTTGACCGGGTTAACGCTGCTCACGGCCACCGTTGGACAGGCCATATGACCCCGTGAGCGTAAGGGGCGGGGCAGCTGAAAATCGGTTACCCTGGCCTCAGCGCTGGTCGCAGGCTATCGCAGCCTTGAGCGGGGCTGACCGCGTTAGGGCTGGGAAGCCCATTTCCTTAACGACAGGGCCCCTCAGGCAAATGCCTTTACCTCACCGCCTCAGTGCCGGAGGTAACACATCACAGAGGCCTGCTGAAGCGCTGTCGGCGGGGCTAATTTGCCTAGCCACGTCGTGGGCAGCTCGCGAACCGCTTAAAACTCCGTGCCTAACCTAATCTATTGGCGCCGCGGTCGCCTAGCCCGGTAG
Source organism: uncultured Acidilobus sp. JCHS (assembly GCA_000495735.1). Classification (NCBI taxonomy): domain Archaea; kingdom Thermoproteati; phylum Thermoproteota; class Thermoprotei; order Acidilobales; family Acidilobaceae; genus Acidilobus; species uncultured Acidilobus sp. JCHS. The sequence continues at coordinate 10,420 of AYMD01000012.1, read as the reverse complement.
GGCGCCGGCCTGCTAAGCCGGTGGGGGAAACCCCGCGCGGGTTCAAATCCCGCCCGCGGCGCTGCTCCTCAGCAGAGGGCCAGCACCCTTGCCATAGCTGCCTCCGCGCCCCTGACCTTCAGCGGCGCTATGACGAGCAGGGGCTCCTCGCAGTCGACGAGCTCGCCCATGTTACAGGCACCCTCTACTATTATGACGCCTGCCCTCAGGAGCCTCACGTGGACGTAGGCCACGTCCCCCTCGCTGACCAGGGGAGACCACGGGAACCCCTTGGCCCCAGGCCAGCCGGCCACGCTCATGCCCTCAGTCACGACGGCAGCGACGCCTATGTCAGCTAGGTAGTCTGCGGCGCCCCTGTCAAGGTAGGGCCAGGCGTGAAGGTATTCCTCGGAGCCGCGAAGGGCCGAGAAGCCAGTGTACAGGACCGCTGCCCTCCCTGGCCTCACCCTGCCCATCAGGTCGTCCCTAGTTATGGGCTGCCTAGGGCCCTTGCTGGTCAGGTCAACTAGGTCGGCCGGGACGACCAGCCTCGTGGGGCTGACCCTGTCAACGCTGTCGCCTCCAGGAATGAAGTGAAGGGGCGCGTCTACATGAGTGCCCGAATGAAGCCCTGACTCAACTCTAGAGAGGGTGACCTCGCCATCGCGTGAGCCCCTTATGACGAACTGGTGCCTGAAGGGCGGGTCGCCAGGGTACGTAGGCATCCCGTCGAAGAGGTCGCACGTCAGGTCAACAACTCTAACCGGCGCCCTCAAGCTGAGCCCTGAAGAACGTGAGTTGGGCTAGTAAAAAAAGTAAGAATAAATTAAAAGGCTAAGAAGGCAAGCCCTGGGTCGCGTTCTCTAAGGTAACTGTGTAGGCCTCAACCAGGTAGAGGCCCTGGACCCTGGCCTTGACTAGCCCTACCACCATTGCCTTGACCGGCAGCTGGGCCGAGGTCAGGTTGCCTGAGACCTTAGTGGAGTTCGTTAACTCTATCAGCACGAAGATCACGTGGACGTGAGGCGTCGTGCCGTTTACTATCCTCGCTACGCCTATGTACGTGGTCTCGTTGACCCTGTAGAGCAGGACTACGTCAAGCTCCAGCACCTTGCCAACTATGTTCTGTGAGCTGATGAAAGCATAGAGCCTCTCGTCAAGCCTTATGACGAGCCTGTCGGCCCTTGCTATCATCTTACCTACTGCCCTAGCTGGCCCGTGGGAGCTTGAGCTCAGGTTCTCCGCCAGGCTCAGGCTCTGGTTAGCCAGCTTTATTGACTGGTTGAGCATCAGGAGGGAGCCCGTGTCGTTGCCCTTAGCGAACAGGAGCACGGCAGTATAGGTGTCATTGAGCGCCTCCTCAAGCAGGTTGAGCGCCTTCTCGGCTGTCTGGTTCTCGCTGCCGCTGAGCTGCTGGAGCAGCGGCTGTATGGCCTGGACGCTCTCGTTGATGCCCTTAATCACGTGGGCCTGGGCCTCGACAGCTATCACGCGGCCTGACGCGTTGGGGAAGGGCTCTAGCTCAGGGGCCTCTGACTCCAGCTCCTCTGCCATCTTGGCCATCTCGACGAGCTGGGCCGGGGTCGCGTTGACGGCTGACCTGTTGAGGAGCTCCTCAAGGGTTCCGAAGATCTTATCGGCCTCCTCTGACGAGCTCACGTTGGCCTGCTCTAGGAAGGACCAGTTCCCCTCTACCTCCTTCTTGGCGTGGGCCAGGTGCTTGGCTATCCTGCCTATCATGGCGTGCTTGGCGTACTCAGAGACCTTCACGGAGTAGTTGCTGAGGAGCTGCTTTAGCTCGGACAGAACTGCGGCGGCAGCGCTCACGTTGCCCTGTGAGAGGTACTTAAGGCCCTCGTTGACCAGGGACAGGGCCTCCTCCTTCTGGGTCTCGTTGAGAGCCGTAGTGGAGGATATGAAGGCCTCTATAGCCTTGAACTGGGCCTCAAGCCCCACTGCCTCAGGCACTGGCGTAGGCTTAGAGCTCTTCAGCCCCGAGGCCAGCAGCCTCATTATGCCTATAGCAACTGATATGCACTGGCTGTACTCACCCTGCTTGTAGTAGGAGAGGGCCTCGGAGTAGAGGCCCTCGGCCTTAACGTCACTGAGGCCGAGGGACTTGGCAGCGGCTATTGCTCTCTGAGTGATGTTCAAAAGAACCTCAGCCGCCTGCTGCTCGGCCTGAGTTGACGTAGTTGTAGAGGTCTGGGCCCTGGTCACAAATACCGCTAGCGGCGACAACGCGAGCAGGCCGACCGCCAGGGCCATCAACACAGCGAGGCCCCTGCGGGCCAGGCTGACCCTCACGCTCTCACGCCCGGCCCAGGGGGTGTCCTCAGGGCCCTATTAGGGTCATGGCGGGAAGCCCTTCCCGCGCCCTTTCCCGGGCCTTCCCGCGCCAGTTTCATGTCATCCCTAATAAAGGGGGCAGCCTACGGTTAGGCTGAGTGAGGGCATGAGGAGGTCCGTCTCAGCGGGCGTCATAGCGGCCGTAGTGGTCATAGTAGTGGTAGTCGCGGCCGTAGGGGCCTACTACTACATGACGAGGAGCGGGACCGTCTACTTCTACCTGACCGACCCAGGCAACCCCTCCAGCTCCTCAAGCAACTCGTCGCCGACGGCCATTTACCTAACCATAACCTCGATAATGATCCACAGCACCAGCAAGGGCTGGATAACGGTCTCGAACAAGACCATGACGGTTCAGCTTAGCTCTTCCCTCTCGTTCCTCTCCTCCGTGACCCTGCCGCCTGGCAACTACACCGAGGTCAGACTCGTCGTCTCTGCCGTGACCGTTCAGATGGGACCTGTCAACGTCTCCGCCTCGCTGCCGAGTAGCGTTCTAAAGATACCGATAATCAAAGGAGGCCTACAGGTGACCAGCGGGAGGACTGCCTACCTAGTCATATACATGGGGCCCCACCTGACCACGACCGGGACGGGCCAGGTCATACTCAGGCCCGTGATCACGGCCGAGGCCTACTACTCACCGCCCACCACCTCAACCAACACCACTACCACTAGCTGAGCCCTAGGGCCAATAGACAGCCTTTTTTCTGACCTCTCCCTTTGAGTCCTCAGGGGCCTTAGTGGTCGCTAGGCACGCCGTAGCGGCCCTGCTACTGCTCGCGCTCTCCCTGTCCTTCCTTACGCTAACAGCTCACCCAGCCCGGTCGCAGTCGACCCCCTTGGCCTGCCGCGCCGCCGCCAGGATAGACGAGGCGGGCGACCTGACGCTCTACGCAGTCTATAACGTAACGAGCGTCCCCTCGCTCCTCGTAGTCGCGGCGAGGTCACCTGTAAGCTACTTCGCGGTCGAGAACGGCACCACGCCGCTGCCCGTCCAGTACAACGGAACGGACCTACTGGTCGCCGTGGACCAGCCAGGCCTCGTGAACGTCTCCTACCTGACCCTCCAGGCTACATCTAAGGAGGGCGCCCTCTGGGAGGCCAACTTCACCATGCCCTGCGCTGGCGACGTGACCCTGCCGAGGTACTCGACACCCGTCTACGTGAGCCCGATACCGCAGCAGGTGTTCTACGTTAACGGCTCGCCTGTCCTGGTCATGCCGTCGGGCCCGCTTACGGTAGAGTACATGATCTCACCGCCCACCACGACGCCTATCACGACTATCTCCTCTACTAGCACCGCCACGAGCCCAACCACCACGACCAGCGTCAAGCCCACGCCGATAACGTCCTACTTCATACCTATAGTGGTGGCGATCGTCGTTGTCGGAGCTGTCGCAGGGGCCGCCGCGGCTGTATTACGTAGGAGGGGAGGGGCGGGGCCGGCCGAGGCCCTCGACGACAGGGACAGGGCCATACTGTCAGCGATATCAAGGCTCGGAGGGGAGGCCACCGCCTCCCAGGTGATGAATGAGACCAACATACCCAAGAGCCCCTTATACAGGAGGCTCGATAAGCTCGTGCGCCTCGGCTACCTTGAGGAGGCCATGAAGGGCAACACCAAGGTCTACAGGTGCAAGAGGGGGTGCAGCTGAGGCCTGATCGTGAGGGCCTCAGCAGCGTTACTATCTCCTCAGTCTGCAAGAGGACCTAACAGCGTTGCCTTTAATTTAATTCCTATATTATGTCTCGCCTCTCCTCAAGTACGTCCAGGCTCTTGGCCCTCCCCTCACCACGACCGCGCCACTGAAGTCAAGGAGTCGGTCGAGATAGCTAAGGACGCTGAGGACCTCAGTGACAGCCAAAGTCTCCAGAGCCGCCAGGGAACTAAGACGAGGAGAGGAAGGGCCTCAGCCCGTGAGACTGCGAGGACCCTCACTATTAGGGGGCTAAGGCTGAGCGTCTGAAGCGTCCTCAAAAGGAGGGCTCACGGATTTTGTGATAGGAAGGTCGATCAGACTGATCACCTAGATTAGTTTCAAAGCCTAAGAGCTAGTCAGCACGGTAAAGGGGTAGAAGGTGGTCTCACCCAAAGCGTCCGGCTACGTACATCTTGGTGAGATCGTTTTCTGGCGCCTCGAGCATTACTTCCTTGGGACCCCACTCGACCACCCTGCCGTCATAGAGGAAGAGAACGTAGTCCGATATCCTCCTTGCCATCTGGGGCGTGTGGGTCGCAACAACCACGGTCATCTCCTTCTTGAGCTGCAGTATCAGCTCCTCTATCTTCCTAGCGCCGACCACGTCTATCATCGATGTCGGCTCATCCATAAGGAGAACTGAGGGCCGAAGGGCCAGGGCCCTCGCTATCACTAGCCTCTGCTGCTGACCTCCTGAAAGGGCGGAAGCCTTGGCGTGCAGACGGTCCTTGACCTCATCGTAGAGGTTGGCCTTCACTAGGGAGTCCTTCACTATATCGTCGATCTCCCTCTTGCTCTTAGCCAGCCCCAGGGCCTTCACGGGATAGGCTATGTTGTCGTAGATGCTCATGTGTGGGAACGGGTTGGGCTGCTGGAACACGTAGCCGACCCTCCTCCTCAGCTTGACGGGGTCCATGGAAAAGATGTCCTCCCCCATGAACAGCACCTTCCCCTCGACCCTGGCGTTCGGGTAGGTCTCCACGAGCCTGTTAAGAGTCTTCAGGAGCGTTGACTTCCCGCTCCCCGAGGGTCCCATTATCGAGAACACGACGTTCCTGGGAATGATAACGTCCGAGACGTCCTTGAGCACGTGCTTGGAGTCGAGCCACACGTTGAGCCTCTCTATTCTGAACGCGCAGTGCCCGCTCATCTGCTCATCCCTCCCCTAGCCAGTACCCTTACTAGGGAGAAAAGGGCGAGAACCAGGACCGTTAGGACGAAGGCCGCCCCCCAGGCCACTTCCCTCCAGTTCTCGTAGGGCGCCAGGCCGTAGAAATATATCAACACAGGTATGGCGCTCACTGGCCTGTTAAAGGATGTGAAGAACAGGTTAAAGGACGTCGTTACCGTGAACAGCAAGGCGGCGGTCTCGCCGAACCCCTTAGCCATGCCTATGAGCAGTCCCGTGAGGAGGCCCCTTCTCCCAGCGGACATCACGAACAGCATGGTCCTCAGCCTGCTCATTCCCAACGCGTAAAGTGTTTCCTCGAACATCGCCCTGGGGACCCTCAAGGCTTCGGATATCTGTATGGTCATGTAGGGCATAATGACAACAGCCAGGGCTATTGCGCCCGTCAGCGCGCTCAGGCCCCAGTGAAGGTCCACTATGAAGAGCCCGAAGACTGACAGGCCTATTACTATAGTTGGGAACTCCACGACGACTTCAGCCAGCTGGCGCGCCAGCCTCGCCGTGAAAGAGTTAGGGTAGAATGCTATGAAGACCCCTGCCAGGACGCTTATCGGGGCCGCGAAGGCCAGGGCGGTTGCCACTAAGACAAGCGAGCCCTGAAGGACGGTGCCTATCCCGCCGAGGCCGAGGTCCGTGGTCGGAGGGGGTGCAGTGAAGAACTTTGCCCCCTGCTCTATCACTACGGAAGCACCTCGCACTATTACGTCTCCGATTATCCAGAGGAACGGCGTGAACAGAAGTAGCGTAGATCCCAGCGCCGCCGTCCAGAGCAGCGCGTCCTTAAGCCTTGCCGTAGGTCCTCACCTCCCTCTGCTCTGAGACTATGAACAATCTGGCCGCCGCTAAGAAGGCCGTCCCGATGCCGAGCAGTATGAGGGATAGCATGAAGAACGATGCTACATCGACAGTTGAAAACGCCTCACCGAACAGGTTAGCTATATACGCGGGAATCGTTATCCCAGGGGAGAGCAGGCTCTTGTTGATGGCCACAACCCCTCCGACGGTCATTGCGACTGCTACCGTCTCCCCTACGGCCCTCCCGAACGCGAGGGCCAGGGCGCCTACGATGCCCCTCTTGATGAAGCCCAGCCTGATCCTTACCACTTCCCACCTCCCAAGGCCCAGGGCGTAGATGCCTTCATCCAAGCTCCTGGGGACCTGCAGATAAATCTCTCTTATAAGAGACGAGGCGAACGGGGATATCATGACTGCCAGAACCATCGAGGCCAACAGGTAGCTCACCCCTGTCGGTGTTCCAGAGAAGACAGGCAGGAACCCCAGGTAGCGGTTGAGGAAAGCGAAGAGCGTGGACTTGAGGAAGGGTCCCAGCTCTGTAAGGCCCCAGAGCCCGTAGACGACCGTCGGAAAGGCTGCCATCAGGTCGCTAATGTTTATTAGGACGTCCCTGACGGCCTTCGGCGACAGCTCCGCTATGAAGATAGCGAGGCCTATGGAGAGGGGTATAGCGAGCAGCACGGCCACCGTGGTCACAATGGCAGTTCCATAAATCGCAGGCAGGAACTCAGGAACATACTTCCCTGCATAGTGAAACGCGGGAAGAGCGTTGACAAACAGGAAAACAAAAAGTGAAATTACTATTATAGTTAACGCTAAGGCGCCGGGGAGGAAAAACAGATATGACTTTTCCAGTTTAGCCCGCTTCGCGTTCATTGAACACCACTTAGCAGCGTGTACACTGGTTGCCCGTTGTATGTAATCTGGTTCAGTGCGTTAAGCACGTACTGCCTGACGTTACTGGGCAGCGGAAGGTAACCCGTTAGTATCACGCTCTGGTTCATCCCCTGCGTGTAGACCCAGTGCAGGAAGATGTAGATTGCCGCGGCCTTGTTGAAGTCGCTGTAGTTCTTCTGGATCACCAGGTATGAGAAGGTCACTATGGGATAGGCGCCACTGGCGTTGACGTTAAGGAGTAGGTCCGTCATGCTGCTTATGTCTGAGGTCGGGCTCGGCAGGGAGTTCAGGTTCACTGACGAAACGGCACTGAGCACGGTCTGGGTCGTGGGCTGAAGGAACTGGCCTGTGGAAGGGTTCTGGACGGAGGCCATGGTTATGTTATTTGCAATGGCGTACTGGAACTCAACGTAGCCTATCGAGTACGCGTTGCTCTTCACGAGCTCGGTGACCCCTGGGTTGCCCTTGCCGCCCAGGCCCCTTCCCGTCTGGTCGACGGGCCAGTTCACGGTGAAGCCATAGCCCACCCCAGAGCTCCTCCAGGCGCTGGAGGACTTGTAGAGCCACAGGGTGAACACGTAAGTGGTCCCGCTCGCGTCAGACCTGTGAACTACAATTATGGGCTGGTGCGGGAACTTGAAGTGTGGGTTCAGCTGCTGGATTGCAGGGTCGTCCCAGTACTGTATCTGGCCCAGGTAGATCTTGGCCAGGACGTCAGCGGTTAGGTTGAGCGGGCCGTACTTGCTCTGGTTGAACCCCGGTATGTTGTAAATTATGCCCTCTGCCCCAACGATGTCTGGGATTTCTATGATCCCGCCCTTGGCCTGGCTTATATTGGCGTAAAGGTTGCTCGGTATTGGCGCGTCTGTGGCCCCTATGTCGTAAGCGCCCTGGCGGAAGTTGCTGATGCCAGCCCCACTGCCCACCCCGTTGTACGTTACCTGGATGTTGGGGTAGACCTTCTCGAAGTCCTGGATCCAGGAGTTCATCTGCGGCATGACGAAGGTGGAGCCGCCTGCGACTATGGAGGCAGAAATGGAGGAGGCAGGAGTGCCTGCAGGCGTTGAGGTTGACGTTGTCTTGCCAGTTGAGCTAGTTATGGAAGTTCGTGTCGTCGTGGTACTGGGAGCGCTTGAGCCCCCTTTGGACCGCATCACGTACCATGCCGCTCCCGCTATCGCGGCTATGACGACAACGGCTATGATCGCGTAGGCCGCTGTTGAGAGACCCTTAGCCATGCATACCAGCCGCGCTAAGTGCTATGAACGGATTTTTAAGCTCTACGTATACAATTTAGATAGACGTACATAACCTATATTTCCTATATAGTTTCAACAGTGTTTACATATGCAACAGAGCCCTATGGTATTACAAGTAGTATAGTAGTTAAAGACCGTCCTCCCTCTAAACAAGCCAGCTCCAAGTCTATTCGGCGTACTGCCTACGTCTCTGAGCGCTCTCCCTGAGGAAACGGCCTTGTATTAGACCTAGCCTTCTTGGGGCCTCCCTCGCAACAATATGCGGCTCCGCGGAGCTCGTAACCAGTATCCCCTTTGCGGTTATCGATGAGGGGTCATGAAGGCTACCTTAAACGGGCAGGCCTCTTCGCTCTCAGAGTGATCGAGCACAGCTGCGACTGGGGGAAGAAGTTCAGGCAAGCTCGTGCGCCTCGGCTACCTTGAGGAGGCCATGAAGGGCAACACCGAGTTCTGCAGGTGCAAGAGGGTTACAGCTGAGGCATCGCCTGAAGCTTAAGGCACCTTAGCGTGAAGGCCTTAGCAGCAGCGTTATTACCTCCCTGGGCCTGTAGGAGAACCTCACGGTGTTGTCATTGACCTCTATTTGCCTGGGCACCACTTCCTCCTCTAGTATGTCAAGGCTCACGGCCTCTGCCACCCTGAAGGGCGCCCTGAGGGTTCCGACGCCTGACGAGTTGTAGGCCTCGAAGACCCTGACCACCAAGCCCTCGCCGTCCTCTGGCGCCTTGACGGCCTCGAGGACGAGGTTCTCGGGCGAAAGCTCCATGAGGGAGGCCTCCCTACTTCCGTTGTTGACGGTCAGCGGGAAGGCGTACTCGTAGGCAATCCTCGGCACCTTCGCATGCCTCCAGTCCCCCAGGTGCGGCATCACGGCGTAAGTGAACTGCTGGGGGCCGAGGTCCGTTGAGGGGTCGGGGAACATGGGGCTCCTGAGCAGCGTGAGCCCGACCCTGTTGCCTATGACGCTGGCCCCGTACTTCTTCGGCGAGAGCAGAGCGACGCCCCTGCCCGAGTCGTAGAGGTCGATGAACTTCTGGAAGGGCACCTCGAACATTGCCTTCTCCCAGCTGGTGTTCTTGTGGGCCGGCTCCTCCAGCACGCCGAGGGGAGCGCCGTATGCGTAGCTGTCAGCGTTGACGTTGAAGGAGTGCCAGGCCTTCAGCATGAGCTCCCTGTCAACGGCGTCTATGCGCACCCTGAACTCCACAAAGGGCAGGCCGGCGTAGAGCCTGACCTCCTGTGTCACGGAGCTCCTGCCGAAGCTGTACCTCAGCAGGGCTGACGCCATAAGCGGGCCGCTGTCCTTGATCTCAACGGAGTCGGCGCTGAGCTTAACCTCGCCAGCCTCGTAGCCAGGCTCTATGTCCCAGGCGTCCGCCCAGCCAGGCGAGTTCTGGTAGATGGCCAGCTGGTTGGCCCTGCCGCTGACCAGCTCGTCGCCAGTGGCCTTGAGCGCAATCGAAGTTATAGAGCCGTCGGGGGCTATGGTCACCCTCAGCGCTGAGCTTTCAAGGACTATCGAGTCGCCCGCCCTCCTCGCAGTAGCCCTGTCCCCCGGGTCCGCTGGCCTCAGGGGCGTGAAGCCCATGGGCGGGGCGCTTACATAAACGAGGTAGCCCTCGTCAACGCGCTGTGAGCCCTTAAGGGGCCTGTCAACTATTACGTAGCCTGACCTGCTCCAGGGCAGCGAGTTGAAGACCGCCAGGCCATCCCCTCCGCCAGCTAAGGATGACATGACCTTTGAGGCCTCGGCCCTCAGCTCGCTGATGAGGGAGCCTAGCTCCCTGTAGACCTCGTCGTAGACTTCCTTAATGGCTGACCCTGGCAAGACGTCGTGGAACTCGTCCCTCATTATGACCTTCCAGTAGGACTGGGCCCTGCCCCTGTCATAGGAGCCTGAGAGCGCCCACCAGGCCTCGAGCTCCCTAATCCACCTCTCGGCCTCGAAGTGGAGCGCCTTCATGAGCGAGTGGCTCGTGTACGTGCCCCTGTGGGTCTCAACGTAGAGCCTTCCCCTCCACCTCTCAAGGCCATTGACGTCTATCGCCTTGAAGTACTCCGAGGGCGTAGCGTGGACGAGCCTCGGGAGCCCTGGCAGCTCATTTATTACGTTAAACCTTAGCTCCATGTCCTCGTTGGGTCCCCCTCCCCCGTCGCCATAGCCGTACGAGAGCAGGCCGGTACCTCTTGGCGGGCCAGCCGCTCCACTGCGCAAGCACCGATGAGGCCGTGAGGGGGCTGTTGTAACCTCC
>AYMD01000011.1:14472-46882 GCA_000495735.1 uncultured Acidilobus sp. JCHS | reverse complement strand
CGGTCGTTCGCCTGGCCCCTCTTCCCCCTGGCGCAGATCTACATATTCAAGATGACGACGGCCCAGGGGGCGGTAATTAACGTGATAGCTACCTCGTCAACAGTTGTGGTTCAGAGGTTCATAGGGGGCTTCATAGCCAGGAGGCTCAAGCTCTCCATGTTCATAGGGAGGCTCATGAACACTTTCTTCGCCCTAGCTTACGCCCTCTCCCCTAACGTGTACGGCATATACGTCTCCCAGCTCCTGGCGGGGCTCGCGAACTCCATCAATAACGTCGCCTACTTCTCATACCTTGTTGACACAGCTGAGGACAGGAGGGCCGCCATAGGGACCTACAGCGTCCTGATGGGCGTTGGGGCCCTGATAGGCGGCGAGGCTGGCGGCATAACCTATGAGGTCCTGGAGCGCGCCTACGGGGTCGGCGTCCTGAGGCCCATGTTCCTCTACGTGGCTATAGCCAGGGCGGCCGCGGCCAGCCTCTTCCTGACGCTCTAGCCCAGGGCCTCCCTGACCTCCCTGAGGGACCTGAGCAGGGCCTCCCTGTCCCCTGGCGACGATATTATCACGCCGTCGACGGCCTCTGAGAGCCGAAGCGCGGCCTGGGCTACCTGGCCCTCCCTTACCTTCTCCTCGGCCGGCAAGCCTGCGAGTACATGGGCGTTGCGGGGGGTCTCAACCACCAGGTACACGTAAACCCTTGAGCCCAGGGCGCCGGCCTCCCTGCGGACGTCTCCGAGGGCCGGGGACCACCAGGGCCTTGTGACGAAGTAGAAGTCGGCCCTGGCCCTGACCCTCCTCATAACCTCTTCGAGGGGCTTCGCGAGGCTCAGGAGGAGGCCGAGCTTAAGCTTGACTCCTGAGGACCTGAGCGTGTTCATCACGAACTCAGGCTCGTTGTTGCAGGGGTCCCCCACGGCAGGCGCGTCCCCCCTGAGCAGGAGGAGCCTCGAGACCCCGGCCAGCTCAAGCCCCTTGGCTATGTTGAGGGCGCCGAGCCCGCTCACGTCAAGGAGCCTCAGGTGGGCCACCACCTCAGGGGGAGGCGAGAGGCGGGACCTTATGATGGCCGAGGCCAGGGCGGACGAGGGGGCTGGGAGGCCCAAGGGGGCGTCAGGGACGTCAATGGCGTCCGCAAGCCTTGATAGCTCGCTGGCAAGGCCAAGCAACCTCTCGGCGGACCTCTGCGGCGGGAGCTCTGCCAGCAGCTCCAACAGCGCGCGCCCTCAGGCCGCTGTCTAGGTACCTTACCTTATATGTATCTAAGCGCGCCGAGGGCGAACCCCACCAGGGCCACCGAGTACATCGCTAGCTGAAGCTCCTTGGCCCTCAGGGCCGTGGGCCTCGAGGGGTCCCTCACCACAGATATCGAGGACAGGAGGAAGCCTACGTCCGCCAGCGCTACGGGCACGGAGTAGGCGACGGGGTTCACGAGGCCTAGCGCTGGCGGCAGGGGGCTCAGGGAGACCGCGGCTACGAAGAAGCCGAGCGAGGCCAGGGCGGCCCTGCGGGGCCCAACGACGACAGCCAGCGTCCTTATGCCGTTGGCCCTGTCCCCCTCCACGTCAGCGACCCCCTTCACTATCTCCCTGCCCACCATGGCGAGGAATATCATGAGGGCTTCGAGGGCGATCGTGAGGTTGATCCCCCTTGAGAGCAGCGCCCCGTAGAGCACTGGAGACACGCCTGTGAAGGCGACCATCATGTTGCCTGGAAGGCCCGTCCTCTTCCCCCTCAGGTCGTAGCTCACGGCCACAGCGTATGATATGGCCGCCAGGGCAAGCTCAGGGACCCCCTGAAGGGCCGCCAGGGCAAGCCCCGCGGCTGAGAGGAGGCCGAAGAGGGCCCAGGCCGACCTGAGGCTTACCTGCCCTGAGGGGATAGGCCTTGATGGGTCGTTGAGCCTGTCTATGTTGATGTCTGCTATGTCGTTAAGCACCATGGCCGAGGCCGCGAGGGCGAAGCCGACCAGGAAGCCTATCAGAAGCGACGAGGAGGCCGGAAGGGAGCCATTGCCCGCGACCAGCGCCCCCACGATAACGATTACGCCCATCATCACGTCGTTCTCAGGCCTCAGGAGCCTCACGTAAGCTGTGGCCCTAGGCAACGCTCCCCGACCTAATGAGGATCTTCGGCTTTTAAGCTATCGTTGACAAGGTAGGGAGGGGCTGAGGCTTGAGCGAGTTTGAGTCGCAGCTTGGGGAGGTCAAGGCTAAGCTCAAGTACCCGAGCGCGACCACGCTGGCCACGCTCGTTGAGTCCCTGAGCGAGCTGCTTGAGGAGGCCTCCTTCACGATAACGAAGGAGGGCGTTAAGGCTGTCGGCATGGATCCCGCCAAGGTGGCCTACATAGAGGTCACCATACCATACGCCAACTTCCTCGAGTACGAGGTCCCCGAGGAGGGCGTCAACCTTGGCGCTAACCTCTCGGCCCTCTCGAGGGCCCTCTCAAGGGTCAAGAAGACTGACGTAGTGACCCTTGAGGTCTCCCTCTCCAACCTGCTCGTCAGGGTCGAGGGCCAGCCCATCAGGGAGTACCTGCTGCCCAACCTCGAGGTCTCCTCCGAGGTCCCTGAGATAAAGCTTGAGCACACCGCCCACGTGAAGATACTGTCTGACCCCTTCAAGAGGGCCCTCAGCGACGCCGGCGAGTTCGGCGACGTGGTCGAGGTTGAGGCTACCGAGAACATGTTCGCCGTGAGGGCGGCCAGCGAGAAGAGGGTCGAGGCCAAGTTCCTCTCGGGCTCGGCCAGCCTGGTAGCCATTGAGGTAAATGAGAGGACCACGAGCAGGTACGACTTCAACTACCTTGACAAGGTCCTCGCTATGGCCAAGGTCGCCGACGTCGTGGACATTCAGTTCAGCACCGATAGGCCTCTGGAGCTGAAGTTCGAGTCCCCAGGAGGCATGTCAGTAAGGTACATCCTGGCGCCGGCGGCCGCCGGCGCAGCCCCCGCTGCCGAGGAGAAGGCCGAGGCCACCAGGGAGGAGGAAGAGGAGTCCGAAGGGGAGGAAGCAGAGGCCGAGGAAGAGGAAGGGGGCTCAGAAGAGGAGTAGCGACTCGCCCCAGAGCTCAGACCCCCCTGAGAGGGCCTTGACAGGGTCCCCCACCACATAACAGGGCCCCCTTGAAGGGGCCGCGCTCTCCCCCTTCAGGCTAACCACTATGAGGCCCTGCCTTGATGAGGCCAGGGACTCGGCCAGCGAGAGGGAGCCGTAGACAAGCGCGTGGGTGGCCCCCCTCATCATGGCCGCCGTCTCAACCGCCTCTGAGCAGCTGTCGAACTCCGAGACCGCCACCACGGGGGCCTGGAGGTCCGTCCACAGTATGTCAGCGCCCCTCGGGACGCCGCTGAGGATGGCCGGCGAGGCGTAGTTGCCGCTTGACCTCAGCTCCACCTCCTGCGTGGCGCCCTTGGCCACAGCGTCGTTGACCAGCCTGTGGGCCCTCTCGACGAGGCCCCTTGACCTGAGGGGCCCCACGTTCTTGCCCTCAAGGGGGCTGCCCACGCTCAGCTGCTCAGCGATGTCAACCATCGAGTCCACAAGGCCTCGGGCCAGGTCCCTCCTGGCCAGCACCCACCTGACGCTCCCGCAGGCCTGGCCCGCGTGCGAGAAGGAGAGCTCAACTACGGACTTGGCGAGGGACTCGATATCGCTGGGCTCCGAGCACAGGACCAGCGCTGACCTCCCGCTGCAGTTGGCTGACGGCCTGATCCCGGTCTCCCTCCAGACAGCCGTTGAGGTCTCGGGCCTGCCGAAGAGGACGACCGCTGAGACCCCTGAGGCCAGCGGGGGCCCCCTGAAGGGGGCGGCCGAGACGTGCTCACCCACGTCGGTGCCCCTGAGCGCCAGGGCCGCGGCAATTGATGATGCCGCTGACTGCCACGGCGCCTTGATCATGACGGGCAGGCCGGCCGCTATCGCGACGCCGGCCCCCGCCATGGCCCCGAAGAAGGGGGCCGTGAAGGGGGGCAGCACGAGGGCTATGCCCCTGGCTGACATTATGGACACGGAGCTCCACAGGTCGGGCGAGCTGGGGGTCAGCAGGAGCCCCCTGGCCGACGAGGGCCTGCCCTGGAAGAGGTTGCCTACCCTCCTCAGGAAGTCGACGGCCGCCTCCACCTCCTCGCTTGAGGCGCTGAGCTCCTTGCCCGTCTCAGCTGAGATCAGCCTGGCCACCTGGTCCCTCATTTCATCAACTACGTCAGCCGCCTCCGCCAGAGCCTCAAGACGGTCCCTCAGGGGGACCATGGAGAGGGCGTCTGGCCTCAGGTCAGAGGCCAGGGACTCAAGGGACTTGGGCACCACGTAGTAGTAGGCCGACCCAAGAGGCGTCTCGACCCACAGCCTCAGGCCCTCCTGCCTGGCCCTCCCGGCCTGTAGGTGCCTGAGCCCCTGGCCGTCCTCGGTGAGGGCGCTCTCGTCTATCGACATCAGGACGGACAGAACGTCAGCGCTGGACATGGTACCACCTCACACGGGCTCCTCCGGGTAGCCCATGGCCCTTGAGACGTACACGGCCATAGCGAAGAGGGCGCTGCTGAGCCTGTTCATGACCCTGAGCGCCAGGGGGTCTATGGGGTGCTCCTTGGCCGCCCTCACCATGGCCCTCTCGGCCCTCCTGGTCACGGTCCTGGCCACGTGGAGGGCTGCCGCGGGCGAAGGCCCTGAGGGGAGTATGAAGCTCTTGAGCGGCGCCCTGCCGTAGTACCTGTCGGCCATGTCCTCAAGCCTCCTAACGTCGTCCTCTGACAGCGATTGTTTGCCCGAGACGGTGAAGCCCACCCTGAACAGGAGCCTCTGGACGTACTGAAGGTCGCCGTTGACCTCCTCCAGCTCCTTGGGCAGGAGGCTCCTCGCGAGGCCCACGAAGCTGTTGGCCTCGTCGAGCTGCCCTACCAGCTCAATCAGGGGGTGGTCCTTGCCCACCCTCCTCTTGAGGGCAGCGCAGAAGGTCGTCCCGTCGTCGCCTGTCCTGGTGAATATGTGCGCCAACCAGGGCCCTCGTAGCCTGTAGGCCTTAGGGTATTAAGGCTGAGCCGCGCTGAGATGACCCCCTCCCCGCCCTTAAGGGCGAGGTTTCACTTTGGGGGTCTCGACAGTTACCCCCTCTATGGGGGTTAATGGTTTCACGCCATTGGTTGTTATTATATAGCTCAATATCTTCCTTGGTATTGGTGTGTTGTAACCCGCCCTCTTTGCTATGTTTCTTGCTGCGTTTATGTCGGCGTTAATCTTTATTCCAGTTAATTCGCACACGTACAACCCACGCTTAACCCTACCGTTCTCGTGTTCCATGTTGCATATTGAGCACTGCTTGCTCGTTCCGTACTCATTAACCACGTTGAGTTTGATTCCATACTCCTGCAACACCTCACCAAGCCAATTGATTACCTTCGCATACCACCAAACATTGGTGTTGTACTCATTACTATTGTCTTGACTCACTAGGTATGGGTAACCAATGAACACTTCATCGACGCCCATTCCATGGAGCGTTTTGGCTATGAACCTAATCGCCGTGCGATAATAATGCCTAAGCCTCTCCCTCTTCTTGTAAACTGCATGCAGATAGTATGTATAATATTTATGCCATGATTCGAATCCGTGGTTTTTGAGCCAATCCCTAACGGATTGGTAGGTCTTGACCTCTCTCTTCCAGTAATAGTGCTCGGACTTAATTGTCGAACCCTTGATCAGGATAGCAACGTCAGTGTGATTAAACACCACCGCAAACAGGTTGTTCAAACCAACGTCTATGAAAGCCTTGTTACTGTCCTTGGTTTTTTCAATCTGTATTTTCTCGTAAATACCGTGTACGTAGCCCTTTGGATTAGACTTAGCGGGTTTCTCCCCAACGGTGATTGGTACATAGGCAAACCACCTGCCATCCTCATACTTGATTACGAGTGTGCCTTGTTTACCGCTCCACTTTATCTTCCCAGCGTACTTTATCCTCAAACCCCAGTCCTTTAGGACTAGGTAGCCCTCGCCGTTGTTGATAGGCTCAAGGTAGTACCTGTCGTTCCTAACTAGGATCCTCAACAACCTCTTGCCTAGCAACCTGTCCTTCCAGAAGCCTGGTGGTGATGGCTTTCTGTAAAACCTCGGTAGCTTGCCTTGCTTGTACAGCTTAGACAACTCAAAGAATGAATTCCACATCCAATTATTTAGGTTAATCACCTGCCCAGCATTCACACCTAGCTTATCCTTATACTTGTGGTAGAACTCGTGCTCCGTACCCTTGAAATCAACCATACCCGACTTCCTAAACTGAACCAACCTGGCGTAATTCAACCCATTCCATAACTTAGCAGCGGCATCAGCAATTCTTCTTAGCCTCCTCTCCTGGGCACCATTTGGCAGAAGCCTAAGCCTAACCGTACGCTTGTTTTCATCCTTCGAAGCATGCTTACCTTTACCCCTCGATTTGGAAGACTTAGTGCCTGGGGTGGTGAAAACAGTGGGTAATCGACCCACCAACTCATCTGAAGGCAAAGGCACCACCCTAGGCACCAGTTGTCCCCAGCAAGGCTTTTTTATAAACCTGGTGCTGAACCTCCTCACGTAGTGGGGCGACCTCGTCCTGAAGGAGGAGGCTTGTCATTAAATGCTCAAGTCAAAGTGCATGGTGAGAGGCGTCGTGGTGACGGCGAAGACGTAGCCCTCCCTGAAGGCGTAGCTTATGACGGCCATATACCTGTCCTGGAGCCTCGGGGCGAACTGCCTCACCTGGGCCGGTATCGAGAGCACGTCAAGCTGGGACTCCTCGCTCCTCAGTATTACCTTGGTGTTGGTGAGCTGTATGACCAGGTTGTTGAGGTCCCTTGGCGTGTGGGTGCTGAACACGAGCCCGAGGCCCCTCGACCTGCCTATGCGCGCAGCCCTCGACAGTATGGCGGATATCCTGCCGACCTCCTCGGCCTCCTCCTTCGTCCTGCCCTCGCTCGGGAAGAACTGGTGGGCCTCGTCTATGAAGACCACCACGTTGGGGCCCGAGTCCGCTGACCTCCTTGACCAGAGCTCGTGCCTCCAGGCCAGGAGCATGTCGAGGAGCCTGTAGGCTAGCACCCTGAGGCTCTGGAAGCCTCCCTGGGACCTCTCCATGCCCCACCTAAGGTCCAGGACCACGGGCACCTCTGCGCCGTGGGCCACGCTCACTATCGAGCCCCAGGGGGTCTCGGGGAGCACCTCAACGGTCCACGTCCCTCCCCTCCTGGCCGCATACAGGACGTCGACGAACCCCGAGTCGAGGAGCGAGGCGACCCTGGAGAACAGGGCCCTCATGGTCTCCCTGTGGGGCAGGAGGGACTCAAGGTAGTCCTTGACCTCCTCGACCGCGTCCTCGAAGGTGCCGCTCCAGCTGCCGCCTAGCCTGAGCTCAGCAGAGAAGAAGTTAGCGGCTGACTCCTCAGGATTGCCCGTGCGGGCTAACTCCGTCGACGACACGACGTGCTTGCTGATCAGGTCCCAGGCCATGAGCTGGAGCCTCTCGTCTGTTGACCTGCCCTTGCCCCTCATCTGCATGTAGAGCATGAACGATGCCGCCATGACAGCCTCAAGGGGCGGCCTGACGCCGTGCTTCCCCTCGAAGGAGTTGAGAACAGAAGTCAGCGCCTGCCTGACGAGCTCTGTCGCCCCGGGCAGCAGGGCCAGCAGCGACTCAACCGAGGAGTGGGTGGTGTCGATAACGTAGGGGAACAGCAGGAGCCTGAAGCCGAGGCCCTGGGCCTCGAAGTGCCCAAGCCCATCGCCCTCAGTCACGTGGCGCCTGAGCTCAACGGCCTCGACGCCTGTCAGCGGGCCCAGCACCTCCTCATAGTAGTCAAGGGCCACGTCCCTGAGGGCCGACTCCAGGGCTCCTCCCTCGCCCCTTGAGGCCTTCCTGAGGGCTGCCGACAGCTGTTGGGCCGTGACCGGGATAACAACGGCTACCCCCTTGGGGGGCCTCACGCCAGCGAAGGCGGACTCCCGCACAGCCCTGGGCTCAGGCTCCTTGATCGGCGGAAGGGGGAGCTGGACGAAGTCCTCGTTCAGGTCAATAATTACCGCCACGAACCTGTGGTGGTTATTGAGCTGGGAGTAGGCGCTGGCCAACATGTTCTTAAGCAGCGTCGTCTTGCCGCTCCCCGTGGTCCCTATGACAAGGACGTGGTGGAGCAGGGCCGAGACGGGCAGCCTGACTGGGATCCTGCCGCCAACTATGAGGCCCCCTGGCGTCGCCAGGCTGCCCAGGGCGACGCCTTCAGCGGGCAGGTCAAGGAGCCTCCTGAGCGTCTCGGGGCTCGGGGCTACCACGGGCGCCTGGGGCTCTATGCTCTTGACTGCTGGCCTGGGGCTCCCCTCGCCCGGCCTGAGCTCAAGGACCAGCTCGCCCTCAATCACGGCGTCGGTTATCAGGCCCCTCGGCTCAAGCCCGTCAACTATGGGGCTCACGGGGGGCTGGACGCCTATCATGGAAAGCTCGTCCCTCCTGCCTATCGAGGTGACCCTTATCAGCACCTGTCTCCTGTCCTTGGGGTCTACTACCACAAGGTAGTCGCCGACCCTGTGGAAGGGCGCCTCGCTCTCGCCATAGTATGTCGTGGGGTCTATGTTGAGCTGTATCCTGGCGTTCTCCCCCACCTTGACCTCCCCGTAGCGGGAGACCCTGCCCACGACCTTGCCTATGGACTTAGCTACTTCGTAGGCCTCCCTGAGCATCCTGTCAAGCTTCTCAACCTGGTCCTCAGCGCCCTTGACCCTCAGGAGGAAGGCCTCCTCAGGGCCCCCCTTCTCCTCGGTCATTCAGCCCCCCTCTCCTCAAGCTCAGTCTCGTAACCCAGGCGACCGCCCAGGCCCAGGATGCTCTTGGCGAGCAGCCCTTTTAGGGCGTTGGTGATCATCTTCGCCCTCCTGTCGCTGGCCGCCACGGTGACGGGCTCAAGGCTCTGCCTCGAGACGCTGTCTCCCAGGAAGGCCTGGAGCGGGTCGAGGCCCCACTCCCTAAGGATCTCAAGGGTCCTCTCTGAGTACTCGAGCCTGTAGACCCTCGACCTGACGCCCGGCCTCTGCCAGGGGCTTGGCACTATGAGGACGTACTCGACGACCTTGCTCAGGCCGTTGGCCCTGACGATGACCTTGGGAGTCGCGTAGGCCCTCCCTGGCACGACCTCCGAGCAGCCTGAGGAGGCGAGCTGCTGGAGGAGCATGGTGTCACTGACCCCCTGGGCCCTCACGCCGCAGCCCTCAACGAGCGAGGCGAACCGGGGGGAGCCGGAGAGCAGGTAGCTCCTCTCGACCCTCTTGGCGACTCCTATGACCGGGAAGCCCTCGGCCTCCAGCCTTGATACGGCCTTGTACCTCTCAGCCATGAGCTCGCTCACCCCCTTCCCCTGGGCTATGAAGACGGGCCCGTCGAGGAGGACGACAGGCCTCCTGCCAAGGGAGCCGTAGGCCCTTGAGGACAGGAGGGCTGGGCCTGTGAGGGCCCACCTCTCAAGGGCGAGCCTTGCGTAGTCCATGACGCCGTTGACGAAGGCCCCGGAGAGCTGGGAGGGGTCTGCTGAGACAACCGTGACGCCCGGGGCCTCCAGGACGTCAAGGGGGCCGTGGGGTATGACGTAGGCGAAGGGCGGCTCCCCTCCTCCCTCGCAGGAGAGGCGTGGGTAGAGGGAGGGGTAGTCGCAGAGCTCCACGGGCCCGGGGCCTGAGACGCTAGCGGCTGCTATGGCGACGTCAGCGGCCGGCGTGGAGAGGGCCCTGCTGCTCGAGTCGACCCCTATGTGCACTACTCCCCTGAGGGCGTCCCTGGACGGGGCCGACCTCGGTATCAGGGGCCTCGAGGCCCTCTCGTAGAGGTCAACGGGCGCCTCTCCCCCCTCCTCGCTGAGCCCGAGGACGTCAGTCAGCCTCAGCACCATGTACCTGGCCCTCCCCCCGCCGCCGAGGCCGACTAGCGACTTCGCTAGCCCCTCCAGCACGTCGTACACTGCGCGCGTAGGCTTCAGCCCCTCTCGTCAAGGTTATAGCATGGGTAATACCTTATAAAAGAGTCCCCTGGCCGGAGGGGCAGCTACGCCGCCGGACTTGGGCCCAGTATTACCCAACTACGTGCGCAAGGGCCCCGCCCGCCCTGCGCCCTGGGCCTCACGCCGCGGCGGGGCCTGAGGCGAAGGCCAAGGCAGCGGCGACCTTTAAGAGCGGAGGGCAGGGCTGTGCTGGGCCTCGGGCGCCTTCGCTCCCACTGGGCGTCCATGGGGCAGGCCTGCCTCTTCCCTTAAGCCTCTGTCAGCCTATCGCGTAAGGGAGCGCTTGGTAAAAGTCAGCGTAGTGACGGCGACCCTTAACGAGGCCGAGAACGTCCCTGAGCTCATCATGAGGCTCAGGGCCTCCCTGAGGAGCGCTGAGCATGAGGTAATAGTCTCGGACGGTGGCAGCACAGATGGCACCCCTGAGGTAGCAAGGCGCCTGGCCGACAGGGTCATAACGATACCGAGGGGGAGCCAGAGCGCCTGTCTCCTCGAGGGGGTGAGGGCTGCCAGGGGAGACATTGTGGTCACGATCGACGCCGACCTCGAGAACCCGCCCGAGCTCGTGAGGACCCTCGCTGCGTCGCTTGACCTCATGAGGTGCGACGTTGTTGTGGCGTCAAGGAGGCGGCTCCCCAGGCCCGCTGAGGTCCTGGCCTCCCTGACCCTTGGAAGGCTGCTGGGCGTAAGCGACCTCTTCTCCAACTTCAGGGCCTTCAGGAGGGGCCTGCTCAAGGACTACGGCCTGAGGCTCGGCGAGACCTTCGGCTGCGAGCTGCTGGTAGCCATGAAGCTCAGGGGCGCTAAGGTATGCGAGGTAACCTATGAGCCTCCCCCGAGGAGGGCCAAGCCCAGGGTCGGAGGCGCCCTGAGGGCTAACGCGAGGGCCCTCTTGGCCTGGTCCAAGTGCATGACTTACTACCTTTTGGCAAGGGCCCTCGGCCTCAGGTAGCCGGGCGACACGTGATGAGAAAGCATTAAGCTACCTGCCACAGGGAGGCCTTGGGGATGAGGAAGGTCTCATTCGGGCTGAGCGATGGCCGGAGCGCTCTTCTCTGACCCTAAGCCATGCTCTCCAGCTCCCTGAACATGTAGGCCGAGCCCCCGAGCAGGAGGCCAGCTACGACGTAGGTGTACCCGTAGCCTATGGACTCCGCCATGAAGCCTGAGGCCAGGGAGCCCGTGAAGAAGGCTGAGCCGCTCAGCGTGCTGTAGAGCCCCAGCCCCCTTCCTTCCCTCGTCCTCTTGAGGACCTCGAAGACCATCACGTTGGAGGCTGTGTAGAAGGTCGCGAAGGCTATGCCAGCGGCCAGGGGGTAGAGGGTGAGCCCGGTGCCGAGGAGGTAGGCCTGGGTTCCCCCTAGGCTGGTGGCCAGCCCTATGCCGACATATGAGGACCCCCTGAGCACGAGGGCGTTGAAGGCCGCCCTGGCCTTGCTCCCCCAGCGGGACATGAGCCTTGGGGTCAGCTCGTAGCCCAGCGCCTGGACTGCCATGCCGGCTGAAATCACGATGAAGACCTCGGTGCGGCTGAGCCCGAGCGCCCTGAGCCCGTAGGGGTAGACCGTGTTGAAGATCCCTGAAGAGATGTAGAAGATCGTGATGGCCAGGAAGAGCGTGGGCACGTAGGCGGCGGGGCTCCTGCCCAGCTTCAGGAGCCTGAGAGGCTTGAAGGTAGTTCTCGAGGGCAGCCTCAGGAAGAGCGTGGGCACCAGCCTGAGCCTGAGCAGGAAGGCCTCAATGACGTGAAGCAGCGACTCCCTCTCAAACGTGATGACTGACCTGGGCACGGCCCAGAGGGCCCAGGCCGCTGAGACAGCTGTCAGGGCGGCCATGATCTCATCTATGGTATTTATGTGGAGGAGTCCTGAGAGCGCGGCGGCCCCCACGTCGCCTGACAGGTAGCCCACCGAGGAGATCATGTTGTACTTGGCGTAGGCCTGGCTCCACCTCGACTTCTCTATGGTGTCCATTATCAGTATGCTTACGGCCATGCCCACGGCCGACGAGAAGAGGGCCGCCGCGGCGTAGTAAGCTGTGACCTGGGCCGTCGAGCTCGCGAAGGAGAGGGCCATTATGGACAGGAAGGTGCCCAGGACGCCGACTAGCAGCACCTTCTTCCTGTCATACCTGTCCAGCACGAAGCCCCATAGTATGGATGCCAATATGGACGCCGCCGTGCCGGCCGACATGGCGTAGCTGACGTCCACAGCCCCTCCCCTCAGGTTGTAGATCTGAAGGGTCACGAGCGTCGACAGCGGGCCCATGGCTATGTTGAACGGTATCAGCGACACCATCCAGTTCCTAGAGTTCAAGCTCCCTCCTGCGACCTACTGCGCCGAACCCTTCTCTAAAGCCCTGTGAGGGCTGCGCTGAGGGATTCCCGTGGGCAGAGGGCCGGCGACCTCGGCTGGGCCTAGACCTCTTCGGGCTCACTTCAATAGGTCTCCAAGGGCCCAGCTGGCCTGCAGGAGGTCAATGCAGGGGTAGTGGCAGGGCTAACGCCTAATTACGACCTCCTGACACCCTGGCGTGGGCGACCCGCTTGGTCACGTTCAGGTTTGATGAGAGCAAGTTCAGGGCCCTGAGCTTCACCCCATCCTCCAACAGGGCCTTCCATGACGGCTGCGTCTACTCGGACTCGGGAAGGCTGTGCTTCTCAAGGCCGCTCGATAACGTGATAAGGGTCACCGAGTCCCTGACGGGCTGGCGGCTCCCCCAGGAGCTCAGCCTGGGCGACTACAGGGTCTCCCTGTACCCCAGGGTCACCGTGAGGAAGGCCAACAGGGTCGTCTTTGAGGAGTGGGACCCGTCAGGGCCGGAGACCTCGTGGGGGGCCAACAGGCCCTTCGTCGACCCCCTCTTCATAGGTCCCCCTAGGACGGAGCCCTGGACCAACTACCGTACCATAGTTACGGGCAAGCTGACGTGCTCTGACGGCAGGCTCTGCAGCTCCTTCGCCGTCTCCCTGGGGCCAGGGGAGCCGATCTACGGCCTAGGGGAGCACTTCGGACACGTTAACAAGAGGGGGCAGGAGTTCATAACGTGGGCAGGCGACGTGCCCTCAACGCCGAGCTACGCGACCTACGTGCCCGTGCCGTTCATATGGTCCCCGAGGGGCTGGGGGGTCCTGGTAAACACCTACTCCCCGGTCTACTTCGACCTCGGCAAGGCCTCCTACGACAGGCTCCTGATAGTGACCAGGGAGCCCCTTGACCTCTACATAATCCTCGGGACGCCCAAGGAAATCCTGAAGGCCCTTTACCAGCTCACGGGCGCCCCCAAGGCGCCCCCGCCCAAGTGGAGCTTCGGCTTCTGGCAGAGCAAGTGCGCCTACAACACCCAGGACGAGGTCCTCAGCGTCGCCAGGGAGCTCAGGGCAAGGGGGTACCCGGCTGACGTGATCCACATAGACCCGCCGTGGGAGGGGAACTGGAGGAAGTACAGGTGCGACACCGTAGACTTCGAGTGGGACACAAGCGCCTTCCCTGACCCCAAGGGGATGGTCGAGGAGCTGCACAGGCTTGGCTTCAGGCTATCGCTCTGGATAAACCCGTACATAGAGCCAGGCACGAGGCTCTGGTCAAGGCTTGAGAGGTACATGGTCAAGTCGAAGCTTGGGGGCCTGGCGACCCCGGCGGCGGACTGCCAGAGGAGGGAGGGGGCAGGCATAGTCGACCTTACAGACCCTGAGGGCTTCAACGCCTTCAAGCAGGCCCTCAAGGACCTCGTGCTCCCCTACGCTGACGTCATAAAGGCGGACTACGGTGAGGCCGTGCCCGAGGAGGCTGACTTCAGGAACGGCATGAGCGGCGAGCAGGCCCACAACTACTACCCCGTGCTCTATATGAGGGCCGTCTACGAGGCAACCCTTGAGGCCAAGGGCTACGGCATAGTGTGGGGCAGGTCAGGCAGCACTGGCGTCTGGCAGTACCCGCTCAACTGGGGAGGCGACGTGCCGTCCAGCTGGGAGGGCCTGAGGCAGGCCATAAGGGGGCTGCTGTCGTACCACGCCAGCGGCGCCTTCTTCGCCTCCTTCGATGTGGGCGGCTTCATAGGGAGGCCGAGCGACGAGCTCTACCTGAGGTTCCTCCAAGCGGGCATTATGGTGAGCCACGTGAGGGCCCACGGCGTGACTGACAGGGAGCCGTGGAAGTACTCGCCCAGGGAGACCCTGGCGGCGCTTAGGCTGAGGTACAGGCTGTTGCCCTACATCTACTCCGAGGCCTGGAGGTCCATAGAGGAGAGGGTGCCGCTTGTGAGGCCCCTGCCCCTCGAGCACCCCGACGACCCCAACGTCTATGAGGTAGACGACGAGTTCTACCTGGGCTCAAGCCTGCTGGTGGCGCCTATCGTTGAGGAGGGGGCCGCGGGGAGGGCCGTCTACCTGCCCCAGGGCAGGTGGGTCGACATGTTCACGGGGACCACCTATGAGGGGGGCAGGTGGGTAACCATAACTTACGACTCCCTCGACAAGTTCCCCGTGCTGGTGAGGGAGGGCTCGGTTATACCAATGTTAGCTGTTGACGTAGACCACGTCAGCGAGGGCCCCTTCACCCCGCTCGAGGTGCACGCCTACAGGGTCTCCGACCTTGACTACCCGTACTACGATGACGGCGTGAGGGCCGTGATAAGGTGCAGGAGGGGCTCCTGCGGCTTCGAGGGGCTGCCGGCCTCCGTCAAGTACAGCTTCACGTATCACTAGCCCGGGTGACCTCCTCCCCTTAAGGCCTCCCCCGCAAGCTGAGAGAAGGGTCACCATGGCAGTTCCGGGGCACGTGGCCAGGACATACGTTGCCGGGTCCCTGGACGAGCAGGTCCAGCCGGCGGGCGTTGACCTGAGGCTGGGCGAGGTCTTCGAGTTCCTGAACGAGGGCCTCCTCACGCAGGACTCCAGGAGGCTCCCAGACGTCAGGCCGGTGAGGCCAGCTGACGGCCTCTACAGGCTCCAGCCAGGCGCCTACAAGATAAGGTTCATGGACGTCGTCAGCGTCCCCCCTGACGCAGTAGGCCTGTGCTTCCCTAGGAGCACCCTGCTCAGGATGGGGGTCAGCATATCGTGCGCCGTCTGGGACCCAGGCTACTCGGGCAGGGGCGAGTCGCTGATGACGGTGTTGAACCCCCACGGCGTCGCCATAGCCCAGGGGACGAGGGTGGCCCAGCTTGTCTTCATAAGGCTTGAGTCGCCCCCGGCCAGCCTCTACAGGGGCTCATACCAGGGCGAGAACCTATGACATAACTTAGCCCCTGAGGGCGAGATAGAGGCAGGGCTCCAGAGGACCTCGGCAGCGCAGACCCTGGTGGCAGGCGTAGGGGGTGGCATCAGCTTTGCGGCCTTTGGCGTCGGCCTCATAAATATGCCGGCGCTGAACTGCTTCCTACACGACGCGCAGCAGCCATGGCTCGCGCTCGCCTGGCCTTCCAGCTGGGCTATGGCACGCCAACCGTACTAGTGTGGGCGGCCTCATTTTACTCAGCTGGGCTGTTCGACGAGAGGCGGGTACATGAGGTGGACGGCCGTAATAGTTGGCATCAGCTTTTACCTGCGGCGCCTGGGCTCTGCCGCCGCTGGGGGCTCCTCCGTTTGGCTAGGGCTTAAGCGTTGGCGCTGATGTGTAAAGGTCGTCATAACGTCATCAGGCGGCCCTGAGGGCTGCAAACTACTTAAAAACAACATACATAAAGTACAAAGTAGCTCCAGGTGCGGCGCTCTTGAGGACCAAGAGGGCCCTGGCCCTCGCCCTTATCATCATTGTCTCGGCCTCACTGCTCGTTTGGCTTTACTCGCCTGGCGTGCTCTACTGGAGGAGCGTGATAATAAGGGCGTACGCTGTAGGAAGCTACGGCTTGTTGGTCTGGCTCACCAACGCCTCCTTCTCAGTGTGGGCCTGGGCGCCGACCCCCAACGGGACCGAATTCATACCTATCTACAACGGGACGGGGCCCCAGGCAGTGATAGGCCCAGGCAGGTTAGCCAGGTGGGCCGAGGACTGGATACGCGCCTATGGCAAGGTTGCCATAGGCGTCTTTGAGCCATCGATAATCATATGGGTCTCATACTACATACCTCTGCCCAACGGCAGCGTTGAGCTCGTGGCTCAGCCCTTCTACAGGCTCCTCAACCTGAGCTTCCCGCTGAGCGGCATTTGGGGCGTGACGATAAACGCCGTGATGGGCCGCCCCTTCATTACCGTCGTGAAGGCCAGCGGGGCGGCCGCAAAGGGCTCAGGTAAGGCGTCAGCTCTCTCACCTCCGTTCTACGTGGTACCTCACGTAATTGCTTGGTACCCCAACGACACGGGCATGGCACCCATAAGCCTCGCCATGGCCTTAGCGCAACCCACCCCTCTCGTCACTTCCGTTAACGAAGGCGTCGCATCTGTGGATATAGAACTATCAGGACTCCCTGTTATTGTGGACTCCGTCACGTTGCCTGGCAACGAGTTCGAGGCCGCTCTAGGATATGCTGAGTCGGGGAACCTGCTACAGGCCGTCAGGATGCTTTCCCCGGTAATGGGGCCTGCGCTCAACTACACGATCATCTTGCCCATCGACATGGAGGCCGACATCCCAACGAATCTTAACGACATAACCCAGCTCTACACAGTTGGCCAGGGCGCGCTGGTCAACTGGACTGAGGTGAGCGCCTTCGGCAGGCCAGTAACCTGGTACCTCAGCCTCCAGCCGACGGAGGCTAAGCTCACGAAGCTTAAGCTCACGAAGACCGTGAGCTACACGACCATTGCGACCTATGGCTGGTGGGGCTACGACAAGTGCGTCAACCTGAGCGAGTGGGCCTACGAGCAACAGGTCTTCACGCAGTCGCCAAGCTACTTCTTTGGGACTGGCATGAACTCCACGTGCCCTCTGCCAAATACGCCAGCGCCCGTCATATGGAAGGACTACGTCACGGATCTGACAAATTACGTTACGGTGAGGCCTATCAGCTTGTATAGCGCGTACTCCGATGATTTCTCGTATAGCGTTAACGGAACCCTCTACCGCCGCATGAGCGCAGGCATCGACCTGGGCTCAGCCATAGCGTCAGTAATAGAGAGCAAGGCCTTCGGCCAGCCAGGGGCGATCGCCTTCGCAGACCTGATAGCGGGTGTCTTAAACCCATTCCAGTACCAGACATCTTACGTCATTGGGGTGAGCAACCTCATCCCGCGGTATTACGTTAACCCGCGGTATTACGTTAACATGTACTACAGTGGTCTGACCCCCGTGTACTATAACGCCAGCGGCTACGGCTTCACCACGTCCAGAGGGCTGATATTTATAAACGTGAGCTCATCGCCCTGAAGGCTAAAG
This sequence comes from uncultured Acidilobus sp. JCHS, assembly GCA_000495735.1. Classification (NCBI taxonomy): domain Archaea; kingdom Thermoproteati; phylum Thermoproteota; class Thermoprotei; order Acidilobales; family Acidilobaceae; genus Acidilobus; species uncultured Acidilobus sp. JCHS. Next base: position 29,558 of record AYMD01000011.1, on the reverse strand, counting down.
GGGCGCCAAGCGCCTTACTAAAGGTCCCTTTTCTTTAACTTTTTGCACGAGCCCCTGAACCTAGTGACAAAGGTGAAAGGCAAGCCTCGCCCTTTAGGGCGGGAGAGGCCAGCCCAGCCCGCAAAGGCAGAAGTGCCATGAAAACTTACGCCTGGGAGGCGCCGTAAAATGCGGGCCCCGCGCCGTTAGGTCTAACGGCCGCCCATGACGCCAACGGCGCCGCTGGGGCCCTGGGGCTATGGAAGTCCCTGCGCTCGACTATGAATAAGCAGGTGATTGAGGCGAGGGCGCAGGGAGCAGGCGGCGACCCCTGGCACTGATGCCCCGCGCTTCTTAGCGTTGTCTGACCTCAGGGGCTCCCTCAGGTGATTTAAAGCTCGGTGCTCGCTGAGGGTGCCGTCCCTCCTGGCCCTGTTGAAGCCTTAGGCGTAAACCGCGACCCCAGGGGAGCAGGGCTGGTCGTAGATGAGGAGCATGACGACATGCCAGAGGACGCCGCCCAGCCAACGCCGTCTAGGAGGCCAGCCTGAGGCCCTGCAGGGCGGGCGTCAGCGGCATGTCATAACTTATGTACCAGCGTCCTGTCAACATCAGCGCAGCTGAGGAGGCGCCTTAAACTCACATGTGAGCCACGGCGGGCAGGAGGACCGGTATCAGGAGCGTCAGCAGGACGCCCTGCACCATCCCCTCAAGGCCTACCTCGGGCCCAGCGTACCTCGTTATGACGCCAAGGGTGGTGTCCATTGAGGTGGCCCCTCCCATCACCACAGAGCCCTCCCCTATGATCTCCTTCAGCAGCGGGAAGAGGGCCAGCGTTAGGTCCTCCCTGAGCTGGTTGCCCACGAAGCCGATGACGCCCATGGCTGCGCTGAAGAGCGACAGGAACGGGCCGGTGAACGAGTACCAGCCGGAGCCGAGCGCAGCGTCGACGGTCAGCCAGAGGGGCAGGCCCAGGGGGACGGCTATGATGAGGCCAGCAACTATATCGCCTGCTATAGCCGAGGCAGTGAAGGCCAGGCCCCTGACAGCTATCCTCCTCCCAGCCCCCAACAGCCTCCTCCAGGAGAGGCCCACGTAGACGCCGGCCGCGCCCACCACGAGGTAGAGGAAGAGGTAGGCGTAGGGCAGCACAGCGCTGGGCTCAGGCCTGGCCAGGGCCCCTATGACTATGCCCAGGGAGAAGGCGAGAACCGTCCTCAGGGCCGCCCTAAGCTCCTCCCTCATGTCTCCTCACCAGTGCCTCAGCTATGAGGGACCCCAGCAGGCCGGGGAGCACTGCTATGGCGACAGAGGCGACCACTATAGTTATGGCCTGGCCCCTGATGGAGATGAGCTCGGAGCCCACCACGAGCCCCATGGAGAACACGAGGGCAAGTATTGACGCAGTGGAGATCAAGTCAACGGCCCTCACGCCCTTGCCTGGCCCCCTTGAGAGCGCTAAGCCTACGAGGAGGCCCGCGGCGAGCGACATGTAGAGGATCTCCTCTAGGCTGAGCATCTCAGGCCCTGGGGACCACTGAGGGCGGGCAAAAAGGGCTTTCCTCAGAGGCTGTGAGAAACTGCTTTGTTTTTCATAAAGGTTTATAATGGTTGATATTGACTCTTTATTTGGGAGCGAAGGCGCTGAGGCCTAAGGAGGTTTGCGAGAGGCTTGGTATTAGCTATACCACTTTGAGGGACTATGTCAAAAGAGGCTACATAAAGCCAGTATTGACTCCAGGTGGCAAGTGGAGGTTTAGAGAGGAGGACGTTGAGAGATTAATTGGTGAGGTTAAACAGAGGAGGGTAATTCTCTATGCCAGGGTGTCATCTAATAGTCAAAGAGATGACTTAGAGGGACAGGTTAAAGTGTTGGAGGACTGGGCTAGGCAAAATAACATAGTTGATTACGAAGTAGTGACAGATATTGGAAGCGGACTAAATGAGGATAGGAGAGGATTCGAGAAGTTACTAAGGTTAGCTGTTGAGAGGAAGATATCAAAGATCGTCATAGCGTACCCAGATAGATTAACGAGATTTGGCTTTAAAACAATTGAGGAACTGTTGAGACCCTTTGGAGTGGAGATAGTTGTCTTAAACCACGAAGACAAGGATCCTAGAGAGGAGCTTGTAGAAGACCTCATCACAATAACATCCCACTTCGCGGGAAAACTCTACGGTATGAGGAGCCACAAGTATGAGAAGGTGGTAGAGGGTGTCAGGAAGCTCCTTGAGGACCCTTGAGCAGGTCAAAATGTACTCAGTGCCGATAAGCGACCCAAGGGTCAGCGAGCTGATAACGTGGTACCAGAGGACCCTACAGAGGGCAATAGACGTTATCTGGGACAACATCGAGTGGAAGTACAGGTTTCCCAAGGTAGAGAAGGGGGGACGAGTAATAGTGCCCAGCAAGTTCAAGGTCCCATATCTGCCAAAGGACAGGTCCTTTAAGAGGAGGCTCCGCGACTACCTCCTTCAGGATCGCCCGTACGCCGCCCACTGGGTAGACGTTGTCATCAGGACAGCTTACTCCGTGATGGAGTCCTGGAGGAAGCGGTACCTCAAGGGGAAAGCCAGGAAGGTCAAGCCAAGGGTCAAGAGAAGGTTCGCGAGGTGCAAGGCAACGCTGATGAAGGTTGACTATGACGAGAAGAGTATCAGGATCACGCTTAGGCCAGGGGAGTACGTGGAGGTCTCCTGGAACGGCAGGTGGTTCACCAGGAGGGTTGAGGGCTGGAGGGTTGGGGAGGTCATATTGAAGGACGACAGGATACTTATACCTTTCGAGACAGCTAAAGTCGTAGACGTGAAGGACGTCATTGGGTGGGACTCCAACGAGCTGTCGCTCGACGGGTTCTCACCTAGGGTAGGCTTCATCAAGGTCGACCTGAGGCCCCTGCAGAGCATGAAGATTGTGTACGAGAGGAAGAAGAGAATAGCGCAGAGCAAGGGCCTGAAGTACGTCTATGAGAAGTACGATGCCAGGGAGCGCAACAGGGAGAAGGACTTCATAAACAAGCTGGCGAGCGGGCTGACCAAGCTGTTCCCGAACAGCGTCCACGTCTTTGAGGACTTGGAGAAGGAGAACTTAGTCAGCAGGAGAGAGCCTAAGGGCAGGAGGAAGAGGAACGCCAGGACGCCTTGGGAGCTCATCCAGGGAAAGGCCTCCGAGAGGGCCGTTATAGAAAGGGTTCCACCAAAGAACACCTCCCGCACCTGCCCACGATGCGGGTACGTCGTGAAGACCCGAGTGGGCAGGGTGTTCAGATGCCCAAGGTGCGGCCTTGAGCTGGACAGGCAGAAGGTGGCTGCAGTAAACATATACCTGAGGTACCTCAGGATGCGGGGATTTCCCCACAGCTATGACCCCGAGAGGGTGAAGGGGGAGCTGTGGGTCGGGGTTGCCCTGAGGGGGCGGAGCCCTGTGATATGGGCCCCGATGAAAGGGGCCCTGAGGGCTGTGAAGCCAAGGGAGGAGGGCTTGATATCAAGTTATATCAAGCCCAATGAAGCCTAAACCCCGACCAGGTTGTACCTGCCAGTCCTCAGCAGGTAGTTCCTGAGGTATGGGGTCCTCTCGACCTTCTCCCTCGTCAGGAACTCCAGCAGCAGGCCCGGCGGGCGGGGCCTCCTGGGGTTAACGTAGTGGAGCCTTGTGGGCGTGGCAACTATGTCGACCGGCACGTCGAAGGGGAGCGAGGGTATCCTGTCGACCACCTGGAGGTCGTGGACAGTAGTGGCTATCGGCGTGTCGTCGTTGACCTTGCCGACCTCCCTGAGCATGGCGTACTCAAGCTCGCTGAAGCCCTCCCCCTTGCCAACCCTCGCGCCGTCAAGCGTGACGGCCACCGAGCCGGCCACGACCAGGTCTATGCGGGGCGCCGACTCCACGTCGATGACCTCGCCGAGCCTGGTGAAGCCCGCTATCCTTGAGGCCTCGACAGGGTCAACCCTGCCTGGCTCGAGGAGATAGAACTGTCCCCTCAGCCTCGGCGTCGGCACCAGGACGACCTTCCCGAGCCTGAGGGCCAGCTCCCTCAGGGGCCTCTGGGGCGAGTCAGGGTTGACCTTGATCACCCTGGCCTCCCTGAACTCCCTGGCCTCGGCCAGCCTCCTGGCCGCCCTCTCAGCCCCCACGAAGTTGGGTATCCTGCCGTGGACCGGCCTCGGGGGCGCGGCAACGCCGCTCCTCTCGAGGAGGTCCCAGACCGCCCTCCTAACCCTGTCCTTCTCTGCCTGAACCTCCTCTAAGTTCAGCCTAGCTTCCCTCCGAGAGGTACCTGACCCACTGGGCGGCTATAGAGGCGAGGAGCTGGCCTGGGTCCTGCGTGGGGTTCTGAAGCCACGAGAAGACGGGCCCGTTGAACGACGGTATCAGGTAGGGGTAGGTCTGGGGCACAGTCGGCGGCGTCGCCGTGGCGTTCTCGTTAGCTATGAGTATGGCCCTCAGCCACTCCCTCTCGTAGGCCGGGAGGGAGGAGTTCGACATTATCTCAGCGTAGGCCTCCTTAGATATGGGAAGGGAGCCCTCTAGGTAGAAGGCCTTCTCCTGGAACTGGGGCGACATCACGAACTGGAGGAACTCCAGGGCCAGCCTCTTGTGCTGGGAGTACTTGCTTATCCCAAGGAACGTAGAGCCTGGCTCCCCGTAGCCGCCCGGCAGGGGGGCCATGAGGAGCTGCGAGGCGACGCTGGAGTTGAGGCCCATTATGTCGTTGGCCCACGCCACGGCCCCCGCCACGGAGCCGCCCTCGATAAGTTGGCTAAGTGCCGTGTAACCTATGGGCATGACCGACGGGGAGGGCTCGTAGGCCACCAGCTCCCTTAGCACCTCAAGGGCCTGCACCCCGGCGGTGCTGTTGAAGCTGGGCGGAGGGAACGGATAGCGCCACCCGCTTGGCACGCAGCCCATGAACATCGTGCCGTAGCCCGGCAGCCCGGCAGGGTTACCGCAGTTAAGGGTTGAGTTGTGCATGTAGAACCACTCGAAGATGGCCGGGTAGGTGTCTATGAGCTCGTGTGAGGGCTCGTCCTCAACTAGGAAGCCGTACTTGACAAGCCCCTTGCCCACGAGGAACTTGTCGGCGTCGATCACGGCAGTCCAGTTCTGCCAGGTCCAGGGGTTGAGGCTGAGGTGGTACTCGCTGTAGAACTCCTGCTGAAGGGTGGCGTTGTTGAAGAGCGTTGCGTTATAGACCAGCAGCTCCACCCAGGTCTGGATCGCGACGCCTATGACCTCGGTGCTGCCGTTGCTGAGCCTGTACACTCCCCCGAAGGCCTCCTGGTCCCATATTATGTCGCTCTGGTTGAAGTAGCTCATTTCGAGGGGCACGAGGTAGGGGGCCACGAGCTGAGACGAGGTAGGCGTGAACGTCACTACGTCGTACTCTGGGCTCTTGGCCTCAAGGACCGTCAGCTCGTTATTGATGTAGGAGCTCCAGGGGAAGGAGACCACTACCACCTTGACGCCCGGGTGCGAGGCCTCGAACTCCTCGGCGGCCAGCTGGATCACGGGCTTTATGTCATTATAGGTGACCACCACGAGCCTCTGGCCCGCGGATACCCTGTAGTAGGCCAGCCACCCGGCCACCGCGGCCACGACTACAACAACTACCACCACGGCAACTAGGACGCCCCTGTTCAACTCAGCTCGCCTAGCTCTCTTCTTCCCCAACCCCTTAACGGCTTGTTGAACGTTCAACAGGATGAAGCCGTAACCTTTAATACGTAATGGCGCTGAGAGCGCCTAGGCAGGCTTGAGGGCAAGGTACTCGCTTCCATACGCTGCCTACATAGTGGTCTTCGGCCTAGCGCCGTTCCTGGCAACCTTCGCCTACATGGGGGTCGGCCTGAGGCCGGCCCTCACGCTGCTCACCGCCATACGTCCCTACCTCGGCCTCGTGTTCTACAACACCTTCCTCCTGGCCGTGGGGCAGGCCCTGGGCGCTACCCTCATAGGCCTCATAGAGGCCATTATAGTCGACTCGCTCTCCGAGAGGCTGAGGACACCGCTCTCGCTCCTCCTGATGCTCCCCTACACGGTCCCCTTCACGTCGGCTGCCCTCATGTGGGTCATAAGCCTGTACGGCGAGGGCTACGGCTGGTTCACGTACTTCCTCCACATACCCTTTGACCCGCTCTACCAGCCCTCCACGGCGATGCTGACGATAACCATGGTCAGCGTGTGGGCCTCCGCGCCCTTCTCCTTCCTGATGATATACTCCGCCCTCAGGTCCATACCGAGGGAGGTGAAGGAGAACGCCCTGATGGACGGCCTCGGCCTCTCTAGGTACTACGGCGAGGTGGCGATACCCATGGCGAGCAAGGCCATAGTTATCTCGTTCCTCCTCCAGTTCGCCCTGGGGCTGGGCAACTTCGACATACCCTACGTCATGACCATGGGAGGGCCCGGCTTCACCACGACGAACCTGGCGATACTGGTCTACAACGCAATATTCGAGATGGGCAGCTTCCCCGCAGGCGCCCTGATAGCTGCGGTCCTCTCAGCCCTGGCCCTGGCGCCGGCCCTCCTCCTGCTCGCCGTCATGAGGGCCCAGAGGCCCCTGCTGCCGAGCGTAAGGCTTCACATGCCTGACGGGGCCTTCAAGGCCCTCACGGCCCTCCTGGGGGCCCTGCTAGTCTTCGCAAACCTGATGCCCGTCTACTGGATGTTCCTGGTGGCCTTCAGGCCAGACGTTCTCGACTTCAGGAGGCCCCCTGTGCTGGTGCCCGTGGCCTTCACGGCCTCCTACTTCGACCAGGCCATCAGGGGGAGCGTGCCGTACATGATAAGCAGCGTCGTCGTGAGCGTGGGCGTGGGGCTCCTGACGGTCCTGTTCTCAGCCCCCGCAGCGTATGAGGTCGCCAGGGGGAGGGCGGGCAGGTGGCTCCTGACCCTCTCTATATTCCTCTACACGCTGCCCTCCATGTCCTACGTGGTGCCCCTCTACATATGGTTCAGCAGGGTTGACCTCCTTAACACCTGGTGGGCCCTCATGTTGGCCTCGCCCATATTCACCGCCACCTTCGCTGTGTGGGCGATGCACGGCTTCTACATCGACATGCCTAAGGCCTACGAGGAGCTGGCGGACCTCTTCAACATAAGGGGCAAGATGACGAGGATCATAATGCCCCTGTCAAGGCCAGCTCTCCTCAGCGTCTTCCTGGTCTCCCTGATATTCGCCTGGCACCTCCTGGTCTACCCCCTGATATTCGCGAGCACGCCCTACAACTTCAGCTTCCCGCCCGTCGGCGCCCAGACGGTGACCATCTACGCCCTGACCGCCATAGAGCAGTCAATAATCAGGTGGGGCCTCCTGGCCGCCATGGCCCTCGTGGCCGCCCTGCCGGTCATGATCCTGGCCCTCGCCTTCCTCTACATGGTCTCCAAGGGAGGCTACTCACTGGGGCTGAAGTTCCTCTAGCCGATGACGGCTGCTTTGGAGGCCTTGCCTGGGCGGGCAGCCTGAGCCCGGCCGGCAGCGCTCAAGGGTCCCTGGGCTCAGGCCACTAGCTCGATAGGTACCTCAGCGGCTTTCCCCTCCGCGAGCCTCCAGGCCCTTGCCCCCTGAGCTGAGACTATCAGCCAGGTCATGGGCCACCACTTCATCCCCTCAACGTCCTTGGAGCTGGGCGCCGCCGGCCCGAAGGGGTGGCTGTGGTAAAGCGCTATCAGCTCAAGGCCCAGAGCCTCCGCCAGGTTGTGGGCCGCAACGACGTCAAGGGGGTTGGCCAGGAACTCCACGGATGAAGACGCTAAATTCTCCATGGGGAACGCCACCAAGGCCCTGCAGCCGACCCCGAGCAGGAAGCCTACCACCTCATGCTTCGAGGCCGAGGCCTCCCTGCTAAGGGCCTCAAGGAGGGACCGGCTGAGCCTCAGGGGCTCGCAGGCCTTCATAGTCTCACGAGCTTAGCCGCCATGGTCTCAGTGTCGAGCAGGGCCAGCCTGGGGCCCCCGACAGCTGAGGATACGGGGCCAGGGTTAAGTACGAGGACGCCCCTCACGTAGCTCAGCTCCTCCCTGTGGGTGTGGCCGTAGAGGACCCCGTCGAACCTGCCCGACTCGGCCAGGGCGTGGGCCACCTCAACCGTCACCTCGGCTGAGCCCTTCCCGTGCATGAGGAGCAGCCTCCTACCTCCAAGCTGTATGATCCTGGGCCACGAGGAGACCCTGGCGTTGACATCCCTTGCGGTCTCGAGCAGGAGCTCAAGCTCGCAGTCGTTGTTGCCGAAGACCCCCTCTATGGGCACCCCTACGCCCTTAGCGAGCTCCCTTAGGGTGAAGGGGGCGATGATGTCGCCCAGGTGTATCACGGCCTCGACCCCTGACCTGTGAAGGAACTCCGCGACCTTCCTCACGGAGGCCACGTCGTCATGGGAGTCGCTCACGACCCCTACCAGCAAGCCAGGCACCTTCAGGCCCTGTGGGGCCTGCCGTTTTACGACTGAAGGCCTGGCCCTTAAGGGCAGGGGAGGCAAGCTGAGGCCAGGGCCCTTGGAGGGCCATTGGGCCCATCGCTCATCCTTAGGAAGAAAGTTAATCCCCGCTGGGGATTCTCTCGCGGGAAACGCCTATTGTATAGGCTGCTTGGGGCCCCTGGGACCGTTCAGCTGCTCATGGGGAACGAGGCGGTAGCGAGGGGGTTCCTTGAGGCCGAAGGTGGCTTCGCCTCAGGCTACCCCGGAACTCCTTCAACCGAGGTCATAGAGTCCCTGGCCGAGGTGGCCAAGGAGGTCGGCATATACGTGGAGTGGAGCGTCAACGAGAAGGTGGCCCTTGAGGCAGCCTACGGCGCCTCGCTCGCCGGCGTCAGGAGCATGGCCACCATGAAGCACGTGGGACTGAACGTGGCTTCAGACGCCCTGATGAGCATAGCCTACACTGGCGTCAGGGGAGGGCTCGTGATCTTCTCTGCAGGCGACCCAAGCATGTGGAGCAGCCAGAACGAGCAGGACAACAGGATCTACGGCCTCATATCCTACACGCCCGTCCTGACCCCTTCGGACCCCCAGGAGGCCAAGGACCTGACAGCGAAGGCCTTTGACGTAAGCGAGGCCTTCAGCAGCCCCGTGCTCGTGATCAGCACCACGAGGGTCTCGCACACCAGGGCGCCCGTCACGCTGGGCCAGCTCAGGCCCCCCAGGACGAAGGGGAGGTTCGAGAGGACGAGGGGGCTGACCCTGGTGCCAGCAGTTGCGAGGGAGCAGAGGGAGAAGCTCATAGCCAAGTGGCAGGACATAACCAAGTACGTTGACGGCCTCTCGCCCTTCAACAGGGTCGAGGGGGAGGGGAGGAAGGCCGTGGTGGCTGACGGGGTAGCCTACGTCTTCGTGAAGGAGGCCCTCTCTGAGCTCGGCCTTGAGGGCAAGGTCAAGGTGGTCAAGCTCTCGAGCCCCGTGCCCCTCCCCAGGAGGTTCACGCTCAACGCCCTCTCCGACGTAGACGAGGTCCTGGTCGTAGAGGAGCTGGAGCCCGTTGTTGAGAGGCAGCTGAAGGAGCTGGTAGCTGAGGAGGGGCTCAAGGTGAAGGTCGTGGGGAAGGAGCTGGTGGGCCTCCCAGGCGAGCTGACGCTCGAGCGCGTCGAGGGGGCCGTAGCGAAGTTCACGGGCACGGCCATGCCGGAGCCCCCTATCACGAAGCTTGACCTACAGCTTCCGCCCAGGCCCCCGACGTTCTGCCCCGGGTGCCCACACAGGGCCACCTTCTACGCCCTCAGGAGGGCCGTCAACGGCCTGAGGGTCAAGCCCGTCTACAGCGGCGACATAGGCTGCTACAGCCTCGGCCTCTACGAGCCCTTCAGGGAGCAGGACATAATACTTGAGATGGGCGGGAGCGTCGGCGCCGCCAACGGCCTCGCCCACGCGCTGACCGACCAGGTGGCCATAGCCATTGTGGGCGACTCAACCTTCTTCCACGCAGCGGTCCCCGGACTCATAAACGCCGTCTACAACAGGTCGCCCATGCTCGTGCTGGTCCTAGACAACAGGGTCACAGCGATGACCGGGGAACAGCCAGACCCAGGCACTGGGCTCAACGCGCTCGGCGAGCCCGCCAAGGTCATAAGCATAGAGGAGGTCTCCAAGGGGGTAGGCGTTGAGAAGGTCGTGACCTTCGACCCCTTCAACTTGAAGGAGGCCACCGACAAGCTGATGGAGGCCCTCTCCTACGTGGTCAAGGAGAGGAAGCCTGCCGTGGCCGTCGCGAGGAAGGCCTGCGCCCTGGAGGCGGTCAGGAGGGCCAGGAGGCGCAGGGTCAAGATGCCTCTCTACCAGGTGATTGAGGACAAGTGCACCGCCTGCGGCATATGCTACAACGCCTTCTCATGCCCTGCCATAATGGTACGCGACGACAAGAAGGCCTGGATAGACCCGAGCCTCTGCGTCGGCTGCGGCGTCTGCGCTGAGATATGTCCCTACAAGGCCATAGTGAAGGTCGTTGAGGAAAGCGAGGGGTGGTGGGAGGCATGGGAGTGAGCGGCAGGCTCAACGTAGTCATGGTTGGCGTGGGGGGCCAGGGCCTGATAACCGCAGCGAAGGTGCTCGCTGACGCGGCCATAGACAGCGGTACGAAGGCGCTCGTGGCCGAGACCCACGGCCTGAGCCAGAGGGGAGGGGCAGTGGAGGTGCACGTGAGGCTCGGCGACGTCTATGCCCCCCTGGTCCCCCGCGGAAGGGCTGACGTCCTCCTGGCCTTCGAGCTCATAGAGGCCGCGAGGGGGGTCCCGTACCTGAGGCAGGGCGGCGTACTGATAACCTCAGACGTCCTCCTCAGGCCCCCGATACCTGGCGTCGTCAGCCCGAGCAGGAAGGATATAGAGGAGGCCTTCAGGAGGGCTGGCATCAGGTACTTCGTCGTGCCCGCCAGGGAGATAGCTGAGAAGGTGGGGAGCTACCTGAGCGAGAACGTGGTCCTGCTCGGGGCCCTGGCCTCAACGGGCCTCCTGGACAGGTTCGTCGACATTTCGAGGCTTAAGGCGAGGATAGCCGAGATGCCGATGGCTGACAAGAACCTAATGGCCTTTGACGAAGGCTACGGGACGTGCAGCAAGCTGTGCCGCTTAGGCAGCTAAGGCCCCCTTCAGCTGTTCCTCAGCCTTCGCCTCCGGTGTGCCCGCGCTGAAGGAGACCAGGGACTCCAGGTCCTCCAGGAGGTGAGCCCTGTAGGCCTTCAGGACTATGCTCTCGAGCCTGGCCTCATCGTCAGACCTTGAGGAGAGCTCGTCAAGCCTTGTGCACACCCCCTTCAGCTCGCCCAGGAGGTACGCTATGTCCAGGGACAACACCCTCTTAACGTGGGACTCCACGGGCTCCAAGCCAGGTCCCAACACCTCTTGGCCTAGCCAGGCCTTAGCCTTGGGTGGGCCGATAATACCTGGTAAGGTACCAGGAGGCGAACGCCCTGAGGGCCTTGCCCCTGTGAGATATAGCGTTCTTCTCCTCAAGGCCCATCTCAGCATACGTCCTTGTCTGGCCCTCAGGGACGAAGACGGGGTCGTAGCCGAAGCCGCCTGAGCCCCTCGGGGACTCTGCTATGCTACCGCAGGTCTCGCCAGTGAACGTGTACACCCCGGTCCCGTCGGCGAAGGCCACGGCCGTCCTGAAGCAGGCCCTCCTGTTTTCAACTCCCTCCATGAGCTTCAGGAAGCCCCTGAGGCCCACCTTACTGATTACGTAGCTGCTGTAGGGCCCTGGGAAGCCGTTCAGGGCCTCAACGTAGAGGCCTGTGTCGTCAACTATGAGGGGGACCCTGTGCCTCCTGAAGGCCTCCTCAGCCGCCACCCTCGCTATCAGCTCGATGTCGTCATGCTGGACCTCCAGCTTCTCGTCCTTTATCTGGCCCAGCTCTATCCCGTAGGCCGCCAGCAGCTCCCTGGCCTCCCTGAACTTGCCATCGTTGGTTGTCACTATGTAAAGCACGTCATCATCCCCTCCACACGCTCCTCCTGGCCGCTATATACCTCCCCCTCATCTCCACTGACCTCATCCTCTCAAGGACCGACCTGGCAACGTCGTCCCCTACCGAGGACCTGTAGCCCTCCACGAAGAGGTTGAAGAGCTCCTCTGACAGGGACGGGTGGGTGCTTATGACGGCCTCCCTGAAGAGGTGAAGGTCGACGGCCCTGTCCTCATCCCTCGTCGAGAACTCGGCCAGGCCGAAGTCTATGAGGTAGGCCCTTCCCTCCCTGACAACTATGTTTGAGGTCGTTGAGTCGCCGTGGACTACCCCGGCCCTGTGAAGTATGCCCAGCTGGGCCCCGGCCTCCCTGACGACCTCCCTCCAGCAGGGCTGGCCCCCTGAGACGTACTCCTTCAGCGTGGGCCCCTCAACGTACTCCATAACTATTAGCCCCATGGAGGGGTAGATGGAGTAAAGGGAGGGCACGTTGGCCCCTGCCCTGGCGGCCTGGGAGAGCACCTTGGCCTCCTTCAGCGTCCTCTGCGACCTCAGGGACTGGTCGAGCGAGGGGTGCATGTAGGGCTTTGGGAGCCTCAGCTTGTATATCGCCTTTAGCCCGAGGAAGTCGCCAAGGAGTATGACGGACTCAGCCCCCTGCTTGACCGGCTTGAGCCCCCTGGCCCACTGAGGTATCAGAGGAGCCTCCCATACCAAGGCACGTCAACCTCGTCGAGCCTCCACCTCTGATTTATGTAGGCCCTCTCGGGCTCAACTGTAACGCCGCTGAGGAGCGCTAGGAGGCCTGTGAGCGCTATCATTGCCCCGTTGTCGCCAGCGTACTGCGGGGGCACAGCCATGAACCTGCCGCCGTGGAGCCTGGCCATGGACTCCAGCTTCGAGGTGAGGAGCCTGTTGGCCGCGACTCCCCCGGTAAGGAGGACGTCCCTCTTGCCCGTGTGGGCCAGGCACCTCTCTGTGACCTCAGTTACGCTGGAGAAGGCCACCTCCCTGAGCGTGTAGCACACGTCCCTGAGCCTGGCGCCCGACCTCGCGAGCCTCACGGCCGCCGTGAGTATGCCGGAGAACGAGACGTCCTGCCCCTTGACCACATAAGGTATGCCGCTTATGAACTCCCCTCCCTCGGCGCACATGTCAACAACGTGCATCCCCTCCCTCACGTAGGGCGGCCCGAGCCCCACCTCCCTGGCGAAGGTGTCGAGCAGGTTGCCGAGGGCTATGTCAAGGGTCTCACCGAAGACCCTGTACCTGCCCTCAACAAAGGTTGTCACCGCCGTGTTGCCGCCGGAGACGTAAAGGATCACTGGGTCGAGCAGGCCAGTCGTGTACCTCCCCACCTCTAAGTGGGCCACCGCGTGGTTCACGGGCACGAGGGGCACGTTGAAGCGGCTCGCTATGGCCCTGGCCACCGTGGCCCCCACCCTCAGCTGGGGGCCCATGCCGGGGCCGAGGGCGACCGCGACGGCCCCTACCTCCCTGACGCTGACGCCGTTGACCGAGAGGGCCTCCTCTATTACCTCGGCGGCCACCTCGCTGAAGAACTGGGCCACCTCGCGGGGGACTATGCCCCCCTTCCTCGGCACATATGTCCTCCTTGAGTCCCTGAGCAGGTGAATGCCTGACCTGTCCCGCCTGGCCAGGCCGACGCCGAAGGTGTGGGCCGTCGACTCTATGCCCAGTACTGTTACCTCGACCTCACTTGACGACGTACTCGGTGTAGCCGCAGTAGCCACAGTGCCACCTCTCCACCGGCTTCATGTGGTGGGCCATGAACCTGCCGCACCTGGGGCACTTCTTGTTCTTAGGGGTTATGGTGCCGGTGCTGTAGTCGTACTCGTAGAGGAGCCTGACGTAGGCCTTAACGCCCTCCTTCGCCATGTATTATCACCTCACTGCCTCTGCCCTCCCCCGCCGGCCTGCTTAGCCTTTGCGGTCTTCTTCTCGGCCTCGCCGTGCCTGGCCAGCACGTAAGTTGGCTCCACCTTAACGGCGTCCTCGTGGGTGTCGTAAATGTGCACGTGGACCCTCGAGAGGCCCACGCCGTAGGACGTGTATATGTTCTTAACGTAAACGGCGTCAGCAGGCTTCCCGTAGGCCTTGGCTATGGCCTCCCTCAGCGACGCCCTAGAGGGCGTTGACTTAAGCTCGTGGTGAGCCAGGGCCTCAACCTCAAGCCTCTTCAGCAGCTCGTTCCTCCTCTCAGACAGCACCTCGAGCCAGGTGCCGTCGCCCAGCTCCACCTTCTTCGCGGCCTGCATAATGTCTCCCTCCTCAATCACAAGCGCGGGGAATTTAAGCGCTGAGGACCCCGCCTATTGCCCCCATGACGGCGAACATAATAGCTTGACAGCTCCCCCCAGGGCGGTGCTGGGCTTGGCCAGGGAGTGCCCGGGGTTCGTCGAGGCGGCCGAGGTATGGTCGGTTGAGGACACCAGGGCCTACGAGGTAAACACAGTGTGGCTGGGCGTCCCGCTCCTGCTGCTCATGGAGAACGCCGGGAGGGCAGTGGCTGACGCCGTTGAGTGCTACCTTGGCGACGTGAGGGGGAAGAAGGTAGTGGTCTACGCGGGCAAGGGCGGCAACGGGGGCGACGCGATAGTCTCGGCCAGGCACCTGGCCGCCAGGGGGGCTGACGTAACCGTCTACCTGCTCTACGACCCTAAGCTCGTCGAGCACAGGGACGCTCAGGTCAACCTACAGGCCCTGCTTAAGATGAGGAGCGTGAAGGTCGTTCACCTTGAGGACCCGAGGGAGTACAGGCCTGAGGAGGCGGACGCCCTAATTGACGGAATCCTGGGCATAGGCGTCAGGGGGAGGCTGAGGGAGCCCATAGCCAGCGCCCTGGCGGCATTCAACGCCTCGAGGGGGCTCAGGGTGGCCATAGACGTGCCCACGGGCCTAGACCCCGACACGGGCCAGGCCGTCGAGGGGACTGCAAGGGCCGACGTGACCGTGACCATGCACACGCTAAAGCCCGGCCTCATGAAGGAGGAGGCAAAGCCGTACGTGGGCGAGGTCCTGGTGGCCGATGTGGGCATGCCGAGGGACGCGGTCACCTTCGCCCGGCCCAGGCGACGTGGCTGCCAGGGTGCCCAGGAGGCCGAGGGACGCCTACAAGGGCGGCAACGGGAAGGTGCTGGTCGTGGGGGGCTCCTACCACTACTTCGGGGCCCCCTTCTACGCTGCCTCA
>AYMD01000011.1:9408-14452 GCA_000495735.1 uncultured Acidilobus sp. JCHS | reverse complement strand
GGCATAATCCCGTTCCCGCTGAAGGGCGAGATAGTTGAGCCGGGCCACCTCGACTGCTGGCCGAGGAGGCTAAGCACGTCGACGCGGTAGCCATAGGCCCAGGGCTTGGGACTGACAAGTCCACCAAGGAGGCGGTCATAGGGCTGCTCCAGAGGCTGAGGGGGAAGCCCGTCGTTATAGACGCGGACGCCCTGAAGGCTGTTGCCGAGGCCAGGCCGGCCCTCTGGCCACAGGCGGTCCTTACGCCCCACAGGGGCGAGGCCAGGATGCTCGCAGGCAGGGAGGGGGAGCCGCAGGAGCTGGCGGCCGAGATAGCTAAGGCCTACGGCGCCACGGTGATAGTTAAGGCCCCAAAGCCCCCGGGCGACGTAATATGCTCCCCTGACGGAAGGTGCAGGTACAACCTGACGGGCCACCCAGCGATGGCCGTCGGGGGCACAGGGGACGTGCTCACGGGCATAACCGCCGGCTTCCTCGCCAGGAGGGTCGCCCTCTCCAAGACCCTTGACCCGCTCCACATAGCTGCGGCCGCTGCCTGGGTCTCCGGCAGGGCGGGGGAGCTGGCGGTGAGCGAGAGGGGCGAGAACGTCACGACCCTTGACGTCCTTAACAGGGTGCAGGACGCGATAAGGGAGGCCTACTCAATGGCCGCGGGCGGTGGTTGAGCTGGGCAGGGCGTCAGACAGGGAGCTGGTTGAGAGGTACGAGGCGGGCTGCGAGGCCTATGACGAGCTCTACCTCTCAGAGCAGCTCGAGAAGTACGAGGCGGCCCTGAGGCTGCTGAGGCCCCGCGGCAGAGTCGTTGACGTGGGCTGCGGGACGGGGCTCCTGATGGAGTACATGGCGAGGGAGGGGCTGCTTGAGGTTGTCGACCTCTACGTCTGCGTTGACGTAAGCGGCTGCATGCTAGAGAGGGCTAGGCAGAGGGCCCTGGCCCTTTGTAGGGGGAAATGCGCTGTCATACAGGGAGACGCCTACAGCCTGCCGTTCGTGGACAAGGCCTTCGACGTGGGCTACTCCTTCTCTGTCGTAAACCTGCTCGAGAGGCCTGAGGAGGCCCTGAGGGAGCTGGAGAGGGTCTCAGGGTCTGCCCTGGCTACTGCCATAGTTAAGCTGGGAGAGCCCCCTCAGCTCCCGCCCGGCTGGGCCAGGGCCGGGGTCGCTGGCAAGGACGCAGTTTACATCATGACCTGAGCCAGCTGGCGTCAAGGTAGACGCTGGCGAACGGCTGCCCCCTGTTGTAGAGGGTCACGACGTAGGTCAGCCTGCCGTCCGGGAGCCTCTCGCGCCTGTTGCAGCAGGCGCTCTCCGGCCTCCTGGCGAGCAGCCTGACGTTGACCCTCTCCCTGACCCCGGGCCATATCATGGCCTCTATCGTGGCCGAGTAAGGAGGCCCTCCTGCCTGGCCGGGGGAGAGGGCCACCTTGGGGAGCCTCAAAGGTCTCCCCAGGATAGCTATCCTCAGGGAAGGCTTAAGACTTGTTGATTCCCACCAACAACGTGGCCTTCTCCAGGACCCTCTGCCTCAGGAGGTGCTCGGCCCCGTAGCCCAGCTCGACCATCCTGACAGCCGCGTCGAGGTCCCTCACCAGGGACCCTCCGAGGGCGCCCTCGTGGCCTCCCAGGGCCTCGGGCCAAAGGGGCGTCGAGGGGCCCACTATCAGGAGGGGTCCCCTGACGAGGTCAGCTATCCTGTCTATGGTCTTGTTGACCACCGTTACGCCAGTGGCTATTACCAGGTCCATCCTTGGCAGGAGCTCCTCCTCGGCGTACCAGGGGTAGACGAAGTCCTCCTCGTAGGGCCTGGTCTCGAAGACGTAAAGCTCCGCCCTCTCCCTCAGCCTCCTCACGTAGCCCCTTATGTAGCCTACAAGCCCTACCCTGGCCCCCTCCCTCAGCCTGACCAGGTCAAGGGGGTCGGCTTCTGTCAGGCCCTCCCTCGGAGCCAGGGCGTTTATTGTCGCTACCCCTATGGCCGCCTCAACTGGGTCGTAGGACAGCGCTAGCGACACGGCCTCCTCGGCGTCCCCAGGGGGCTCCTTGTAGGGCCTGAAGGGCTTGACCCAGTCCCAGTCCACGTAGGCCAGCCCGGCCGAGCCGTCGTCAAGTACCACCAGGGCGTACCTGCCCACTATGGCCCTCCTCAGCCTCCTCCCGACGGCCCTCCTCTGGGCCTCCTCGACCAGCGACCTGACCACCTTCAAGCCCGTTCACCTAGGCAGTCCCTGACGGCCTCCCTGGGGTCCTGGGAGGCGCTCTCGCATATGACCGGCTCCCTGGAGCTCGTTGGGTAGCTTACGAGCACCCTGTACTCAAGGCCCTCCTCAGGCCTCGGCGGCTCCCTTGGGTTGAAGTAGCCTATTACCTCGCCGTCCCTCAGCACCTCCCCCCTCACCACCAGGCCGTCGCGGGTCGGGGCCTCGAACCACCTCAGGTCCCTCCTTGCCGTGACCCTGAACCTGTTCCTGACCTGTATGAGGCCCTTGTATGAGGCGGGGCAGTAGTGGACCGTGACCCTTGAGTTCTCAGCAGCCCACCTCATTACCCTCAGGGCCGCCTCAAGGGCGCCCTCCACCGCTGGGTACCTTGATCTTGAGGGCCTGAGGCCCCTCAGCCTAAGCCTCTGGAAGTTGGAGTCTGAGAACTCCATCTCGTTCATGTTGACGAAGGAGCCCCCTGCCTCCTCGACCGCCTTTATGACCTCCATGGCCCAGCCCTCAAGCCCTGGCGCTATGGGTATCTCGGCCCCAACCCTCATGCCTGTTAGCCTGGCGGCCAGCTCAATTGCCCTGTAGTACTCCCTCTTGACAGGGTGGAACCTTATCTCGTCAAGCCCGGCTCTCCAGAGGGCCACTAGGGCGTCAGGGGTCGCGTGCCTCCCCGGCGTGTAGAGGTGTACGTGAAAGCCATCCCCCATGACGTACTTGAGCGCCCTGACGAGCCTCAGGACCAGGGGCAGGTCGGCGAGCGGGTCCCCTCCGGTTATGCTGGCCCCCCTCGCGCCCTGCCTCTGGACCTCAGCTATCACCGAGTCTAGGTCAGTGGCCCTCTCCTCGTTCACGTATATGACTGGCCTGCCCCACCTGCTCATGTCTATGGGGCAGTAGTAGCAGTCCTCGTCGCAGACCCCAGTTATGAAGATGACGGCCTTGAGGCCGGCGAAGCAGAGGCTGCACCCCATCGGCAGGGGGCCAGTGGTGAAGCCCTTGACCTCGTCGCCCAGTATCGTCAAGCTCCTCCTCTTGGCTCAGTACGCAGGGTTTTATATTGCCCAATACATGCTAATTCTCGAACTTACAGGTATATATGGTGAAGGCCTTGAGCGTCGCGCCCAGGAAGCTCCAGCGCCTAGGCCTCTCCTCCCTTGTCGTGACCCTGCCCAGGAGGTGGGTCGAGGCCCACGGCCTCAAGCCGGGCGACCTAGTTTACGTCATAGACGAGGGCGACAGGCTCAGGATAGTCCCGGCCCAGCCCTCCGAGGCCAGGAAGAGCTACCGCTTCGACGCCTACAAGCTAGCCATGCCCCAGCTCGCCTCCGCGGCCCTCACCTGCCTCTACGTGAACAACCTGAACGACGTCGTCATGGACCTGAAGGGGATGGGGGAGGAGGGCCTGAAGCAGCTAAAGCAGACCTCCATGAGGCTCCTCGGCCTTGAGGTGACGCAGCTGGACAGCGAGAGGGCCTCGGTCAGGATAGTACTTGACGACAGCAGGGCGGACCCGAAGATGGCGATAAAGGGCCTTGGCTCCGCCGTTGGCAACATAGCTGAGCTTCTCAGGAGGGCCTCCTCAGGGGAGGCGCTTGGCAGCGACGAGGTTGAGGTCGCCACTGCCGAGCTGCTGAAGTACCAGCACCTGATAATGAGGCACGTGGTCAGCTCGGTGAGCGAGGGGGTCATAGACACCAGGGTCCAGGGCACCATGGTGGGCACGGCCGTGCTCGGGGTCGTGGGGAACGTGCTCCTCGAGGCGCTAAGGCTTGCCCAGAGGTGGTCCCTCAGGTCGAGCAGGGTGGCAGAGGTGGCGGGCCAGCTGAGGGACCTGATACCAATGGTGAGCGCTATGGTGGCGCAGCCGAGCGTGAAGAGGCTCCACGAGGCCTCCCTCACGGCCCTCTCGCTCTCCGCCTGGCTAGAGGACCTGCTGGGCTCAAGCCAGGACCCGAAGGAGGCGGCTGTGCTGTCAAAGGTCGACGACGCCGTGAGGGACCTGATGATAGTCTTCTCCGCAATACTGTGCTCGGCGGTGCTCAGCGAGGACTACCTTCACGCAGAGGGCGCTTAGAACGGGGCCTCAGCTGCCTGGGGCTCAGGGTCCCCCGCCTCGTGACGCAAGCCTTAAAGGGGTTGAGGGCTAGGACCAGGGAGGGTTATGGTGGTTAGCGAGGTGAAACTGTGAACTTCAGAGGTCTACTCGCCATCGTTATCATTGTAGTCGCCGCCTTCGCCGGCCTTTACCTCGCGTTCACCTACAGGCAGCCCCAGCGCGTCCCAGGGGGCCTCACCAACGCCTCCGCCGCGGCCCAGAACTCCACTGTGCTGGGCTACGCGGAGAAGGTCCTGGCCGAGGCGAGGGAGCTCTACGAGAACGCCGTGGGGACAAACAAGGGCTACCTGGTAAGCGTGGACAACTTCTCCGAAGAGCTCATACTTAACTCCACGTTCATAAATGGCAGCGTTATGGCCGTAGGCCACAGGCTGTACAAGTACGTTATCCTGCGGCTTTACTATAAGCCTGAGAACTTCAGCTACACCCCCCAGGAGGTCCAGGTTGACGGCGTAAAGGCTGTCCTCCTCCCGAGGCCGGAGAACGTGACTTACACTGGCGGGCAGGAGTACCGCTACCTGGTAACCTACGAGGGCAGGACCTACAACGTGACGCTGTTCTTCATAGGCTCCATGTTCTCCAGCTACTACGTCTGGGCTTCAACCCAGCAGGTGGGCAACCTATACGTCGTCCAGGTCTGGGCCTCAAAGGAGCTCAGCTGCGGAGGGTGCGGCAGCGTACTTTGGCTGGTGCTCGTGAACGACACCTTGACGTAGCT
>AYMD01000011.1:5852-9388 GCA_000495735.1 uncultured Acidilobus sp. JCHS | reverse complement strand
CGTTTATAGGCCTTTGCTTCAAACTTGCTGTGGAGTTGGGCGCGGGCGAGCTTAGCAGGCAGTGAGCCCGCGCCTCCCTGGGACTGACGGCGGGGCCTGAGCTGTGATGCCGCGCCCGTGGGGGCCCTGACAGGTGATGGAAAGGCCCCAGTGGGCGCAGAGCCCTCGCCCTTTAGGGCGGGGGCCGTCAGCCCGAGGGCCACCCCGAGGACCCTGACGACCCTGTAGCCGGCCACGTAGGGAGCTGTAGTAACTATTATGTCGCCCTCCCTTATGGCCATGGGCTCACCGCGCTTCCAGCGTGGGCCCAGCTAAAAGCGGTTTTTCTCTACATGGGAAGGCCCCTCAGCCCCCGAAGCCCTCCCTATGAGGGGCTCAGAGGGGCAGTAGCCCCTCTCCGTCTTCACTATCCACGAGGAGTCCATGAGCTGGGT
Source organism: uncultured Acidilobus sp. JCHS (assembly GCA_000495735.1). NCBI lineage: Archaea > Thermoproteati > Thermoproteota > Thermoprotei > Acidilobales > Acidilobaceae > Acidilobus > uncultured Acidilobus sp. JCHS. Next base: position 8,954 of record AYMD01000011.1, on the reverse strand, counting down.
GAGGTAGTTGCTCAGCTCGGAGTCGCTGACCCTGGCCCCCTCGCTGGCCTCGAGGGCCCTCCTGACCTCTGACCACGTGGCGCACCTGGACACGGCCCTCATTATTGCGAGATATCTTTCCCTCGCCATGTACCTTGTCCTCAGGAAGCTCTCGAACTCCTCCCTTATGAGGCCAAGGGCCGTCCTCAGCGTCCTCTCAAGGGCCCTGCCGAGGTCCCTGTCCTGGCCGTAGTAGTAGCCGAAGTAGGTGAGCCAGCCGGGTATGCCGCCAATCGTGTCGTAGACCATGTCGTACTCCCTGAACTCTATCCCGAGCTCGCTGAGGCCCAGCCTGAGGAACTGCTCGGCCATCTCCCTGCTGAACGGCCTGAGCTCCACCTCGTTCATGGCCCTCCCGTAGAGGGGCGACCTGGGGTCCTCGACGCCGAGGTACCTGTAGAGGAGGCCCATCTTTGAGCCGCTGAGCACGATCCTGACCCTCCTGAGGTTGTCGAAGGAGTAGGCGAGGGCAGGCAGCAGGTTGGCCCCCCTCATGTTTATGAGCTCCTGGGCCTCGTCAATTACAAATACCACCCTGTCCTCCGCCCAGTCGTTGAGGGCCTCGAGCAGCGACGATATGGTGACCCTCCTCCGCCCTCCCCACCTGAGCCTCACGCCGCTCCCCATGACCTCAACCCCCTCGACCCTCCTGAGGAGCTCCAGGAGGCCGGGGAACCTGCCGGTGAGCCTGTTGACCTCCCTCTCGAGCTCGACCACGAGGTCCCTGTAGGAGGCGAAGCCCTTCTCCTCGAACTTCCTGAGGTCCACGTATATGTAAGGCAGGCCGAGCTCGTTAAGGGATATCATGATGACTGAGGACTTGCCGGTCCTCCTGAGGCCCAGCACAAGTGTTATGGGGGACGAGAGCGACTTGACCCTCTCTATCTCCGCCTCCCTGTCGAAGAAGTCCCTCCTAGAAGACTTAGGAGCGGGGTCAAATAGCAAGGCTACTACCCCTAGAAGCTACTTCTACCCCTGGAAGTTATAAGCGCCCTGCAGCGTAAGGCGGCTCATCCCCCGAGGCTGTCATGCTCTTAAAGGTGGACGACGTTCCTGTCCCACAGCGTCATGACTATGCTTTCCGTCTTGTCGCCCACCAGGGCGTCGGTGACCCCGTGAGTCATCCCGTCCCTTCAGCTCACGCTCCTGGGCCCCTCAACCTTGACAACCCTCACGGTCAGGCTGTCAAGGCTGGTGCCAGGGGGCCAGGCCCTTGACCTGCGCTCCTCATTACTGGGTAGCTGTCTGGGCGAAGGATTTCGAGCTAACGTGAAGGCTTGAGGTATGTACATACTCTTAAAAGAGAAATCCTCCTGGCGCCGGGTGCGGTGGAATAGTGGCGAAGATGCTCTTCGTTGTAATGGACGACCCCTCGAACCTTGAGAGCTCCATAAGGGCCGCGCACGCCTTCCACTATGCCGTGAGCCTGAGCAAGGCCGGCCATGAGGTTAAGGTTTACCTCGACGGCCTCGGCGTTAAGATACCGGTCTCGGACTCCCCCTACAGGAGCCTAAGGCCCGCCTTCGAGGAGGTGCTTAAGAACAACCTTCTGCTGGGGGCGTGCGGGTACTGCGCCTCGCCGCCTCACCTTAACCTGAGGGACAGGCTGCGCGGCCTCAGGCTTATCGGTGATGAGGGCCACCACTATGCCTTTGAGGACCTGATCCAGCAGGGCTACCAAGTTATCATTGCGTGAGTGACGCGGCCTGTTGAGGCCCCGGCTGTGGCGCATGTGTTTCGGTTTGTCCATACCAGGTACGCTCTGTGACCTGGGCTTCGGCTTAAGCTCTATGTTTTTGTAATTTATTATAAAATTACACGAAAAGCCCATTTATATTGGCAGCCTTCTCAGTGTACAGGGGCAGCTGGCCCAGGGGATTAGGATGGCTAGCTGCCAGCCCAAGGTTCCTGGGGTCAGGTACTGGGACGAGAGCTGGTGGCAGGAGTTCTTCACCAAGGACCTGGCCGAGTTCTACGCCTCGCTCAACGGGCTGCTCAGGGCCAGGGAGGCCTTGCTCAAGGAGCTTTCAGGGGACCTGGCCCAGGTGCTTGTAAACCCCCAGAGGAGGGACCTCGCGCTAAGGGTCCTGTTCGGAGGCCTTGACGAGGGCTGCCTTGAGAAGATGGAGCAGGGAGCCAATATTGACTGCATCACTCCTGGCAAGGCAGCACACTTCTACAAGTACGTGCTTGGGGTAGGGTTAGGAAAGGACGTAAGCAGCGACCTAACGGAGAGCAGGGGGCTCCTGAAGACCTTAAGGTCCATGAGCCTTGATAAGCTAGCTAAAGAGAAGTTAGGACTTTCCATAAATGACTATGGATCTGGAGTCATGAGCACCATAACTGAGATGAGGAAGCTAACTGATGAAGTTTACAACAAAGTAAGACGGACTGTACAGGTAAAACAGGTGCAAACAGACTATGGCTTAGATTTAGCCAAGGCCTTTGAGGACTTTCTGAATAAGAGCGTTAAGTTGCTGCCGCTGTACAACCCGTTCACGTTTTTCATACAGTCCCTACGCTCAACGCCAAGGCCTTACCTCAACGCCATGTACTGTGACCTGTTATTCGCTGACCCCGTTAGGAGCCTGATGAGCAAGTACGGAGTCGAGCTAACTAAGATCTTAGGACCGGATCTAAGCCCGCAGAGCTTAGACGATGAGCTAGCCGTTGTTGGGCATAAGGATGGAAGCGTTGGCGACTTGATAGTTAAACTGATACAGAAAATTTACGATGTGACGTATAAACTAAACGCGTTAGGCTACCCTGTAAATGACGAACTCAAGGAGTACCTTAAGGCGAAGTACGAAGAGAAAGCGCAGACAGGCGACAGTATTAAGGAACTAGTTAGTAGGGCCAATGACGTGTTTGAGGTAAATTATATGAAAATAGAATATCAATACTGCTATTGTAGGTATCATGTCTATACTAATAGAGGTATTATCTCTCTTAGATGGAGTGAGGAGGGCGATGTTTATCAACGTCTTAATTGCGGACTTCTTAATAGAAAAGAAAGCTATAGTGGATTTAAAGGCGATATTGCTTATGAGAGATTCTTAGAGG
>AYMD01000011.1:4804-5832 GCA_000495735.1 uncultured Acidilobus sp. JCHS | reverse complement strand
GATATCATGATAACTGAGGACTTGCCAGTCCTCGTGAGGCCCAGCACAAGTGTTATGGGGGACGAGAGCGACTTGACCCTCTCTATCTCCGCCTCCCTGTCGAAGAAGTCCCTCCTGGACGACTTAGGGGCGGGGTCAAACAGCAAGGCTTCTACCCCTAGAAGCTACTTCTACCCCTAGAAGTTATAAGCGCCCTGCCGTCCAGAGGCTCGTCGCCTCTGAGACGGTCGTGCCCTTAAAGGTTGACAACGCTTTAGGGCGCTCCAAAGGCCTTAATGACACACCCTGCGACGTGAGCTTTAGCTTAAGCCCTATGTTTTTGTAATTTATTATAAAATTACACGAAAAGCCCATTTATATTGGCGGCCCTCTCAGTATACAGGGACGGCTGGCCCAGGGGTTTAGGATGGCTAGCTGCCAGCCAAAGGTTCCTGAGGTGAAGTACCGGGAGGAGAGCTGGTGGCAGGAGTTCTTCACCAAGGACCTGGCTGAGTTCTACGCCTCGCTCAACGGGCTACGCAGGGCCAGGGATGCCTTGCTTAACGAGCTTTCAGGGGACCTGACCCAGGTTCTTGCCGACTCACAGAGGAGGGACCTCGCGCTAAGGGTTCTGTTTGGAGGCCTTGACGAGGGCTGCCTTGAGAAGATAAGGCAGGACGGTTATGTTGACTGCATCACTCATGACAAGGCAGCACACCTCTATAAGTACGTGCTTGGGATAGGGCTTGAGGAATGGGGATGCATTGGTGTAGGATATTGTTATGATAAGGATCTGGATGAGCGCAAGAGGCTCCTAAACCTATTAAAAATTAAGGGCTTTGAGGAAATAGGTAAAGAAAAGTTAGAGGCTTCGATAAAAAATTTTGATACCAGTATAATGAAGTACTTATCTGAAATGAATGATATTGTTAACAAAATCAAAAATGTTGTACAGGTGCAACAGGTGCAAGCGGATTATGGCCTGGATCTGGTCAAAGCCTTTGAGGACTTCCTAAATAAGAGCATCAAGCTACTGCCGCTCTATAAGG
>AYMD01000011.1:1918-4784 GCA_000495735.1 uncultured Acidilobus sp. JCHS | reverse complement strand
AAATTACACGAAAAGCCCATTTATATTGGCGGCTCTCTCAGCATGCAGGGGCGGCTGGCCCAGGGGTTTAGGATGGCTAGCTGCCAGCCAAAGGTTCCTGGGGTCAGGTACTGGGACGAGAGCTGGTGGCAGGAGTTCTTCACCAAGGACCTGGCCGAGTTCTACGCCTCGCTCAACGGGCTGCTCAGGGCCAGGGAGGCCTTACGTAAGGAGCTTTCAGGGGACCTGGCCCAGTGCTCGCTGACCCGCAGAGGAGGGACCTCGCGCTAAGGGTCCTGTTCGGAGGCCTTGACGAGAACTGCCTCGAGAAGATAAGGCAGGGCGGTTATGTTGATTGTATCAAAGCTGGCACAGCCGCACACTTCTACAAGGACGTGCTTGGGATAGGGCTTGGAAAAAACAAGAATGATGATCTGAAGGAGAGCAGGGGGCTCCTAAATCTATTAAAGACCATGAGCTTTGAGGAAATAGGTAAAGAAAAGCTAGGGGTTTCGATAACTGAGTATGAATTTAGTGTGATGCTTTACTTATTTGAAATGAAGAGAATTGTTGACGAAATCTACTCCAGGATAAAGCAAGTTATACAGGTACAACAGGTGCAAGCGGATTACGACCTGGATTTGGTCAAAGCCTTTGAGGACTTCCTAAATAAAAGCATTAAGCTACTGCCGCTCTACAACCCGTTCACGTTCTTCATGCAGTCTTTACGCTCAACGCCAAGGCCCTACCTCAACATCATGTACTGTGAGGAGTTGTTCAGCGACTCCGTCAGGAACTTAATGAGCAAATACGGGGTTGAGCTAACGAAGATATTAGACCCAGGCCTAAACGTGCAATCTAAGAACGATGAACTAGCAGTTATTGGACATAAAGATGGAAGCGTTGGTAAACTAATAGTTAAGTTAGTGGAGGAAATCTATGGTATGACATCTAAATTAAATGAACTTGGTTACCCTGTAAGCGATGAACTTAAGAAATACGTCGAGGCGAAGTATAACGAAGAGACATCGGCAGGCTACACGCTTGAGAAGCTTATAAGCACGATTGCTGGATACGGGCAGTTCTGTGGCATGACGCCTATTAAAGTTGAAAAAGGTGTTGTTAATTTACATACTACGAGAGGTATACCGTATGACATAACATATGAAAGGTTCTTAGAATTGTTTTCGCCATTATTGTTCCTCGGCATTGCCTGGCTCGAGTATGGTGACCTACATGTCGCGTGCCTAGGTGATTGACGTGGCTCAGGAGGTTGAGGTTGTTGAGAAGGAGCTTAAGGAGCTTCCTGAAGGCTATATGCTGTACATTGTTCGCGTCCGCCGCCGTAAGGGCCTAGGCACATTATCAATACAGACGACACCAGGCAGTGCGGGTTCCACCGCTATTAGTGAGGGCGAAGAGACTAGGATTAGGCTAGCCAAGGTTGGCGTCAGCTTTGTGAGCAACCCAAGCCTTAGCCTACGCATCGACTCGTCAACACCTAAGATAAGTGCGGCCGCCCTGAGGCTGACCGAGGTGGGCGTTCGCTTCGAAAGGCCCGCTAGCATCGCGTTCAGCCTTAATGCTGAGGCGCCGAGCTTCTTGGTGCTGAGACAGTTACAGCTGGTGCCTGTTGAGATTTCCTTCAACAGAGTTGGCCCAATATCGTTAAAGGTCGATGAGAAGACCCCCGTCAATGTTGTGCCAAGCACTAAGATATCGTTGCAGCCGGTCACGGTCTCGTTCAGCAGGCCGAACGCTCTGAGCCTTCAGCCTGACGGCAGCTATCACGTGCCGCAGAGGACCACCTACGAGCTTAAGCCGGTGTCAGTAACGTTCGCCCAGCCTGGGCAGGCGTCCCTTGGGAGCGTCAGCGATGAGGTGCGCGGCCTTGGCGTTACCCCGGCAAACGCCGCAAAGAGCGCTGCAGAGTCGACGGCGCCCAGCCCCTACGAGCTGAGTGAGGGCGAGATAAACGAGGTCGAGAGCACTGTTGACAGGGCCCTGTTCGGCCTGGGCAGGCTCGTGCCTGATAGGCCCCTGCTAATCGTCGCGAGGCACGCCAAGGGCTTTGACTACATAGAGTTCCTCAAGAGGGCCCTCAGGGAGGTCTACAGGGTCAGGGTCGGGGGCCTGCCGGAGCCAAAGCACGTGAGCAGCGTCACCGACCTACTGCTTCTCATACCCGTTGAGGTCGGCGCCGGGGGAAGGCTCTTCGTAATAGACCTGGTCAGCGGCGACCTGGGCAGGCTGCTGAGGGAGGAGGCGTCAAGTGGCGAGGTCAAGGGGCCCTCGCAGGCCACCCTCAGGAGGATCAGGGAAAGCGTCAGGGACAGGCTCAGGGAGCTTTTCTCCCAGGGCTACGGCTTCATAGTGATCTACGGCGACTACTACGTGGGCAGCCTCGTGAGCGGCGCCCAGGCCGAGGCCCCCCGCGGCGCCCCTGAGGACTACCTGTTAACCATACCGAGCCCAGTTGAGGTGAGCCCCGTCGCCTCTGAGGAGGGGCTCTACGTCCTGCTCGCTAACCTGATGTGGGGCAGGGTCAGCGAGCCGAAGATGGACTATGAGGACATAGGCAGCTTCGACGGGCTCGTCGTCAGGCTTGAGGATGAGTACTGGAAGGCCCTCGAGGGCGCCCTTAAGGACTTCAACGTACAGGTCCTGGTCAGGCCCAGCGCGGAGGGCGATGAAGCAGGCCGCGAGTCCATGAGCCACTACCTGACCAAGGCCTTCATTGTCAACTACCTGGTCAGCAGGCTGACAGAGGAGTTCAAGGGGGAGGAGGCTAAGGAGGACGAGGCGAGGCGGAGGGCGTTAGAGTGTGTCAGGACTGAGCACCAGCCGGGTAGCGCCAACGTCAGGTACGACATATATGTAAAGATAA
>AYMD01000011.1:0-1042 GCA_000495735.1 uncultured Acidilobus sp. JCHS | reverse complement strand
GGCGGCGCTGAGGAAGGCGTTACGCCACCTCAATAACGTTCGCGTTTTTCAGAGGTCGCCTAACTTATAGGCCTGGCCGGAGCCGTTTCAATCATTGGTCAGAGCATGGGCGAGGGCGCTGGCCTCACCTTTGAGGTCAAGGTCCACAGGGGGAGGCGCATAACAATACCTAAGGCGGTCGCTGACCTGCTTGGCATAGAAGAGGGCGCTAGGCTCAGGCTTCGCGTTGAGGGCGACAGGGTTGTCCTGGAGCCCGTCAGGGACGCCCTCTGGTTCGCAATGCACGGGCCCAAGGTGGCCTACATAAGCTTCGAGGAGCTGGAGGGGGAGAGCGAGAGCGAGCAGTTTAAGCGCTAGCCGGAGGCCTTAACCCTCTCCCACGGCTCCACGTCGCCCTCCACCACGTAGAACAGGGGGTGAACCTTGACCTCGGCCTCGCCCTTCAGCGCCTCATACCTTGCCGGGTCCCTGGCCCTCAGCTTGTCCAGCAGGTGCTGGAACTCGTACCTCACCTGCCCTGACGTCACTGGGACCCTCGGCAGGCCCGGGTCGTACCTGACTATCTTGCCTAAGTTGAAGTCGTACCCCCTCCTCCGCCCCTCAAGGTAGACGTAGTAGAGGTACGTGCCTATGTAGAGCACCGGGTCGCTGGTCCTCCTGAACCTCTCGAGCTGGGGGTGCTTGGCGTATCCCCTGGTGAGGCCCATGAGGACCTTCTGGGCAAGCAGGGCCTCCCTCCAGAGGGCCAGCAGCCCCCTTGCGTCAAGGTAGCTCGGGGATATTGACCAGAGCCTCAGGCCCCTGCACCCAAGGGCTCTGCCTCCTCAGGGCCTTTGAGCGCGACGGCCCCTCAGCCCAGCGTTATCGCCTTGTTGGCCTTTCCGTCGTAGGCCCTGCTTACCTGAGGCCGCCCTCCTCCTTACTCCTGCCCTACTTCGTCCTAACCCCCCTTATCCTGCCCAGCAGGCTCCTCACTATGACCAGCCTCTGGACCTCGTTGGTGCCGTCGCCTATCTCGACCATCTTCACGTCCCTGTACACC
>AYMD01000010.1:39902-69563 GCA_000495735.1 uncultured Acidilobus sp. JCHS | reverse complement strand
GGCATGATAGAGCGCATCAAGGACTCCCAGCTCAGGCACAGGGTATATCAGGCGGCCTTCAAGGGGGTCCAGAGGGCCATTGAGGAGAAGGCAAGGGAGTACGGGGTGCCGGTGATCTATGTTGACCCCAGGAACACGTCCAAGATATGTCCAATTCATGGCGCCGAGATCGTCTACGGCAGGAATAGGCACGGCGTCTGCTCAAGGGGAGGTGAGACCTGGCACAGGGATGTAGTAGCGTGTTATAACCTCCTTCTGAGGGCCCTGGGCGGCGATGGGGGCTGTGCCCCAAGCCGCGTGAGGGCCACGATCCCCGTAGATGGGGGCCCCGTGCCGTTGGGCCCGACGGCCGCCCATGAGCCCACGCCGATAGCCCGTGGGGCGTGGGCGAGGTGGAGGTCCCTAGGCGCGACGAGCGATCATAAGCTAATGAGGGTGAGCGCCTAGGGACAAACGGGTGCCCTTGGAGGTCTACCTGGTAAGGGGCATGTCGAACTCCTACCTCACGAGCGACGGGGTCATCATAGACGCTGGGGCCAGCGTCAAGGACGTGCTGAGGGCCGCGGGGCAGCACGGCATCAAGGTCAGGTACCTCTTCATAACGCACTACCACGTTGACCACGTGAGGCACGCTGCTGAGATAGCCGAGGCCCTCGGCTGCAGGGTGGTGGCCCCTGAGCTCGACTCTGACGTCATAGAGGGCAGGTCCCCTCCCCCTGGGGGCCTGGCGGGCCTCTTCCACAGGCTGCTCAGGGTCAGGCCAGTGAGGGTTGACGTCAAGGTCAGGGACGGCGACGAGGTGGAGGGCTACAGGGCTGTGGCGGCCCCCGGCCACACGCCTAGCAGCACCGCTTACGTGAAGGAGGGCGTCATGTTCAGCGGCGACGCCGTGCTGAGCTCAAGGGGGAGGCCGGTGCCGCCTCCCAGGAGGTATAACCTGGACCAGGCGAGGGCCGAGGAGAGCTTCAGGAGGCTCCTGGCCCTGAGGCCAGGCGTGATATACCCTGGCCACGGCGAGCCAATAAGGCTTCAGCCCTAGGCGGCCTGCCCGCTCAGAACCTGCGCCTGAGCCTGCCTCCGAAGCCCCTCCTGGGCGGCGGGGACTCGACGACCCTGTCGGATATGTTGTTGGAGGTGTTTACATTGACTATCTCGGCGTCGGACTCCCTTATGGTCCCTCCCCTGCCCAGGTTGAGCCTCATGTGCCCCTTGAAGGTGCCCACGAAGCCGTTCCTCACCTCTATAACTGCCCCGGCCCTCACGGCCTCTATGTTCCTGTCCCAGAGCGTCATGAGGACGCTCCCGGTCTCGTCGCCTACGAGGGCGTCAGCCACCCTGTGGGATGAGCCGTCCCTCCCTATCACGCTCCTTGGCTCCCCAACGCTGACGACCTTCACGGTTATGCTGTCAACGTTGGCGCCAGGAGCTAGGTCCTTAACCTGCACTTCTGATCATCTGATTGCCGAGGCCCCCAGGGCCTTTTAAGCGCAGTTGAAAAGACCCCGCAGGGGCGTCCTGAGGAGGCCTGCCGTGCCCCTCATGAGCGCGGGGCTGCCTGACCTCGCTGTTACGCCCTCAACGTTGGCGCTGGGACTGGTCCTCAGCCCGGCCCTCGCTACAAGGAGGCCCCTGGGGGGCTGGCGTGAAGGCAACCCCATGGCGACTGCCCTTTGTTAACTCCCCGGTTTACGCTGAGGTGAGGCAGGCCTTGACGAGCTAAAGGACTTGATCTCTCCTGGCGGCGCGAGGACCAGGTAGGCGTGAAGCGGTGAGCTGACGGCCTTCCCCTGAGGCCTTCCCGCAGGTGATAGAGGGGCCGTCAACGCTTTGATCGATTCCAGCTTTCACCAATCTAATTACGGCTTGCTATCGTAATTAAACTTCATTGGGCAGCCCTAGGCATCAAAAGGCCTTTTTCCCTGGCGAAAGAGGCTCGCCCAGGAGCGCTACATGGCGGTGCTCGCCTTACTTAGGCACGGGGAGTCCTTATGGAACGAGGAGAACAGGTTCACAGGCTGGATTGACGTGCCCTTGACCGAGAGGGGGAGGCAGGAGGCCCTCAGGGCGGGGCTACTGTTAAGGGGCTACAGGTTTGACGTCGCTTACACGAGCGTCCTGCAGAGGGCTGTGGAGACCCTGGAGCTCGTTATGCTCGCTATGGGCTACAGGGTGCCGGTGATAAGGGACTGGCACCTGAACGAGAGGAGCTACGGGGACCTGCAGGGGTTAAACAAGGACGAGGCGGCCAAGGTCTATGGGGAGGAGCAGGTGAGGACGTGGAGGAGGAGCTACAGGGCCGTGCCCCCTAACGGCGAGAGCCTTGAGATGACGCAGAGGAGGGTCGTCCCCTTCTTCAGGAACACGATAATGCTTGACCTGAGGGACGGCAAGAACGTGCTCGTGGTAGCCCACGGGAACAGCCTGAGGGCCCTCGTGATGTACCTGGAGGACATCCCTGAGGACGTCATTCCGACCGTTGAGATCCCGACGGGGCAACCAATTATTTATGAAGTAGAATTTGAAAAGGACAAATTAGTTATAAAGTCCAAGAAGGTCTTATCATGATAAGCCTGGTAAGGCGTATCGGCTTTAAACTCCATGTGCCTGGTACGAAGACTTGGCTTAAGAGGTCAGCTCTGGGGCTTGAATCTCCCTAAAGGGAGTAGATGAAATAACTTGTTATGCGGCAGTGGCATGATTGTAATCATGAGGTTTTACGTGAAGGGTAATGGTATCCTCGGCGGGTCATTAAGGAGAGCGCAACGTCTTTTCCTTTGCGATTTCTAAGAGCTTGACTGCGTCATTCCAGAGGCCCTCAAATGTCTCTGGGCTCACGTGTTCCTCGTAAAAGTACTCGTGAAGAGGCTCGCCAGCCTTAAGTAAGTCACTGAACACTTGCCTGTTTTCCTTCTCAACGTTATTGTACACGTAGTTGTAAAGCTTCCCGTGGTGCCACTCAACTATGGGCACCCCCTTCAGCGCCGCGTGTAGCTTTATTAATGCCGTTATTGCACCCCAAAGCTTCTCCGCCGCCTGTGGGTAATCCTTACTGTCGTAGTGCCTACGGGCCTCCTCATAATACTTGTTGAATAGTTCCCAGTACTTGTCAGCCCTGCTTGACGGGTCGGCCCACAGGTTCCTAAGCTCATCACTTACATCATCAACGTCCCAGCCAGAGGCCTTAGCAAGCTCCCTCAGCCACGCCCTATCAACCTCGTTCAACTTCTCACCATGGGAGAGCTTACCTGCTAATGAAAGCAGCTCTGGGTATTCACTACTATATATCTCGAAGATGTCCTCCCTCACCGTACCACTGGTTCTTGTACCTCCCGGGTTACCGACAGTACTTGGTTGCGGAGCGATGAGTGAGGGTTGTGGCGAAGTAATTGGTAGGGCTGGTGCTCCCTGGAGTGGTTGCATTGTTGGTGCTGGTTGGGGTTGTGCTTGGAGTTGCAGGAGACTCGTGACGCATCACCCCTTGATTGGTCTCCAGGATGTCTTATATACCCAGAAGACCCAGTACACGGGCTCGTCCGGCGGTGACCTATATAGGGTGTTCCTAACAACCATTGTTGCCTCGGCCACGACCTTAACCTCGAACGAGCCCTTACTGCTCTTAACCGTGGTTAAAGCCTCCGCCGGCTTCTGCTCGACGATGTCAACAAACTCCCAGCCCTCCCTAGGGAGCTCAGGCCATGGTGTAAAGATGGGTTTGTCCTTCACTAACTCCTTGAGACTCTCTGGGACGGATTCCGTAGTAACGCCTCCGGCGACACTCACGTAGAAATAAACGCCGCCAAATGGTGAGAAGCCAGCCTCCTTAACGTCGATGATAAACACTTTAAGCTGTAGAGTGGAACCATCGGATAACTTAATAGTACCAACACCAATAGGTTGATCAGGCATGGGGTGTCAATAATCCTTCTTCAATTAATCCTTTATAAATCTTACTGACCACTCACGAGGCGTTCCTTGGCCCTTAATGCTGGTTCAATCGCTTCGGTAAGCGTTTATTAGGGGGCCCCTAGGTGTTGAGAATGCGGTAACGCTTAGAGGATAAAGGTGATTTGCGAGGGGCCCTTCATGGGAGCTTTTTGGCCAAGGAAATGGCTAGTATGGCTTCCAGGCCTTGAAGCCCACGTAGTCGCCTCTGTCAAAGCCGTCGGTCGGGTACTCAACGGCCTCATTTGAGTACCTGGGGTGTCTAGTCAGCGTCTGGGCGACCTTAACTACCACGAGGCCTGCCCCCCTCAGGAGGCCCATTATCTCGTCAACGGTGTGCCACCTGGCCTGCCTGACGTACTCCAGCGGGTAAGGGCTGGGCGGCCTGACCCTGACTATGTACTTGTCGTCCCAGGAGCCCAGGGCCTCGGCCAGCTTGTAGAGGAGGCCGTAGGAGCCCTCCGCTATTACGTCAGCTACCACAAGGTGGCCGCCGGGCCTCAGGACCCTTGAGGCCTCCCTGACCGCCTTCACGTCGTCATCAACGTAGTCCAGCACGCCGTTGAGTATCACAGTGTCGAACTCGGCGTCGCCATAGGGCAGCTCCTCAGCCCTCCCAACCTTGACGCTCAGCCCCCTTGACCTCGCGGCCCTGGCCATGTCCTCCGAGGGCTCGACGCACTCGCCCACGTTGATGCTGTACCTGGTCCTAAGTATGAACTCAAAGAGGCCGGAGCCGCAGCCGACACTCAGCGCCCTTCCAGGGCTGGGCTCAAGGAGGTACTTGAGGAGGAGCGCCTCGGACTCCAGCACGTAAGGGTTGCTGAGGAACCACGAGTCGTACTTGCTCGCCTCGAACAAGCTCCCAGCCGTTCTTACTACTTTAAGTGGTAGCATTTAAGCCTGAGCCGCAGAGGGTGGTTGGGGGGAGGCGTCTGCTCACGGACGAGCTCAGGAGGATGGCCGACCCCATATGGGAGGAGATACACAGGCACCCGTTCGTGGTCGAGCTCTACACGGGGAGGCTGCCGCTTGAGAAGTTCAGGTACTACCTGCTTCAGGACTACAGCTACATAGTTAACCTGACCAGGGCCTTAGCCCTGGCCGCCGCCAAGGCCCCGAGCCCTCAGCTGATGAAGGAGGCCCTCGCCCTGGCCCACGGCGAGGTGACAGAGGAGATGGCCTCATATGAGTCCCTGCTCAGGGAGCTGGGCCTAGGCGTTGAGGAGGCGGCCAGGGCCGAGCCGAACAGCGTCAACGTGGGCTACTCCTCCTTCATGCTCTCAACGTGCTCCCTTGAGGGCTTTTACCAGTGCATGACCGCGCTTCTGCCCTGCTTCTGGAGCTACGCCGAGATAGCCGAGAGGCACAGGGCTGAGCTGGAGTCGAACCCCGTGCCCATCTACAGGAGGTGGGCCTCTGAGTACCTCTCCGATGGCTACAGGTCCCTGGTCAGCAGGCTGAGGGAGGTAGTAGACTCCTCAGGGCTCAGGGCCGCTGAGCTCTGGCCCTACTTCAGGAGGGCCTCGCTCTACGAGCTCGAGTTCTGGGAGGCAGCATATGAGGGCCGCTGAGCTGAGGCCTAGGGGTCCCTGAGCTCAATGGCCTAGGCACGCCAAGTGTTGCTAGGAATAGGGGAGGTGAGGTGGCTCTCCGACCTTGTCCCCGCTGAGCTGTAAACTTCCCTTACCCTCCTGGCGGCCCCGAGGAAGGCCCTGAGCTCTCAGGAGGAAGCTCGTACGCCCTCGACCCCTTCAGAGCCGTATGCACCCCTTAAAGTTGTCCTGGTCAAGACCTGCTTGCCGTTGCGCCTGGGACCGTTAGTCCCTGGGATATCAGTAAAGGCTTATAACTTAGCTGAAAACTCGGCAGGGACGGTGATCTTTTTGGCAAGCGCCCCAGGCCAGGCGCCCTCCCCTGAGGTAGAGAGGACCCTGGGCTCGATAAGGACCATGGTTCTGGTCGCCCTGATATTCGCCATCCTGGCCCTGATTGGCGAGATCGTGGTCCTAGGCCTTGTGGGCTTCGCAGGCGCTGTGATGTCCGAGCAGGGCATCGTAAGCCCGGCGGCAAGCGCTGAGCTGGGCTTCATAGGCTTCCTTTCGGTGGTATTCCTGATAATAGACGTTGTGGTGATAAGCCGCACCTGGAAAATGTACTCGGCCGTAAAGAACGGTGACATCGCCACCCTGAAGTCGCTCAACTCACTTGGCTGGGTCATTAGTGGCCCTGATATTTTCTGGCGTTATACCTGGCGTATTGCTCCTCATAGCCCACGGGAGGATAGAGGATCTCCCAAGCCCTCAGGCCTGATCCCTTAGGTCAAAGTTTTTTGCGCTAGGTGACCCTAGGTCTGAGGCCTTATGCCTTAACTAGGATAGCAACATTAGGTCAGGCACGTCCTATTAGATTGAGGAGCGATCTTCGCCTGCCAGGCTAGGGTCTGACCACAGGCCGGTCACTTATAGGCAGTTATCTCTAGGCTCTCTTAGGGCAAAAGCCTTAATAGTTTTACTGGCTTAACTTTAGTTGAGCCGGCTTGACTGTGAAGGTAGAGGTCGGGAAGAAGGGCTACATAATAATTCCTAAGAGCATAAGGGAGCTGGTCGGGATAAAGGAAGGGGACGTGCTGACCTTAACAGTTGAGAACGGGAGGATAGTGCTGGAGCCGGAGAGGAGGGTCAGCCTGTCCGAGGTGGCTAAGAGGCTCAGGGAGCACGAGGAGAGGGTGAGGAAGTACGCTAAGGAGGCCAGGCTGGGCGACCTCGTGGGCGTGAGCCTAGAGGAGGAGTTCGAGTGATATTCGTGGACGCTAACTTCCTAATCTACCTGAACCTCGGCGTGAAGGAGGTTGAGGACTACTACCTGAGGCTCCTGTCCGAGGAGTCCCTCGCAACGGACCCACTGGTCCTGGACGAGGTGATTTACGTCTCGAAGAAGAAGTACGGCGTTAGGCTTGAGGACACACTGGACTTCCTAGACAACATCGTGCTGCCGAACTCCGTCGTTCTTCCAGTAACAATTAACGAGTACAGGAGGGCCAGGGAGGTCATGTTAAAGTACTCGGTGAGCCCTTCAGACGCGCTCCACGTGGCCGTGATGCTGAACAACTCCATAAGGAGGATCCTAAGCGAGGACAGGGACTTCGACAGGGTTAAGGAGGTTGAGAGGGTCTGGCTAAGCTGACCCGCCCTCTTGGCGGGCCCTCGGCCCCTAGAAGGGGTCGCCTAACGCCTTAACAGGGCCCTTCCCTGCTGACTGTAAACTCCTCGGTTTACAAGGAGCCGTGGAACGAAAGGTAAAGGGCTCCTACCTGTGGCCAAGCTTTGACCTAAGGGAGATCGACGCGTTGTCCGTCGTTAACTCCCCAGTTTACAGAGTCGGGAAGGTCACGCTGCAGGGCCATTCTGGGCGACACGCTTGCGTTGGCCTCCAGGGCCGCGCCTAGGCCGCGTATACCGCCTCCTCTATCACGTACTTCCTCCTCGAGACCTCCAGCAGGTACCTGGTGAAGGCGAGGGCGAAGACCACCACCACGACGCCAATAGCAGGGAGGCGTAGGAGGCCAACGCTATGTTGCCCTCGTAGGTGGCCACGTCCATTATCTTGAGCACGCCGTGGGTCACCTCAAGGGTCCTGTCGCCTGCTATCTGGGGCCAGTACTCCCCTATCATGAGGCCTCCCCAGGCGCTGTCGATCGTTGAGGTGAGCCCCGTGACTATGTAGGGCATGGTGCCCGGCAGGAGCACCCTGCGGAGCCTCGTGAAGAACCCCATGTTGAGGTTGTCCATCACCTCATTTACCTCGTGGGGCAGCGCCTTCAGGCCCATCCAGTACGAGTAGAAGATGTAGTAGAACGTGCTGACGAAGCCCAGGGAGACCACGTAGAGCTCGTTGGCCAGCCCCCCGAGGGCCCTGTAGAGGGCCGCCGAGGTGGCCAGGAAGAGCAGGGGGAAGTAGGCAGGGGCCGGGAGGGCTGCGAGGGCCAGCGTGAGGGGGACCCCCACGGCCTCTGCCCTCCTGTGTGTAGCCAGGTAGTAGCCGAGGAAGACAGCTATGACGAAGGAGACAAGGGCTATCGCCGCGACCCTGGCGTAGTCGTAGGCCAGGCCCACCAGTATGGGCCACGTCTGGGAGAGCAGGTAGGCCCACGTGCTGGGCCTCGTCGAGGTTATGACATCAGCGGCCCCGTAGACTATGAGGACCAGCAGGGCAACGCCTACGGCCCTCAGGGCCCAGTCGAGGGCCCTCCCCCCGCCCCTGCCTGGCGGTGACCTGCGCCTGACCACCTGTATGCTCCTGACGACGGGCGCCCTCCTGACGGCCCCCGCGACGGCCCTGAGGGGCCTGGCGGCCCCGGCGTAGAACTCGCTCAGGCCCTCCACCTGCCCCTGGCCCTGCGGCGGGCCAGCGTCATAGGGGTGTCAAGGCCATACTTGGCCACGGCCCAGTTGGCGAAGCTCCTGAGGCCCAGCGTCACGCCCGCCACAAGAACGGCGAGGGCGGCTAGCGAGTAGTAGACGCAGGTGTAGAGGCCCTCTGAGACGTAGCTTGATATGAGGGTCCCTACGCCGAAGACGTGGTGGGAGGTGGCGCCGACGCTGAAGACCTCGCTGACGGTTATGTAGAAGTAGGCGTCGGCGAAGCTCGGCATCAGGTTGGCCGCTATCCTCGGGACCGAGAAGGGTATGTAGAGCCTCCTCATCTTGCCAAGGAACCCGTAGCCCATGTTCTCCAGGGCCTCTACCATGGCCGCCGGGACCGTCTTGAAGGCCTGGTATATCCCCATCCATATGTTCCAGACCACCGCCGTGAAGACGAGGAAGTCGACGGCTAGCTCAACACCCAGGTACCCCCCTATCCTGTCAACGAAGAATATCAACACGACGGGGAAGAAGGATATAACGGGGACCGACTCGAAGACCTCAGATATGCTCACATAGACAGTCTCAAAGCCCCTGCTCCTTATGGCCAGGTAGCCGAGGAGCCAGCCGGTCACTATGGCCAGCCCTATGGTGAGGAAGACCCTGCCCGTCGAGGCCAGCAGGGCGAGGACTATTACTACGGCTATGACGCTGACGCCGGGCCCGGTCAAAGGGCCCCACCGGCTATGTAGTCGTAGAGGAGGTCCGTGTACTCGATGAAGGCCGGGTCCTTCGGGACCCTCGGCCTGGGCAGGCTCACCTTGACCTTCGCCGTTATGGTGGCGGGCCTGCCGTTGAGGACGTAGACTACGTCGGCGAGCTCAACTGCCTCTACCAGGTTATGCGTTATCATGACGACCCCCTTGAGGCTGGTGTTGACGTTGAACAGCATGTCGTATACGTCCCTCCTTAGGGCCTCAGCGGTCAGCTCGTCAAGGTGGGCGAAGGGCTCGTCCATGAGGAGCACCACGGGGTCCGCCGCCAGGGCCCTGGCTATAGCCACCCTCTGCCTCATGCCCCCGCTGAGCTGCTTGGGGTAGAAGTCCTCGAAGCCCCTGAGGCCCACGACCTCTATCATCTGAAGGGCCACCTCCCTGGCGGCCTCCTTCGGGAGGCCCCTGGCCTCGGCCCCCATCATGACGTTCTCAAGCACCGTCATCCAGGGGAAGGTGACTATGGCCTGGTGGACCATCATTATCTTCGGGCTTGGCCTCGTCACCTCCTCGCCCATCAGCAGCACCTTCCCCCTTGTGGGCCTCAGGAAGCCGCCCAGGACGCGGAGGAGCGTTGACTTGCCTGACCCCGAGGGGCCCACTATGACAACGAAGCCGTTCTCGTTGACCTCGAGGTTCACGTGCTCGAAGACCGGGAAGTCGCCGTAGGAGAAGGCCAGGTCCTGGGCCTCCAGCACAGGCCCTCTGGCCTTGGCGGCCTCCTCGGCAGCCCCTATGGCGGTCGTTCTTCCAACGTCTTCACCTTACGGCCTCGGTGAGGCATCGGCCCCAGAGGGTTAAAGGGCTTTGCAGGCCCTTCAGGGTGACCAGCTTGATAGAGAGGCTCAGCCAGGCGGGGCCGCCAGGCCCTTGGCGGCCTCCCTCTCATAGGCCTTCACTACGTCGTCCAGGGTCACTATGCCTACGAACCTGCCGTCCTCCTCAACTATCACGTACCTGGAGTTGGTCCTAGACATCATGTTGACGGCCTCCTCAAGGGAGGAGTCGGGCCTCACGTGGCCTGGCTCAGGCCTCAGGTACCTTATGGCTGGGGCCTCGGGGTCCGCCGTCCTGAGGTCCACGCTGTTCACTATGCCTAGCACCCTTCCAAGCCTGTCAACAACTGGCAGGGAGAGGAGGCCGCTTGACGTTATGGCCGAGAGGGCCTCAGCGGCCTTGGCCTCCTGCCTTACGTACACCTGCCTCGGTGGGACCTCAGAGACCCTAACCCTCCTGAGCACAGGTATGGGGTACTCGCCTGCGTGGACTGGCGAGAGGGCCCTGCTCTCCACCTGCTCCTTCAGGAGGGCCGGCCCCCTGAAGGCCATCATGGCCACGGCAAGCGCTATCATCTCCCCGGGCAGCAGGGTCAGGCTCCCCGTCATCTCAAGGGTCATCAGCATAGAGCTTATGGGGGCCTGGCTGGCTGCCCCGAAGGTCGAGAGCATGCCGACCACCATGAAGGGCACTACGTCAGGGAAGAGCTTAGGCATGGCGAGGTGAAGCGCCTCACCGAAGGCGAGGCCCGTGAAGGCCCCTATGTCAAGACCTGGGGCGAAGACCCCTCCCTTGGCCCCGCTCCCCAGGGTCAGCGAGGTGGTCAGTATCTTTGAGAAGGGCAGCAGCGCCAGGGCGAGGGCGAAGGGGAGGATAGAGGGGACCTGACCTCCGCTGGCCAGCGCCCTCAGCCAGCTCAGCCCCTCACCCATGTCCTCAGGGAAGACTATGACAAGGGCCCCCACAGCGACCCCCATCAGGGCAGTCCTCACAAGGGGGTTCCTGAGCTGAGTCCTCAGCCATGAGGAGAGGCCGTGGAGGGCCCTGGGGTAGAGCATGGCTACGCCGCCTGCCACCAGGCCCTCGAGGGCGAAGAGCGCGAGGTAAAGGGGCCTGAAGGGGCCCACGTAGAGGCCCAGGAGCGGCGAGAATCCGGTGAAGGACCCATATACCACGTAGGCCACGCTTGAGGCTATGAACGCCGGGTATATTACGTCAGGCTCAACGTCCCTCCTGTAGAGGAGCTCAGCTGATAGCAGGGCCCCGGCGAAGGGGGTCTTGAAGATTGCCCCTATGCCTGCCCCGAGGCCGACTGCCAGGGCCCTCCTCCTGTCCTCCGCGCTCATCCCCAGGACCCTTGACATGAGCTGGGCCAGGGCGGCGCCAACGTGTGACGCTGGTCCCTCCATGCCGGCGCTGCCGCCCAGGCCTATCGCTATGGCTGAGGAGAGCGCGGCGGCAGGGGCCTCGTTAGCTTCAAGCCTGAGGTTCCTGTGGTAGGCCCTGACCACCCTGTCGCTGCCCACCTCAGGCGTCCTGAAGGCGAGGGCAGCCAGGTAGGACAGGGGGAATGCGGCGGCCAGGACCGCTGGCATCAGGAGGAGCCACCTGAGCTCCGACCGGTACTGGGAGGCCGTGACGGGGAAGAGGCTCACGTGGGCCATGAGGAGGAGCTTGGAGAGCGCTACGACAAGGTAGTAGATGGACAGGGCCCCCAGGCCCACGAGGACTCCTATTATTATGCCGGCTATGAACCACCTCTCATAGTATGGCATTGAAGAGAGCCTAAGGCCTGCCATGGCCGCTGGCCATAGGCTAACGTCCCATTTACTTTATATTAAAGCGTTCTCAGCCCCAACCGGTGCTTGCAGGTTGCCCCGCAACCTGTCTTCGAGGCTCAGGGCGCTTGAGGACTCCCCGATGGAAGTGATAAGCTCCCTCCTGAGGTCGCCAAGCCCTGACCTGATAAGGCTTCACGCTGGCGAGCCGAGCCACAGGCCACCGCTCGAGGTAATTGACGACGTGTTGGAGTCGATGAGGCTTCAGAGGACATACGCCTACGCCCCGGCCGAGGGGCTGCCAGAGCTGAGGGAGGCCATAGCTGAGGACCTGGGGCGCGAGGGCATCAGGGCGTCCCCCGACGAGGTAATGGTGACCCCCAGCGGCTCCTCGGCGATCTTCCTCGCCCTCTCTGCCCTCCTGGACCCCGGGGACGAGGTGGTCCTCATTGACCCCACGTTCATGATGTACAGGCCCATAGTTGAGTACCTGGGCGGCAGGGTCAGGTGGGCCAGGGCCGGCGAGGGCTTCCAGCCCGACCCTGAGGCCCTCAAGGAGGCCATAGGGGAGAGGACCAAGGCCGTCATCCTGGTGGACCCAGACAACCCGACGGGGAGGCTGCTGAGGCCTGACGTGGCCAGGGCCGTGGCGGAGCTGGCCCAGGACAGGGGGGTCTACCTGCTGGTCGACGAGGCCTACAGGACTATAGTCTACGAGGGGAGGAGGGCGAACCTCTATGACATGGCCCCTGACGTAGTTGTGGGCCTGGGTTCCTTCTCAAAGGACCCCGGCGTCCCTGGGCTCAGGCTGGGCTACATATATGGGCCCAGGGAGGTCATGAGGGCCTGCTCGAGGATAGACGCACACGCCTTCTTTGGCCCCTCCAACCTCTCGCAGCTCTTCGTGCTGAAGTACCTGACCTGGGAGGGGAGGTGGAGGTTCATTGAGTCTGTGGTCTCGACGTACAGGGAGAGGAGGGACCTAGCAGTCAGCGCCCTCAGGAAGTACGTCAGCGACGCCAGGTTCTTGGTTCCCCAGGGCAGCATGTACGTCTACGCGGACCTCTCGCCGACCGTCAAGGACTCGAACGAGTTCGCCCGCGCCCTGGCTTCAAGGTATAAGGTCGCGGTGATGCCCGGCACGGCCTTCGGCCCCAGCGGCTCCAGCTACATAAGGGTGACGTTCGTCAGCGAGCCGCCCGAGAGGCTTGAGGAGGGCATAAGGAGGATAGGTCTGGCTTTAGAAGGCGAGGGCTAACTCTTATTATAGACAAGGGCCTCTCGCTGTAGGGGCTCCGCCACGATAAGGATAAACCTGCCCAAGGAGGAGCTCAAGACCTTCTACTCGTTCCCCGAGCGGGAGCCTGTAGAGGAGCACTGCAGGGGCCTGGCCTGCTACGTGGCCAGGTCGCTTAACCCAAAGGCCTGGGAGGCTGCAGTCAGGCAGGAGCCGCCAACATATTGCCTCGGCAAGTGCTACATGGGGCCGTCGAGCACCTCAACGGCTGGTTACCCGATAATTGAGGTGAGGTCTAGCAAGGCCGTCGTGCTGAGGCACATAGTCAAGGGACCCGTCAGCTCGCTCGGCCAGTACCTTGAGCTTGGCGGAATGAGGGGCCTTGAGAAGGCGCTAAAGATGAGGAGGTGGGAGGTCATAGAGGAGGTCAAGAGGTCCCAGCTCAGGGGCAGGGGAGGCGCCTACTTCCCCACCGGGCTGAAGTGGGAGTCCGCCTACCGGCAGAGGGCGCCCCAGAAGTTCGTGCTGGTCAACGGCGACGAGGGGGACGCGGGGGCATACATTGACAAGTTCCTGATGTGGTGGGACCCCTACCTCGTCATCGAAGGGGCACTTATAGCAGCTTACGCCATAGGCGCCTCAAAGGTTTACTTCTACATAAGGAGGGAGTACCCTGAGGCCGTGGCCTCGGTCAGGAGGGCGGTAAAGGAGCTCTACGAGGCGGGCTACGCGGGCCCAGCAGCATCAAAGGGGGTCCCAGTCGAGGTTGAGGTCCACGTTGGTAAGGGCTCCTACGTCGTGGGCGAGGAGACAGCCATGATAAACGCCATAATGGGCAGGAGGCCTGAGCCTATGCCGAGGCCACCTTACCCTACCGAGAGGGGCCTGTTCGGTATGCCAACTGTCGTAAACAACGTTGAGACGCTCGCCAGCGTGCCTTGGATCATTGAGAACGGGGGCGACAAGTACGCCGAGATGGGCTACAATAAGAGCAGGGGCACAAAGGTGCTCAGCCTCAACAGCCTGTTCGAGAGGCCCGGCCTCTATGAGGTAGAGTTCGGGATACCTCTTAGGGAAGTGGTATATGAGATCGGTGGAGGCCTCAAGGGCGGCAGGAGGCTAAAGGGCGTGATAGTTGGCGGTCCCCTGTCGCCCGTCATAAGGCCCGAGGAGCTTGACGTGAGGCTGGGAGTCGAGGAGCTCAGGGAGATAGGGGCCAGCCTCGGGCACGGTAACGTGATAGCCTTCAGCGACGACACCCCAATAGTTGACCTGCTTCACGAGATAGTCCACTTCGCGGCCTTCGAGTCATGCGGCAAGTGCTTCCCTTGTAGGCTAGGCACCTCTGAGCTCGACAGGCTGTTCGAGGAGGCCTCAAGGAGAGGCTACCTGACCAAGGACGAGGCTGAGGAGGCCCTGAGGATAGCTGAGACCATGAAGGCTGCCTCGCTGTGCGGTCACGGCGTCGGCACGGGCGAGGCCGTAGCGGTCACGCTAAAGAAGTACTGGGACGAGGTAGTGAGGTGATGGGAAATGCCCTTCAGGGTCAGGATAGATGGGAAGGAGGTCGTCCTGGAGAAGCGCACCACCATACTGAACGCCGCCAGGAGGGCAGGGGTGGACATACCTTCGCTCTGCTACGACGAGAGGCTGCAGCCCTACGGCAGCTGCAGGCTCTGCCTGGTCGAGGTGAAGGGGAAGGGCCTGGTCACCTCCTGTTCCACGTTCGTTGAGGACGGGATGGAGGTGAGCACGGAGACCCCCGAGGTGGTAAAGCACAGGAGGACGATACTTGAGCTCCTGGCCAGCCGCTACCCGGCCGAGGCCGCCAAGCTTGACACGAGGCTCTCGCAGCTCCTTAGGAGGTACGGTGTTGAGGCCAAGGGCGCCGAGGACCCGAGGCTCATGGACGAGAGGCACCCGTGGATAACCGTTGACCTGAGCAGGTGCGTTCTGTGCTACAACTGCGTGAGGGTCTGCGAGGGCTACATAGGCAGGCTCATATGGAGGACGCTGTACAGGGGGCAGCAGACCATCGTTATGCCTGAGACGGGGAGCCTGGCCACCAGCTCATGCATAAGCTGCAGGGCATGCGTTGACGTCTGCCCGAGCGGGGCGATAGTGGACAAGGTGATGGCATCAGCCAGGCCGACGAGCTGGGGTGAGACGGCCTGCTCCATGTGCTCCCTTTCATGTCCGTTGAGGGTAGGCTTCGAGGACTCCAGGCCGGTCTACGTTGAGGGCAGGAGGGACCTGCTGCCCTTCGCGGCCGAGTGCCTCAGGGGCAAGTACCACTGGGAGGACCTGGTCTACGTGCCTGAGAGGCCTGAGGGGCCGAGGCTGAGGAGGGAAGGCAGGTCGTGGTCGAGGGCCTCCATTGACGAGGCCCTTGGCGTCATAGCTGAGGGCCTGAGGAAGGCGATGGGCGAGGGAGGGCCCGGCTCGGTGGGCGTCATAGTGTCCTCGAGGCTCCCCGCCGAGGCCTACTACCTCTCCCAGCTCCTGGCGAGGGCGGCGCTAAGGACCAACAACGTTGACGTGGCCTCGTCGCTCCTGCCCTCCTTCAGCGAGCTTGCCCCCATAGGGGGCCCGCTCCCGACGCTCCCGCTCTCGTCACTTGACGACGTTGACTCCTTCCTGGTCATAGGGCCCCTTGAGGACTACCACCCGGCCCTGGCCTCCTTCATAAGGAGGCAGTCCCTGCAGGGGCGCTCAAGGCTCATACTGATATCGTCAGAGGACGACAAGCTCGCTAACGCCGCAGACGTACACATGGCAGTTGACGTAAGGAGGGCGCCTGACGCCCTGAGGGCCATTGAGGTAGCGGCCGCCGCGGAGGGACTCATGGACGTGGCCTCAGCATCCAAGCTGCTGCCCGACGCGGCCTCCAGGGCCCTCGCGCTCAGGTCGCTGAGCTCGGCTGAGGAGGCGAGGAGGGCGGGCATCGACGAGGCGGCGGCCAGGGAGGCTGCCCAGGCGCTGTCCAAGGGCAAGGCGGTAGTGGTGGCGGAGCTTGACGGAACCCCTGGAGTGGCCTCAGAGGCCCTAGCGCTCTCCGCCCTCCTGGGCGTCCTCTCGAGGCCCGGCTCAGGCCTCGTGCCCCTGCTGTCCTACTTTGACAACGCTGAGGCCCGCCGCTTCGGCGTGGGCCCGTCAGCCCTGCCAGGCGGCAGGAGGCTCAGCGAGGCCGGGGAGCTGAGCAAGGCCTGGGGCGTCGAGGTGCCGGGCCAGGAGGGCATGACGGCCCCCGAGATGATCGAGGCGGCCAGGGACGGGAGAATGAAGGCCCTCGTTATCGTGGGAGGCGACCTGGCCTCCCCCTCGCCGCTCCGCGAGGGAGTGCTGGAGGCCCTCTACAGGGTGCCCTTCGTGGTATCGCTCTCCCCTGTGGCCGGCGTGGGGGTAGAGTACGCCTCTCACGTCCACGTGCCACTGGCTTCACACGTTGAGGAGGAGGGCGTCTACGTGTCCGTGGACGGCAGGCTCACCCTGGCCAGGGGGACCAGGGCCTTCAGGGGCTCGGTGAGGTCTTGGGAGGTCCTCGCGAGGCTCCTCGTCCTGATGGGATACTCGAGGGCCTACCCGTCAGCCAGGGACGTGTGGGACGAGCTGAGGTCCCTGGACCCGGCGCTCTCGGGCCTGAGCTACGAAGCGATAGCCTCGGGCTCGGCCAGGGTAGAACTGAGGCAGACCGCGAGGGCCTGAGGCCAGGCCTGTCAATCTCTATATAGAGCTTTTTAGGGGCCCTTGACGGTAAGAGCAAGGGCTGGCCTTTGCCCGTAGACCCTGTCTGCGGCATGGAAGTTGACGATAGCACCCCCTTCAAGGCTATGTACAGGGGGAAGGTCTACTACTTCTGCTCTGAGGCATGTCTTAGGGCCTTCAAGAGGGACCCCGAGAAGTACCTCCGCGAGGGCCCCAAGGGGATGCCGTCTTGAGCCCTGAGGGCAGAGGCCCCCTCAGGGTGACCAAGGAGGAGCAGCTCAGAGTAGTGGGCATGCACTGCGCCACGTGCGTCACCACGGTCACTAAGGCGTTAACTGGCGTTAAGGGGGTCGTCGACGCCAACGTTAACCTAGCCTCTGGCACGGCCAAGGTGATCATAGGCGACAGCGTCAGGCTGAGGGACCTGGTAGAGGCCGTCAGGAGGGCCGGCTACGACGTCGTGACCGAGAGGGTAAGGCTGAGGGTCTCAATGAACCCGGAGGACTCGAGGAGGGTCTCAGGGCTCCTGGAGGGCCTCAAAGGGGTCGTCAGGGCCTCCGTGAACCCCGGCACGGGCGAGGCAGTAGTTGAGATAAACCCCTACTCGACGTCAGCCGAAGCCATAGCCGAGGCCCTCACCGCCCACGGCTTCAGGGCCCAGGTGGTTTCGAGGGCAGCCCCGCCAAGCTCGGGGGAGCTGAGGGGCTACATTAGGTCGCTGATGGTGGCCTGGTCCTTCGGCCTCCTCACCCTTTACCTCCAGTACACCTCGAGGCCGCTCCTCGCCATGTTGGCCTCAGCCCCCGTGGTCTTCTACGCCGGCCTGAGGTACCACACGGGGGCCTACAGGGCGCTCAGGAACAGGACCACCAACATGGACACCCTCGTCTCGACGGCGACGCTCGTGGCCTGGCTCTACAGCGCCTACTCCCTGCTAACGCGCGGCCCCGTCTTCTTCGACGCCGCCTCGCTCCTCATATCGTTCCTCCTCATAGGCAAGACCATAGAGGCCTACATAAGGGAAAGGCTCTCAGGCGAGGTCGCCAGCCTCCTGCCAGCAAGGGCCAGGGTGATAAGGGGCGGAGAAGAGGTCGAGGTGAACGCCGACGAGGTGAAGGTGGGTGACTTGTTGGTGGTCAGGAGCGGCGAGGTCATAGCGGCAGACGGCGTTGTTGAGGAGGGCAAGGGGGAGGTGGACGAGTCTATATTAACTGGGGAGTCAATGCCTTCACTTAAGACTAAGGGCTCGCCCGTGGTGGGCGGCTCGAGGCTCGTCTCGGGCTTCCTGAGGGTGTACGTGACCAGGTCGGGGGACAGGACCTACGTGGCCCAGCTGATGACCGCCGTCAGGGACGCCGAGGCCGCGAGGCTTAAGGTCCAGGACCTCGTGGACAGGGTGGCGGCGGCCTTCACGCCAACCATAGTTGCCGTGGCCGCGGCCACCTTCCTCGCGTGGCACTTCGCCCTGGGGGCCCCGACGCCAAGGGCCGTGCTCTTCGCGGTGGCCGTGCTAGCCTCTGCCTGTCCCTGCGCCCTCGGCCTCGCCACCCCGATGGCTGTCCTCGTCTCAGTTCACAGGCTCGCAAGGCGCGGGGTAGTGGTTAAGGACGGGGAGGCGCTGGAGAGGCTCAAGGACGTCGACGTCTTCGTGATCGACAAGACGGGCACGCTCACGGAGGGGAGGCCGAGGGTCAAGGACTTCGTGGAGGCGGAGCCAGGCGCCATGGAGCTCGCCTCGTCGCTTGAGGCCCTCAGCTCCCACCCAGTAGCTAGGGCAATTGTTGAGAGGTTCGGGGCCAGGCTGAGGGGCTCTGTCAAGGAGTTCAACGAGTTCCCAGGGGACGGCGTGGCTGGCGTTGTTGGGGACAGGCAGGTCATAGTGGGCAGGCCCGAGTTCATAGCTCAGAACTGCCAGGGCGAGGTCAGGGGCGACGTGGCAGTCTGCGTCGACGGCAGGGTGGCCGGCTGGCTGACCCTCGAGGACCCGGTCAGGCCAGAGGCGGAGGAGCTGGTGGGCTACCTCAAGTCCGTAGGTAAAAGGGTCGTAATAGCGACAGGCGACAGCGGCCCCTCAGCTGACGCCGTGGCCTTAAGGCTCGGCGTTGAGGTCAGGAAGGGCCTATCCCCGGACGACAAGGCCGAGCTCGTGAGGAGGCTGAAGGAGGAGGGCCACAGGGTGGCATTCATAGGCGACGGGGTCAATGACGCGGTGGCTGAGAGGGAGGCGGACGTCGGCATAGCCCTGGCAGGAGGCACTGACATAGCTAAGTACGCCGGCGACTTCGTGGTCACAAGCCTGAGGGGCGTGAGGGACTTACTGAGGGAGTCGAGGGTCGTCGTGAGGAAGGTCAGGGAGAACCTGGCCTGGGCCTTCGGCTACAACAGCGTCCTCGTGCCCTTGGCGGCTGGCATGCTGTACCCGGCAGTCTACATAAGCCCCCCTTACGCGGCCCTGGCGATGTCCATGAGCAGCGTCATAGTGTCCCTGTGGTCCATGGTCCCGGCCTGAGCCCTTGGGCAAAGAGCTGCTGGGTGAAGTAATAAGCGGCGGATTATACCCAGCGTTTAAGTCCTCCCAGCGCTCAACTGGGCTGGCGACTTACCGTGATAAAGGTCAAGCGCGTCTACGAGCCCCCTTCCGAGGACGACGGCGTGAGGGTCCTCGTCGACAGGCTCTGGCCCAGGGGTCTCAGGAGGGAGGAGGCCAAGGTGGACCTGTGGCTGAGGGACGCGGCGCCAAGCGATGAGCTAAGGAGGTGGTTCGGCCACGACCCTTCTAAGTGGGACGAGTTCAAGAGGAGGTACTTCGAGGAGCTGAGGGGGAACAGGGCTGTTGACAAGCTCCTTGAGTTGCTGAGGTCCGGGAAGACAGTAACCCTCCTCTACGCGGCCAGGTCGCCCTACAACAACGCGGTCGCCCTGAAGGAGTACCTGGAGTCGCTGCTGGCCAAGGGCTGAGGATGAAAGGCCTGCGCATAACGGGTCAGGCCTGTAGGCCCGCCTGCTTTACTAGGAACCTGTAGACGGTCCCCCAGATCCTTCCATCCCTCCTCATCTTGTTCTCGAAGTTGTTATAGCCCATCCAGGCCTCAAGCGCCCTGAGGGTCTCCTCGTCAAGCCTCCCGGTGACAGACCCCCTGTAGAAGCCGAGCCTCCTGAGGGCCTCCTGCACAGCTCCAGCTACTTGGGCGAGGTCATATACGTCGGAGGGGTCCTCCCTCTCGAGGATCGTTAGCTCCCAGATCTCAAAGAGCCTCCTGAGCTCCCTCACGGGGTCAGGGTGGTCGTCAACCCTCAGGTCGACGTACCTGTCGACGCCCTCCTCGCAGCCCCCGTAGCCCCCGCACGGCCTCATGACAACTATGGCCGCGCTCTGCCTCCCCCTCCTGTCCCCGCCGGCCCTGTCGCCTGCCTCAAGGGCGGCCAGGAGCCTGTCAACAAGCTCCCCCTTGGTGTTCTCGAAGGCCCTCGCCATGGCCTCTATGACCTCCTCGCCGGCCAGTATGTTGCCCTGGACCGAGAAGCCGTCCCCCACTGTGTGGCCCGCGTAGGGCATGCACTTAGGGCCTGTGAAGGCGTAGGCCTCGCCCCTTGAGCTCACTACGCCAACCTGCCTCTCGTCCCTCTTTGGGTCGGAGGCCAGGGCCAGCTCCACTGCCCTCCTCGGCGAGTACCTGTTCTCTAAGAGGTAGAGTATCAGGGGGCCGAGCTTGACGTTGGCCCAGGCCTGGGTTGCAACGGCCCCGACTCCGGCCCTGGCCCACGGGACCACGGAGCCCACCGCTATGAACTTGGAGGCCACCGCGACCCCTACGTCGCCCCTCTCGGGGTCGGCCGCGACTATGGAGAAGGTCAAGCTGCGTCCCCTGGACAGCCCGGCAGGAGGAGCTATAAGCGTTAGGTCAAAGGCTTCGTCAGCTCGCCTCGCCTTCCCCTGTGAGGCTGGCCAGTAGGCCCTGAACGTTACCTGAGCTGATGGTCCTCTCGCTGAAGCCTTAACGGGTGGGCGTCCTAGGCCATGGGCCCATTAACAGCTTATCATTGGCCAAAGGCGCTCCTGCCCTATGAAACGTCAAGCTAAGGCGTTCGCGTCCCTGACCTTCGTGATACGTGTTTTTAAGGCCCTGCCCAGGCCCTAATAGTAAGATGTTGCCTTGAAGACGCCGAGCGATGAGGGGTTTCAGGGGTTGATAGGGAGGCTCGAGCCCTTCTGGAAGTACATAGTTTACGCGGCCCTTGTGGCCATACTCGGGATAACTGCTTACATGAGGCTCATCCCCTACTTCAAGTACGGGCCCACGCTCAACGAGGTCGACCCCTATGAGTACTACTGGCTGGCCAACTACTTCTACAGCCACGACCTAGGGGGGCTGAGGGAGCTCTCGAGGGTCCTCTTCTGGTGGTACCCGTGGGGCAGGGACTTTCTGACGACCGAGTACCTGGGCCTCCCGTGGCTGGCCGCGGCCGTGGCCAAGCTCTCAGGTGGGAGGGTCACCACTGAGCTCGCGCTGACGCTCTCGCCTGTAGCGTTCACAATCATTGGCGTCATAGGGGCCTTCCTGGCCGTGAGGGGCACCACGGGGTCCCTGGCCGGGGGCCTCGTGGCCGCCCTCGGCATGGCCTTCCTGCCCCTGCTCGTGCTGGACCACGGCTTCGCTAACGACCCGGCCAAGGTCTACATAGGCCTCATGCTCCTGCCCTACCCAATTTACTTCCTGGCCCTCTCGGTCAAGTGCTCAAGGACCAGCAGGAGCGTGGCCATGGCTATAGCGTCGGGCGTCTCAGCTGGCATAATAGCATGGTTCTGGGGAGGCTACCAGTACTACGCCCCCATCATAGCGGTGGCAGCCCTCATAGAGCCCTTCCTGGTCAAGCCCACGCCGTCCGGCTTCGCCAGGTACCTGGCCGCCTGGGCCTCGTTTGCTGCCGTCTCCCTCACGTCGCCGGCCACGCCCCTCATGCTGTTCTACAAGGGGGTCGGCCTGGCGCCCCTGGCAGTCCTCGTGGTCTACGCTATCGAGGCCTGGTACGACAGGCTCGGCCTGCAGAGGCTCAGGCTCTCAGGGAGTTACAGCGTCAGGGTGCACGTGTGGTTCGTTCTGCTCATAGCGGCGCTTGGGGTTGTCGCGATCCTGAGCGGCCTCGTCTCGGCCCCGTCCAGGGTTCTCATGGGCCTTGGCCTCGCGCCTCCCCCTACCGCGGTGGTCCCCCTCACGGTCCAGGAGTACATGGGGGTCCCGGCCTCCCAGGTCCTAGCTGAGCAGGGCCCGTTCTTCGTTGTGACCATCGTGGGGGTCCTGGCCCTTATTGCGGCGGCGGCCTCGAGGTCCTGGAGGCCCACGGGCTCAGAGGTCGTCTTCCTGCTGACCTTCGTCCTGTCGATAGTCTTCAGCTACGCCGGGGCCAACCAGGCCTACTACATGCCCTCGGCCGCCGTCTTCTCAGCGATATCGGCTGGGGTGGCCGTCTCCTTCCTCCTCTCACAGAAGAACAGGGTCTACGTCAGGAAGACGAGGAGGTACGTCGAGAGGCCCAACTGGGTTGCCGTGAGCGTGGGGCTGATCCTCGTCGCGGCGGTCGTGGCGTACTCGGCGGTCTCAGCTGTCCAGGTCTCAAGGGCCCTGGCGCTCCAGGCCCCAGCCATACTCACGGGCTGGACGCCACCCATGACCGTGCCGACCTCGAGCGGCTCAAGGACCATCGTGCCTATTAACAGCGCCTGGCTCGACGCGCTTGACTACATAAAGCATAACACCGGCCCTGGCTCGGTGGTGGTCTCGTGGTGGGACTACGGCTACTGGATAGGGGTTGTCGCTAACAGGACCTCAGTGGTGGACGGCTCCACAATTAACGGCACACAGATAGCCGTGGTGGCGAACGTCATGACAGCCCCGGTCAACGAGAGCCCGGCTTACCTGACGATGCTTAGGCTCAGGCCAAACGAGACGTACTTGCTTGTCTACGACGTCTTCACGGGGATATACGATAATAAGAGCGGTTCAGTAATAATGTTTCCATACCCCAACCTCTACCCCGTCAACCCCCAGGCGGGGGTCTACGCCATAACCTACGGCCTCGGCGACATGGCCAAGTCGTACCAGATGCTGAGGATAGCCCTCAGGGTCAACCCGTACGCCGGCAGCCCGTTCTTCTCAAACTACACATCTGTGACCACCTACGGCAACTACGAGTTCTACCAGTTCCCCGCCCTCGTTGGAGGGCCCCAGGCCAACGTGAGCCAGACCCTCTACACGACCATCTACGACCTGATGATGTACGGGATTGAGGCGGCCAAGCAGTACGGCAACATAACCGGGGCCCCGTTCCTGCTCAACGCCACCTCCTTCACCCCGGCAGCGGTGTCATACATAGACCCCACCACGGGCAGCGTGGTGCCTCAGCCCATATCTCCTCCGTCACCCCTGCCGTACTATAAGCCCGTCAAGGTCTTCATATCGGTCTTCTACAGCTGGACTCCGCCAGGCTCCTCTCTGGTCTACTTCTACAGCGTGGTGGTATTCCTGTACCAGTGGACCGGGTACGTGTGAAGAGGTCCTCATTGACTTTTTGACCTCGTGGGCGCGTACGTGTAACTCAAGTGGGAGCGCTTTTTGAGCCGGAATGACAAGCCGTTAGCGGGACCTGCATGCTTGGGACCGTTTGTCCCTAGGTGCTCACTCTCACCAGCTTATGATCACTAGTCGCACCTAGGGACCTCCACCTCGCCCACAGGGCCCTTGGGACCCCTGCGGGCTCATGGGCGGCCGTCGGGCCCAACGGCACGGGGCCCCCATCTACGGCAACGAAGGCCCTCAGGCGGCTTGGGGCATAGCCCCCATCGCCGCCCAGGGCCCTCAAAAGGAGGTTATAACACGCAACTACGTCCCTGTGCCAAGTCTCACCTCCCTTAGAGCAGACGCCGTGCCTATTCCTGCCGTAGATTATCTCGGTGCCATGAATTGGACATATCTTGGACGTGTTCCTGGGGTCAACGTAGATCACCGGCACCCCGTACTCCCTTGCCTTCTCCTCAATGGCCCTCTGGACCCCCTTGAAGGCCGCCTGATATACCCTGTGCCTGAGCTGATGATCCTTGATGCGCTTTATCATATGCTTGGCTGGCTCCTTCCCTAGCCTCTCAAGGACTATGGCGGCCTGCCTCCTGGCGGCCTCCCTTACGATCAGCGCAGCCAGCTTCCACCTTACCCCCTCTTCAGAGCTTTCTCGTTGCTGCCCAGCCTCCTGAGCACCCTCCTCACTGGCCTGCTGCCCGGGCCGTAGGCCCTGTCGTATTTCTCCTGAACCCTCTTCCTCCTGTAGTAGTAGCCAAGCGTCACCCTGCTCAGGTCAGTCTCAAAGAGGTAGACAACGCCGTCTATGAGGACTGCCTCAGCGTTCTCGTTAACGTCGACCGTGATATAGGCCTTCGGCCTGTACTCGCTGACCTCCTTCTTGAAGGTTAAATAGAATACCAGCCTCCTCTCCCTGCGATCCAGTTTGACCTTTGCCTCAGATGCCAACCTCCAGCCCCTGTTAACGTACCTCAGGAAGTGCTTGTTAAGCTCAATAGAAACGTTGACCCTGCCCCTGTGAGTAGCCAGGCTTATCGAGGTCAGCCCCTCGGCCCTCCACAGGTGGTCGTCTAGCCATATGCTAACGCTCCTGACCTCAGGGTACGCCTTCCTTGCTCTCCCTATCTTCCTCATCCTGAGGAACGAGTGAGCCCTCTCGGCGGCGTCCTGGCATGCCGTGTAGGCGTAGTGAGAGGGCAGCTGAGGGTAGAGCGACCTTACCTCGCGGTACTTCTCAGCCTTAAGCCTGGTGAACTTAGTTATGTTATTGTTCACAGCGTAGAGGACCAGCTGCTCAACAATGTTCCTGTACATGCCCTCGAGCTCAACAAAGATCCTGAAGGTCCTCCTGGGCAACGGTACAGACCTGACGATGACAGTCCTGGTAACCTCACTCGTGCCCCTCAACCTCCTCCAGTAATTTCTTGAACCCCTCGACCAGCGTCCTTTTTCTGCGGCTCCTCAGCCCGTAGAGCTTCCCGGCGAAGGAGCTCACGACCTCTATCAAGTCCTCAACGAGCTCCTGGCGGGATTCCTTCGGCTCCTCGCCAAGGACCGCCTCAACCCTGACCCCGTACTGCCTGAAGAAGAACTCAAGGTACTCGAGGCCGAACCTCGTTAGCCTGTCCCTGTAGGCCACCACGACCACGTCAACCCGCCTGTTGATAACGTAGTCGAGGAGCTTCAGCAAACCCCGCCTGTCAGCTTTCAGACCACTTGCAATATCGCTCAAAACATCTACGACCCTGTAGCCCTTGGAGGAGCAGTACTGCCTCAGGTACTGGACTTGCCCCTCCAGGTCACCCCTCTGGGATGGGCTTACTCGCGCGTATATGACCGCCCTGACCTCCCTGCTGACGGGCAGGCCCTCGGCTATCCTCCTGACCTCGCTCTCAGGTATCCTGTACTTGCCGCCGGCCGTCCTGATCGCCCTGATTCTGCCCTCCCTGACCCACCTAGCTAAGGTTGGGTAGCTGATGCCGAGCCTCTGGCAGGCCTCCTTTGGCCTCAGCAGCCTCTCTGAGGGCCCTGAAACGGCTAACACCTATAATAATGAACAAAAACAGAGCTTATAAACCTAACTATCAATCACCAACAATGAAACAGCCCTGCCACTCCCTGCCCTTCGGGCATAGGAACAACTACCTGATAATATTCGATGACGTCTTTATCCCGAGGGAGAGGGTGTTCATGGACGGCGAGGCCGAGTTCGCGGGGAGGCTGGTGGAGTACTTCGTGGCCCACCATAGAGCTGCAGGGGGGTCGTGCAAGGCGGGCCTCGCTGACGTGATCCTTGGGGCCTCGGCCCTGCTGGCTGACGCCAATGGGGCCCTCAAGGCATCATACGTGCAGGACAGGCTTGCTGAGATAGCCAGGCACGCGGAGGTCATGTACGCCACGGGCCTGGCGGCCATGGTTAAGGGCTGGAGGCACCCAAGTGGGGCTTACATACCTGACGCAAGGCTGGCCAACGTGGCCAAGCTCGAGGCTGTTGAGCACCTGAAGGAGGCAGTCGCCGTTGCGGCTGACATCGCTGGGGGCATAGCAGTCAACGCGCCCTCCGCCAAGGACCTGGCGATCCCAGGCCTAGGACAGAAGGTGGCTGAGGCCGTCAGGGCCAACGAGGCCTACACCGCTGAGGACAGGCTGAGGGCGGCGAGGCTCGTCCAGCTTTGGACTGCAGGGCCTCACCTGGTGGGCCTCGTGCAGGGCGGGGGGCCTCCGGCTACTCAGTGGGCCTACCTCAGGGCCGACCTGGGCTCAAGGCTCGACGATCTTATGAGGAGGGCGGCTGAGCTTGTGGGCGTCAGGAGGGGAGGGACAGCCTAGGAGCTGAGCCTCCTGGCCAGGTACAGCTCTATTATCAGGAAGGCCACGAAGGAGCTGGCGGCCGCGTAGTAGTAGGCGTAGGAGTAGCCCAGCTGGTAGAGGAGGCCCATAACTGCGTTGGCTATGAACATGCCGAGGCTCCTGCCGAGAGTCAGGAGGCCCATGCCCGTCCCCATGGCCTCCTCGGGGGCGAGCTTTGAGACTATCGTAGGCTCAAAGGTCTCAGTGGCCCCCACAGCTATGCCAAGGAGGAAGGAGGCCGGGTAGATGCCAATAATGCCCAGGGGCGAGAGGAAGGCGAAGCCCAGGGCCGCGAAGGCGCCCAGGAGGTAGCCGTAGTAGGCGAGGCCCTTGACGTCCCTGAGCCCCGACCTCCCGAAGACGTAGCCGAAGGCAGAGGAGGCGGCGAGGAAGACGCCGTAGCTGAGCACTGCTAGGTAGTCCTTGTGGGTGAACTCGGCCGTCGTTATAACTGGGAAGCCGAAGCTGTACTGGGTGAAGCCGAAGAAGAGCGTGGAGGCAATCACAGCCATGAGGCCTCTCCCCAGCCCCGCCCTCAGTCCCCCAGCCTTGCCTGGCCTGACGGCCCTCCCGGCCTTAACGGAGGCCAGCACGAGCGTCGACACCACGAGCGGTATGGCCGTTATCAGGAGGAGGTACTCGACGGGGAACCTGAAGTATAGGAGCACGGCGGTGTAGGCTATAGCTAAGGTCGCCCCAGCTATGTCAAGGGCGTGGAGGACGCCGAAGGCCTCAGACCTCTCTGAGGGGTCCGTGACCTCCGCCATCATTGCCCTCCTTGGGGGGTTCCTCAGGTTCCTGAAGAACCAGCCTACCGTGAAGGTTAGCATGGCCTGCCACCAGTACCTTGAGAAGCCCAGGAGCGAGACGAACACTATGAGGGCGTTGCCTATGACAGCAACCCTCCACCTGCCGTACCTGTCACTGAGCACGCCCCCGAGGAAGGCCATGAGGCTGCCGACGCCGTAATTTATGGCCTCAGCGACCCCGTAGAGCCAGTAGGGGGCGCCGAGCATAACTACGAAGATCAGGGGGAACATGACCACTGCTGCCTGGTAGCCCAGGTCCGCGAAGAAGGCGGAGAACGATATCTTGAGCACCTCGCCGCGGTTCCTCAAGGCGTACCCTTCAGCCCATGAGGGCCAGGTCCTTGCTTTAAACGTTTTACGCTTAGCTTACGTGTCTTAGATTAACTGGCCAGGTAACAGGAGGACTAAAGGTCTCCCGTGGTGCGTAAAAACAGCCTTGGAGGCCCTCCTTTAGGACCCCCATGGACCTGAGCGAGATAATGTCAAGGCTGACCGAGGTAATCAAGTCAGTCCCTGTGCACTACAGGGACGGCCTCCTGGGCTCCATGACCACACAGCCTCACCCTGTGGCCAAGGCGGCCTTCGACATGTTCCAGAACCTCAACGCCAATGACCTGGAGCTCTACGGGCCCGTGAGGGAGCTCGAGCTTGAGGCCATAGAGGAGCTCGGGAGCTTCGTGGGCTGCAGGGGCTGCACGGGCTACATAACCAGCGGGGGCAGCGAGTCGAACCTGGCAGCCCTCTACCTGGCCAGGGAGCACGGCCTTGAAAACGTCTACTACGCGGCCTCGGCCCACCACTCCATAGCTAAGGCTGCCAGGCTCCTCAGGATGAGGGCCATAGCAGTCAGCATGACGTCCTACAGGGTGGACGCGAGCTCCCTCCGCTCCCTCTGCAGGGCGAACGGCCCAGGGGTCATAGTGGTGACGGTCGGCACAACGTCAATGGGCCTCATAGACCCAGTTGAGGAGGTCTCCGAGGTCGCGGACGATTGCGACTCCGTCGTACACGTTGACGCGGCCCTCGGGGGACTCGTGGCCCCGTTCATGTACCCTGACAGGAGGCTAGGGTTTGAGAACGGCCCCGTGATGAGCGTAACCCTTGACCCCCACAAGCTCGGCCTGGCCCCGATACCTGCTGGAGGGCTGATAGCGAGGGACGAGGGCTGGCTCAGGCCCCTCTACTTCGAGGCCAGCTACTATCCTGCTGGGGTCCAGCTCGGCCTCCTGGGCACGAGGAGCGCGGGGCCCATAGCGGCCACCTGGGCCATAACCAAGTACATGGGCAGGGAGGGCTACTCGGCCCAGGCCAGGGAGCTCATGAGGAGGACCTCGCGCCTCGTGAGGGGCGTCAGGGAGCTTGGCCTCAGGCTGCCGGCAGAGCCTGAG
Source organism: uncultured Acidilobus sp. JCHS (assembly GCA_000495735.1). Taxonomy (NCBI): domain Archaea; kingdom Thermoproteati; phylum Thermoproteota; class Thermoprotei; order Acidilobales; family Acidilobaceae; genus Acidilobus; species uncultured Acidilobus sp. JCHS. Next base: position 41,368 of record AYMD01000010.1, on the reverse strand, counting down.
GTGCCGGTGGTCTGTATAGAGAGCGACGACGAGCTGGGGCTCCTCAGGGCCATGAGGGCCAGGGGGCTCTACGCATACAGGTGCGGCCTGGTGAGTGGCCTCAGGGTTGTCGTGATGCCTCACGTGACTGACGAGCTCATAGACAGGTTCCTGAGGGCCCTTGGGGGAGCTGACAGGACGCCGTGGCCCTTAAGATGACATTGGTAAAGCGAAAGGCAAGCCTCGCCATTTAGGGCGAGGTAAGGCGTAAAGCCTCTGAGTACTTAGAGTTATGAAGAACAGATAGTGTCCCCGTAAGGGGATGCCCCGCACAGGGGCCCTACATATCCCCAAGTCCCTGGGACCTGGGAGGGATCGAGGGCAACTCCCAGCGAGGGATAGGGGTAACGGGCCGAAGGCCCGGCCCGCGGCCTACCGCTGGACGAGCGGAGCGGGGTGGGCGCTTGCCGCGCCCACTAGCTATGATGCGGTGAAGGTGAAGGCGGTAAACCGCGAACCAATGAGCCGCCCTGGGGAAGCCCTCGCCCTTCAGGGCGGGGAGGAGGTCAGTTATGTCCTGAGGGCCCACCTTTAGGTAATTCGGCCTCCGCGAGACTCAGCTACCCTACAAGAGGGCAACGCCCTGCGCGTCCAGCTGACCTAATCAGTAACGCTTAATAGGAGGCCTGACAGCTAGGCGAGAAGGCTTTTGGCTAGGAACCCAGGACCCCCGGCCCTAGGCGGGGCCATAGGGGACCCGGACCCGGTCTCGATCACAAGGTACGACCCTGTCAGGGGCCAGGTGGAGCTGACCAGGGGCTTCCCTGAGGAGAAGTTCCTCTGGAACCCTGACATACACCCGGTGCCGATAACAGCTAGGAACTGGGGCGCCATAACGTACTTCCTGATATGGGTCTCAATGGCCTTCATAGTGCCATCATGGACGCTTGCTAGCATAGGCCTGCAGTTCGGCCTCACGCCTCTGCAGTCCGTACTGACTGTCTTCGCGGGGAACGCCATAGTCCTCATCCCAATGCTGATACAGTCCCACGGGGGAGCGAGGTACGGCATAGCGGAGCCCCAGCTAACGAGGACCAGGTGGGGCACCTACGGCGCCATGTTCCCCAGCTGGCTGAGGGCCGTCATAGGGGCCGGCTGGTGGGGCATTGAGAGCTACATAATAGCTGAGGCCGCCACCGCGCTCTACGCCATAACGACAGGCAGGACCCCATTGATAGCCTACACTGTGGCCCACTTCCAGGACTACCCCTTCGTCCTCGCCAAGGACTTCCCGGCCGTCTTCTGGACGACGTTTATCATAGTCATCCTCGCCCAGGTGGCCGTCTTCTACTTCTCCCCGATAGTCAGGTCGCAGCCGGCCCTGAGGTGGCTTGCCTGGGTCGGAGGGCCTATAGTCCTGATGGCCTTCATAGCGCTCTGGGCCTACTTCGTCAGCGGGACCGGCTGGTCTGTCAACATATACTCGA
>AYMD01000010.1:5285-39882 GCA_000495735.1 uncultured Acidilobus sp. JCHS | reverse complement strand
GATCCCCACCCGATAGTGGCTACCTCGCTCTACGTCAGGGCGCCCCTAAGCTACTTCATACTGATAGCGATAATGCTTGCCACCTTCCTGGTCAACGTCTTCGCCAACGCCGTGGGGCCAGCTTACGACATAGCCAACACCTTCCCCAAGTACCTCAGCTGGTTCAAGGGCTCCCTGGCCCTCATAGCTATAGCCGTCGGCATAGGGGCCTGGAGCTACTACGGCAACGCCTACAGCTACATCAACGACTGGCTTCTCACCTATGGGGGCCTGCTAGGCGGCGTCGAGGGCGTCATAATATTTGACTACGCCGTCATAAGGAGGTTCAAGCTGGAGCTCGCCGACATCTTCAAGTCAAACGGCATGTTCAGGTACTGGAACGGGGTTAACCCAGCGGCCCTCATAACGTTCATCATAGTGGCCGTGCTGATCTACGCTCCCCTGCCCTACCACTGGGCCCTCTTCGACGGCTCCTGGCTGCTCTCGTTCACCGTCTCGGGCCTCATATACCTGCCCCTCATGAAGTACTGGGTCATACCTAGGTACCAGCCTCAGCTCACGGGAGGCCTCCTGAGGGGCTACGTCAGCGCCTACACGAGGACAGTCTTCGGCATGGCCTGAGCCTAGAACCTACCTCCTCTTTTTCTCCTTCACCTCCTTAGCCTAAGCGCTGGGAGGCCCTTTGGCCAGCCTGAAGCCGACCTTCATAACCCAGGTCGCTGAGTCGCTGCTCTTGACCTCGGGCTGCCCGAGCGTTAGGTCAGTTGCCGAGACCCTGGGGCTCAGCGAGGTCCAGGCCAGAGCTAGCCTGGAGGCCCTGGCCTTAGCTAACGCCATCGAGCTGAAGGACGACATAGCCTGCGTCAGGTCAAGGGCCGAGCTGGCGGCTGCTGCCATAAGGCTCGGGGGCGACCCGGAGAGGGTCTCGAGGAGGCTGGACTGGAGGGACTTCGAGGCGCTGGTGGCGTCAGCCCTTCAGGAGGCCGGCTTCTCAGTGAGCAGGAGCGTCAGGCTGCCCGGGAGGGGAGGCCTCGAGGTTGACGTCGTTGGGGCCTCGGGCAGGGTTGCGGTGGCCGTCGACTGCAAGAGGTGGTCCTACAGGTCGAGCTCCCCCTCGAGGATAGGCGAGGCCGCCAGGAGGCACAGGCTTAGGTCACAGAGGCTCGCCTCGATCTGGGGCTCCCTGGGCCTCCCCAGGGCCAGCGTCCTGGTCCCGGCCCTGGTGGTGCTCAGGGAGGACCTGCCCAGGTTCGTGGAGGGAGTGGCAGTGGTCCCAGTCCTGGCGCTCAGGGGCTTCATAGAGTACCTTGAGGCAGTAGCTGACGAGGTGGGGATAAGGGTGGCCTAGAGCTCCTTGACCATGAGGAGCCCGTCCTCGTCCCCGTAGTACTTGGGCAGCCTGCCCACAACCCTGTAGCCCAAGCCCTCGTAGAGCCTCCTGGCGACCATGTTGGACTCCCTTACCTCAAGCCTCAGCCTCCTCGCCCCCCTTGCCATCAGCTCGGCCTCAAGGGCCTTCATGAGCTCCTTCCCTACCCCCCTCCCCCTGAAGGCTGGCCTGACGGCCAGGGAGGCTACGTGGCCTACCCCCCTGCCCTCCATGTAGCCGGCCGCGTAGCCTATCACCTCCCCTCCCTCCTCGGCCAGCAGAATAACGGAGCCCGGGAGGGAGAGGAGGTACTCGAAGACCAGCCCGCTGTACCTCTGCCCAGGAGGGAAGCTCTCCTCCTCAACCCTTAGCAGGGCCTCCATGTCGCCAGGCCTGTAGCGCCTCAGCACTACCACGAGCTCCCGCGCGGAGACCTAAAACCAAAAAGGGAATTTATTGGGTATCTCAGGCCTTTCCCAGTATCTGGTCTATGGCCTTCGTCCTGAAGGCGCTGAAGACTGCCCAGTAGTGGAAGGCCAGGGTCACGACTATGGCTATCACCGTGTCCCACGGGAACGGTATGAGCTTACGCGGCCCAAACACCCCGTAGTAGGAGATTACGGTCATGACGAACGTGTAGGTCGGCAGCCACAGGCCAGCCCTCAGCTCCGTCCTCAGGTACTCCGTGCCCAGCCTGTAAAGGAGGGCGACGCTGACGTAGGTCACAACGGCCACCACCAGCACGTAGACCCAGAGCGCCAGGTCAGCGGGCTCGTGAAGGCCCTTAGTGGAGGTGTAAAGGTATGTGAACGCCAGGACAACGGCGACAGCGTCCACTAGGCCGACAGTCAGCGAGGGCCCTAGGCTGACCTTCAGCCTCTTGTAGGCATAGTAACCAAAGTATATCGGCAGCCCTATGAAGGCCACTAGGAACAGCTTGGAGATAGTGCCGAAGCCTGCCCAGTAAATCACCAGCGAGGCGGCCACCGACGCAAGCGGAGCCAGTACCGCTGCGGCGCTTAGCCTGAAGGACCTGTTGAGGTCAGGGGCTGTTACCCTGAGCGCCTGAACCGCTATGCCCCCTACGACCAGGTAGGTGAGCACCCTTCCGGCCGTCGTGAAGGAGACTATCGACTGCCATGTCGGGAATGGCATTAGGTATAGCGCGCCGAGTATGAAAATGGTCAGCAGCGCCCACTTTGGTATCCTTGTCCTGCTCAGGCTCAGGAACCAGCCAGGCAGGTACCCATCGGCTGCTATCCCGTACAGCGCCCTGGTGGCGCCGCCCGTTGAGACGAAGCCCGTGCCAGCCGGCGATGCTACGGCGTCCGTCAGGAACACTATAAGCCACGCCACTATGAAGGCCCCCATGCCCGGGACGACGTACTTAAGGGACTCGAAGAGCTGGGCTATGGGCGCCTTTGATATTGATGACTTCCTCAGGGCAGACCAGGCGCCCTCGTTAACTCCTATGACGTTTCAGTGTATGGCCCCTATGAAGGCGACCTCCAACAGTATGTATATTGACATGGCTATCAGTATGGCCGTGATAACGGCGAAGGGCACGTCCCTGCTCGGGTCCTTGCCCTCCCCTCCGTACTCTATGGCCTGCCTGAAGCCCAGGTAGGCGAACATGACGCCCGCCGAGGGTATCGCGTAGAAGACGGCAGCCCAGCCCGTGTATGGGGCGGTGCCGCTCGTGGGCACGAAGCCCCCTCCAGCCGTGAAGTTGGAGGGGACGAAGGCGAGGGCTATCATAATTATGGCCGTAAGCGAAGGTATGATCACCTTCCACCAGCCCAGCCCGTAGACGGTCTCGCCGACCGCCCTGACCCCCATATAGTTGACGTAGGCGAAGAGCGCCAGGAACAGGTAGGCCACGAGGTAGCCAAGGGGGGTTAGCTTGCCAGTCGCCGCGTTGTAAAGCTGCGGGAAGAAGAAGGAGAGGTACCGCGTAGCTGTGAGGGCCTCAGTAGGGGGCACAGCCGTTATAGCGAGGAAGTAGACCCAGCCCGTCAGGAAGCCCGCGAACCCGCCGAAGGCGTAGTGGGGGTACCTCACCAGGCCCCCTGACTTCGGTATGGCTGAGGCTATCTCGGCGTTGGCGAAGGCTATGAGCAGGACGAAGGCGCCCGCTATGATCCAGGCCAGCAGGGCAGCGCCGCCGGCGTACGAGGCTGCGTAGAGGGGGGCGAAGAGCCAGCCTGCCCCGATTATCTCACCAATGGAGAGGAAGAGGAGGCGCCTTCTGTCAAGGGCCCTCCTCAGCTCCCTGTCAGTCCTGATGCCCAGGTCCTCGGCCATAGGTGGGCCCTTTAAGGGAACTAATTAGAGAAATAAATACTTTATACTTTTAGGTGTGCAAGAAGGCACATGGGCGCACTTTATATATTGCCACCTCCTTTTGAGTCCTTTCCTTGACTCGAGGAGCCGTCCCTGGTGTCTGCAAATCGTTGATGCGGTTTCCTCTTTGAAGGCAGCGCTGCCCTAAGACGAGGGCTTCATAGTGAAGAGGTCCTTCACGATTAGTGAGGCCTAGCCCTGACTACGTCCTCGTTTCTTTCCCTCCTCGTTGGGCTATGAGGCGCTCCATCTCGTTGGCGTCCAGGTACGCCAGGTACTTACGCCATAGGTGATCAAGGGCCTCATCACCGCCCAGCAAGACCCTGCCCTCGTCAATCACTGTCTTGACTATGTTTAGTGGTGCAGCGTCGAGGTCCACCAGGTCTATTAGGTCCTCGTGAACGCCAAGCGCCTCAGCCAGGTCGACGATCAGCAGGCCTAGCTCAAGGGCGTTGCTGGGCCTCCTCTCAAAGACGACGGCTATGTCGTAATCTCTGCCAGCGCCGGCCCTGGCCCTTGAGCCGAAGAGGAACGCGTACTTGACGCCGTGCTTAACGAAGACTCTGCCTAGGGCGTCAGTGACTAGGCCAGGGCCTGGGTCATTACCAGCCGCGTCCCTCAACCTATTGAGTACGGCAGGTAACTTATTGACAATTTCCCTAAACGTCTCCATCTCCATCGAGACATCTATTTCCGCATAGCCGTGAACCAGTATGTTTCTAAAGCCTGCTAAACCCATAAGGAACCTGCTAAGCTCCTCGCTTAGGTTAAGCTTCCTAGAGAGCCAAAGGGCCAGTTCACGGTAGGTCTCGGGCTTCTTACCGGCCTCGCTGACGGCAAGCATCGCTGCTAAGTCCAGCAACGACTGAATGATCAGTTGTCCTAACCTCTCAAGCGAAAACCTGTCGCCACCGCTCAGGACCCTGTTTTGAAATTCCCTAAAGTAGTGCTCAACAAGCTCGTATTGTCTCCTCAACCTCACAATTAAACGCCTATTGATCAAAATGATAAGCGGTACTAAATAATTTCACCGATGCCCCTGGCACGATCCTCGTAAAACACGCTGTAATAAGCGTCCAGCGCCAGCATATCCATAGGATAAAGCTCTGCCCTGCACACAAAATGGGAAGACCGGATGTGGTGGGCCCGGAGGGACTTGAACCCCCGACCTACGGGTCTGGAGCCCGCCGCTCTACCTGGCTGAGCTACGGGCCCACCGCGAATTGTGAACGCCTTCCAGACTTTTAAATGTTTGAGGCTTCCGACAACATTATAGGCCTCCTGGGGGACCATATGCGCAGGCCGATGAGGAGAAACGTTCCCGCTGCGAGCCCGACCTCTGAGCTGTGAAGAGGCTTCACGGCCTGAGGCCGTTCGTCCCTACACTCTCATTTCAATCATTTTATGATCAGTCATGATCGAGTGTAGGGACTTAGCCCTTAGCCACCTACCGAGCTTAACGGTAGGTGGGTCATGGGACTCCTTCGGGCCCAACGGCACGGGGCCCCCATCTACGGCAACAAAGGCCCTCAGGCGGCTTGGGGCAGCGCCCCCATCGCCGCCCAGGGCCCTCAGAAGGAGGTTGTAGCAGCCAACCACGTCCCTGTGCCACGTCTCGCCTCCCCTTGAGCAGATGCCGTGCCTATTTCTGCCGTATATAATCTCAGCGCCGTGTATTGGACATACCTTTGAGGTGTTCCTGGGGTCAACGTAAATGACTGGCACCCCGTACTCCCTTGCCTTCTCCTCTATGGCCCTCTACACTCCTTTGAAGGCGGCCTGGAATACCCTGTGCCTGAGCTGGGAATTCTTGATACGTTCTATCATGCCCTTGGCTGGCTCCTTCCCTAGTCTCTCAAGTACTATGGCGGCCTGCCTCCTGGCGGCCTCCCTTACGATCAGCGCGGCCAGCTTCCACCTTATCTCCCTCTTGAGGACCCTCTCGTTGTTGCCCAGCCTCCTGAGCACCCTCCTCGCTGGCCTGCTGCCCAGGCCGTAGGCCCTGTCATACTTCTCCTGGACCCTCTTCCTCCTGTAGTAGTAGCCAAGCGTCACCCTGCTCAGGTTTGTCTCAAGGAGGTAGACAGTGCCATCAATGAGTACCGCCTCGGCGTCCTCATTTACGTCAACCGTTATGTAGGCCTTCGGTTTATACTCGCTGACCTCCTTCCTGAAGGCTAGATAGAATATCAGCCTCCTCTCCCTGCGGTCAAGCTTGAACTTCGCTTCGGAGGCGAGCCTCCAGCCCCTGTTAACATACCTCAGGAAGTGCTTGTTAAGCTCAATAGAAACGTTGACCCTGCCCCTGTGGGTGGCCAGGCTCACTGACGTCAGGCCCTCGGCCCTCCACAGGTGGTCGTCTAGCCATATGCTAACGCTCCTGACCTCAGGGTACGCCTTCCTTGCTCTCCCTATCTTCCTCATCCTGAGGAACGAGTGGGCCCTCTCGGCGGCGTCCTGGCAGGCCGTGTAGGCGTAGTGAGAGGGCAGCTGAGGGTAAAGTGACCTTACCTCACGGTACTTCTCAGCCTTAAGCCTGGTGAACTTAGTTATGTTATTGTTCACAGCGTAGAGGACCAGCTGCTCAACCATGTTCCTGTACATGCCCTCTAGCTCAACAAATATTCTGAAAGTCCTCCTGGGCAACTGCTCGGACCTTACGGTGACTGTCCTTATGGCTTCATTTACTCCTCTCAGCCTTTCATCGGCCCCCTCATCAACTGTTGCCAGCTTGGCCGCGTTAGCCCTGTGCACTCTTACACCTCTTGTACTCCTCGATGAGCCTTGTTATCACGTCGTCGTAGGTCTCCCTGGGGTGAACCTTCAGCCTGTTCAGCTCCTCCTTGGTCTCCCTCCTGACCCTGATGGGCTCTGTAGCAGGCACTCTCGCACCAACTACAGAAGTAGCAAACAGTAGCTTAAAAGCCTTTACCCTGCCCTAAAGGCGAGGGCCCCAGGGAGCCCTCCAGTTAGTAATTAATGATTACAAAGGGGTTTCTATAGACATGAAAAAGAATCCACCTCCACAGCAAGGCTTCAGCGAGAGACAAGTAGCCAGCTAGCGTAGGCCGAAGACCGCATTGCGGCTTTCCCCTCAAGGTTATAGCTGATGGCGTTACGCCTTAAGGGCTTTAAGGAGCGCCGCTAAGGAGCCAAGAACTATGAGGCTTGTTGAGGCAGAGCCTATGGGCAGGCTTCCGGGCGAGGCTCACAAGGAAGTAGGTAAGCCATCGCTAGGTCGTTCTAACGGGCTCATAACCTCACGTCAAAACGTCCCTCCTTTATGTTGAGCGATAACCTTAGCTTTTTAAGAGACGTCCTGCCCTCAGCCCAGGGCGTTAGCTTGAGGGAGAGCGAGTTCAGGGACTTCGAGCTCAGGCTCAGGCTCAACTCGGACTCCGCGGGCGTAAGCAGGATAGACTTCGAGGACGGGCTCGTCATATACGCCGCCCTCTTCACCTTCGCGCACGGGAGGAGCGGGCTCAAGGTCTATGACCTGGGCTCAGCCATGGGGTACTCAACGCTGTGGCTCGCGAAGGCCCTTGAGGATGCCTGCTCGGGGCCCTGCGAGCTGACAGCTGTTGAGATAAGGCCCGAGAGGGTTGAGGCCGCCAGGGCTGCGTACAGGGACGTGGCCTTCGAGAGGGTCTCCATCAACTTCGTTCACGGCGACGCCCTGAAGGTCCTTGAGGACTCCGAGGACGACAGGGTGGACGTGGCCTTCGTAGACGTCCAGGTGTCGCTCTACCCAAGGGTCGTCGAGCTGTTGACGAGGAAGCTATTGCCCGGAGGGCTCGCAATGTTCCACAACGCCATAAGGCCCCCTCCCCCAGCGGAGACGTTCCAGCTCCTCGTCAAGGCCGGCTGGAGGTACGCCATAGTCCCGACCCTAGAGGGGGTCCTCATAACGAGGAGGCCGCCCAGCTAGGCCAGGCCCGTGAGGGCGTAAGCCCCCACACCAGCCATGAGGGCTGCCAAGGCTATTAGGAGGGCCCCGTAGCCCCTGCTCCTGAGGACCCTCCTGCCCCCCTCGCCGAGGGAGGCCATGAGCGTCAGCCAGGCGTAGTCCATCCACACGTGGCTCGGGTACATTATGGAGTAGCCCACCAGGAACCCGAGCCCTGAGGCTGCCTCGACAAGCACAAGGCCGACCGTCAGCCACCACAGCAGGAAGAACGGGTTGAAGGCGGTGAACGCAAGGCCAGCGGTGAAGGGCCCCCTGAGGGAACTCGTGAGCCCCTTCACGTCTGAGGCCCTGCCCCTTACCAGCCTGAGTCCGTCGAGGGCCGTCACTGCTGAGAAGTAGGCCAGGAAGGCCCCCATGAGGCCTGCCAGGGCGTACTTGACCACGGGGTCATCGAGGGCGTACCTGAGCTGGTAGGCGGCCAGCCCTATGGCCACAACGTAAGGGAGCTCAAAGGTCATGTGGCCGGTCGCCGCCTTGAGGCCGGCCCTCCAGGAGCCCCTCGCGCCCTCAACGACGGCGGCCATGGTCAGGGGGCCGGGCGATAGGGCCCCGCTTGAGCTCAGGGCCACGGTCAACATTATGAGGTTCAGGGGGTCCACTGTGATTCGGAGGGCTTACGCGGACACAGGGTAATAAAAGTTGGTTTAAGCCTCTACGACGCTGACCTCTTATAAGCAGTTACAAGCCCTTAACCTGTAAGGGCTGAACAGCTCCATTTCAGGTATACGCTTAGGAATACTAAAATTCCTGTGGTCCCCATGCTGAGCGGGTCCCAGTTTGAATAGGGCCTCAATCTCAACAGCGGCCCTGGCAGCTGTCGTCATCGTTATAGTGGTCGTGGCCGTCGCCGGCGGCCTAGCCTATTACTATATTTCATGCGTCACGTGACCACGACCTCACGCACAACGTGACCACGACCAGCACAACGATGACAACTATGACCACCACGACGCCGCCTCCGACCAACACCTCGGTCATAACGCTGACAGTGGTGACGTATGCGGGCTCGCCCGCGAAGCTCCTGAACTCTATAGTTATCCCGCTCTTCGAGCAGGAGCACCCAGGCGTGAAGGTGCAGGTCCTGAGCTACCCGTTCACGAGCTACCTCGAGAAGGAGATGACGGTCCTTGAGGCCGGGAGCTCCCAGTATGACATAGTTACCTACACCCAGGGCCCAGGCCCCAACATACTCCCGTACCTCTCGCCCCTCAACGAGTCAGCCTTCAACATCAGCAACCTCATCATGACTGTCATGAACTTCGGCGGCGTCTACTACAACCCGCAGACGGGGCAGACGACGCTTTACGGCATAGCGCCCTGGGCCAGCGTGCTGGTCTTGTGGTACAACATTAAGTTCTTTGACAACGTGACGCTTCAGCAGGAGTTCTACAACGAGTACCACTTCAGCCTCAACCCGTGGACGTGGCAGAACTGGACCCAGGTCCTCGACGTTGACCAGTTCTTCACCTCGCACAACATAACCAAGTACGGCGTCCTAATATATGACGACCCTGCCTACGACCTGAACGAGGCGTTCCCGCTGGTCTTCGAGTGGTACTACATGCACAACTCCACCCTCAACTGCGGCAACCCTGCTGGGCTGCCAGGCTACATGACGCTGTTCATGGGCTGCTACCCGAAGGGCTGGCCTTACTCGTTCCCCCCGCCCTCCTTCAACAACAGCGTGGGCGTGGAGGCTCTTAAGATGTACAAGTCCCTCGTCAGCTATGAGCCCAACCCGAGCGTCCTGACGGTGTCATTTGACAACACGCCGAGCCTGCTGGCCAGCGAGCAGGCGCCAGCAGGCTTCACCTACATGTCACAGATGGCGTGGCTTACGCCCCAGAACAGGACCATGTTCAGGTTCGCTCCTGCCCCAGGAGGGTACGCTGGGGCTGGCGCCACGTACTTCGCCATAAGCAAGTACTCACAGCACAAGGACCTGGCCATGCAACTCCTCGAGCTCATAGTGTCGACCACGTGCAGGTCCAGTCCTTCTACACCTTCGGCCTCTTCCCGATAAACAGGCAGGCCTACTCTATCCTCCTGGCCAACACGTCCATGCCGAGCTACATGCTGCAGCTGCTGAACGAGTCCTACTACCTAGTTCAGCACGCCTTCGCCGGGAACCCGACGATATTCACCTCCCTGGCGGGCACGTGGACCAGCGAGTTCGACAGCTACATATTTGACTACCTGACAGGGCAGATATCGAACCCGATGCAGGCCCTCCGGAGGCGGCCCAGGCCACCGTGAGCCTGCTGGCGGCCTCCACTACCAGCTCCTCTACGACCGCTTCGTCGGCCCCCGCCTCGCCTCAGCAGGCCCTGCCTGAGGTCCTCCAGCTCCTCGAGATGGCTCCCCTGACCTTCAGGGCGTTCCCATGAACTAGACTCCTTTTCTTTTTTTATTTTCCCTTTTCTTGACCCGCTTAGAACAGCTTACCGGGGTTCAGGAGCCCCTTAGGGTCGAAGACGGCCTTTATCGCCCTCATTACCTCTATCTGCCTCTCCCCTAAGGCCTTGGCCAGGGCCTCCCTCTTGAGCAACCCTATGCCGTGCTCTGCGCTCACCGCTCCCCCCAGCGAGAGGGCCACCTGAACCACGTCGTTGAACCACGCGGCCGCGACCCTTGTAGACTCGGGGTCTGTGGGGTCAAAGCCTATGGCGGGGTGCAGATTGCCGTCACCTATGTGGCCCCCAAGCGATGAAGTAATCCCGTACTTGCTGTCTAGCGCCCTGAGCGCCCTCACGGCCTCGGGCACCCTAGAGGGCGGCACCACTATGTCCTCTATGAGGAGCAGCAGGGGCCTGCCGGGCCTCCTGAACATGGATATCTGGGCGGGGAAGAGGTTCCTCCTGAGCCTGAAGAGCTCCTCAGCCTCCAAGGGGTCAGCTGTGACCCTCACCTCCCTCGCCCCGTGGGACCTCATAAGCTCCTCGAGGAACTTGGCGTGCCTCTCCGCGCTCTCCGGCGTGCTCTCAAGGCTTACCAGGAACATGTCGCCCCTGGCCTCGAAGGGCAGGTCAAGGCCCTCTGAGGCAAGCCTCACGGTCGGGGCGTCCATGAACTCAGCTATGTAGGGCTGGACCCTCCTCGACTTGAGGTCCACGTAGGCCGAGGCGAGCCCCTCGAGGCCGTCGAAGAAGGCCAGGGCCGTGACCACCGTCTCGGGTAGGGGCGTTATCCTGAGGGTGGCCTCGGTGACCAGGGCGAGGGTGCCCTCGCTGCCCACCATGAGCCTCACTAGATCGTAGCCCTGCCTGCACTTAACTGTCCTGCAGCCCAGCCTCAGCCTGGTCCCCTGGTCGTCAACTAGGACGACCTCAAGCCCGTTCACCCAGTCCCTCATGGTGCCGTACTTGGCCCCCCTCATACCCCCAGCCCCGTTGGCTATGGCGCCCCCTACGGTGGCCACTGACTGGCTCGCCGGGTCCACGGGGAACATGTAGCCGGCCTCGGCCAGCTGCACGTTAAGCTCCTCTATCCTCACCCCTGGCTCAACAACTGCTACGCTGTCAACGAGGCTGACCTCCTTGACCCTGTTCATCCGCTCAAAGCTGACGACAACGCCCTTCCTGGTAGGAACGGCGTTGCCGCTCAGGCTGCTCGCTGAGCCCTGGGGGTAGATAGGGAACTCCAGCCTGTAGGCAAGCGATGCCAGGGAGGAGACGTCCTCAGGCGACTCAGGGAAGACCACGGCCTCTACAGGCCCTGAGAGACCCTCGGGCTCGGCTGAGTATAGCCTTAGTACGTTCGGGTCGGCTGAGACCTTGTCCCTGCCCAGGGCCCCCATCAGCTCACTTACTATGTCAGCCAAAATATCCCCCTTTGTACCTGCCGGGCGGGGGAGAAATTTTGGCGTATGGGCTTCGCGGCTACACGCCCTCCCAGGTCATGGGGGTCATAGACTCAACCCTCCTCAGGCCCTACTCGACGCTCGCCGAGGTCCGCTCCCTCGTCGAGGAGGCGGCCGCCATGGGCTGCTACTCCGTCTGCGTCAACATGGCCCACGCCGCTTATGCGAGGCACCTGATAGACGAGGGCGGCCACAGGCTGAGGCTCTGCACGGTCATAGACTTCCCCTTCGGGGCGTCCACGACCGACGTCAGGGCCGAGGCGATAAGGAGGGCTGTTGACAAGGGGGTAGAGGAGGTCGACGTGGTTGCCCCCATAACTTACGTCAAGTCTGGCAGGCTTGAGGCCGTCGAGAGGGACCTCAGGAGGCTGGCCTTCGTCGCCCACGCCGAGGGGGCCTTGATAAAGGTGATAGTTGAGGACGCCTACATCACGAGGGCTGAGAAGGAGGCCCTGTACAAGGTCGTCATGTTGTCGGGGGCTGACTTCATAAAGACGAGCACGGGCTTCGAGGACCCCTCCTACGCCTCCTCCCTCGGCAACCAGGTAGGCGCCAGGGTCGAGAACGTGAGGCTCATGGCTGAGCTCTCCAAGGCCTACAACCCCAACATAGGCATAAAGCCGGCGGGCGGGATAAGGTCGGTGTCCCAGGTCATGGAGCTCCTCGAGGCCTCCGGGAGGCCCCTTGACCCGAGGCTCTTCAGGGTAGGCACCAGCTCTGCCAGGAGGATCTGGGAGGAGCTCCAGAGGACCTCTCAGAGTATATAGGCCTCCTCAGCTAGGACGGGCAGCCTGGCCTTGGGCCCCCTAATGAGGCCGGATGAGGCCAGCCTTGAAGCGATCGAGGCCAGCCTTCCCCTCTCGCGGCCAGAGGACCTCCTCACCACGTCCCAGAGCAGGCCGCTCAGCGGCCTGAGGTCCTTGGCGCTCAGCAGGCCAGCTCTGGCCAGGGCCTCCGCGACCTCCCAGGCGTCAGCGTAGATGCCAGGGGTTGGCCCGCGGAACCTCAGGAGCTCCAGGAGGCCTTCCTTTCGCTCAGCAAGCTCCTTCGGCTCAACTACGGCAGCCCTGAGGAGCAATGCAGCGGCCCTCCACGCCATTACCCTGGCGGGCGCAACCGATGACATAAGGAGGGAGAGGAGCCTCCCCAGCTTCCGCTTAAGCAAGTCAGCCGGGGCCTTCCCCTCTATGGCCAGCTCGGCCGCCTCCAGCCAGGCCCTTGGAGCCAGCCCCTCGTCCTCTACGTCTAGCAGCTCCAGGTACATGCCTCATCATTAAGTATAATTAAGAGGGCAGGCTTATAGGTATTAACTCGCATAATTAGGAAAATTAAAGTAATTATGAATAAAAGCCCTTAAGGCTCAAGCTTAAAGCCCCTCGTCATCATTGGCCCATAGGTGACTTAGACGCTCGAGATAGCCATAGGCGGCTCGAGGTTCTTCGCCTGCGAGGCCTGCGGGCAGGTTTACGCGTCCCGGGAGCTGGCGGAGGCCTGCGAGGAGTGGTGCACGTCACACGGCTCCTGTAACCTTGAGATAACCAGGCACGCTGTGGGCAAGGTCAGGAGGCCAGGCCTCAGGATGAGGCCCTCCAAGCGGGCCTAGGCATTTAGCCCTGAGGCCCTCGGCTATGCGGGGGCGGCCAGGGTGCCTGACGGGTACGTTGACGTGAAGGGCACGAGGGTCCACTACGTGGAGGAGGGTTCTGGACTGCCTGTCGTGATGATGCCAGGGGCCTCCTTTAACGCAAGGACGTGGGTCGAGGTGGGCCTCGTCAAGGCTGTGGCAGAGGCTGGCTTCAGGGCCGTATCTGTTGACCCACCGGGCCAGGGGGAGACGCCGCAGGGCAGGTACCAGTTCGGCGGCAGGAGGGAGTTCCTAGAGGACTTCCTCCCCCTGGTAGGCTTCGAGAGGGGGGTCCTCCTGGGGGCCAGCCTTGGGGGCTACTCGGTGGCCACCTACGCCCTGGCCCACCCTGACAGGGTCCTGGGCCTCGTCCTGATAGGCGCCGTGGGCCTCGAGAGGCACGCGCCCCAGTTCAAGGCCCTCTCGGGCAAGCCCATACTCCTGGTCTGGGGCTCGGAGGACGACGTGTCCCCTATATCGAACGCGGAGGCCGTTCTCAGCAGGGTCAGCACGGCAGAGCTGGTGAGGTTCGGCAGGAGGCACGCCTGCTACCTAGACGACCCGAGGGGCTTCACGGAGCTTGTCGTGGGCTTCCTAAGGGACAGGGTCAGGCCTGCTGTAAGCCCATAAGCCTTGAGGCCTCTGAGGCGAGCCTGTGGGCCACCCTTATGGGCTCGGGAACCTTGGTGAAGTACTGGTAGGCCTCAACGACCTTAACCGCCTCGCTGAGCTCAATGCCCCAGGTAACGAGGTAGAGCTCCCCCCTCCTCGTCATGACCCTCCTGGCGCCCCTTATGGGCGCGAGGGCCCTGAGCCTGAGCTCGGCGTCGGCGAAGTGCTGCCTCAGGGGGGCCTCAAGTCTCTCGACGCTCGGCTCGTAGGAGTAGACAACTATGGCTGGCATGCCGGTGAGCCTGCTGAGGCCTGGGAGGGAGACGACGTTGAAGCCCCCTATTGTTATGGAGTCGAGGAGGACAGCGCCGGGAGGCCTCGCCATAAGTGATATCATGCCGGAGAGCACGGATGTCGCGTCAAGGCCGTCGACCCTTATGAGGCCCAATGAGGCGTCAAAGGGCCAGAGCTCCCTGTAGGCGACGCAGGCCACGGTGGTGAGCCCTCCCCCAAGCTTCCTGACCTCGCCGTCGTCGCAGGCCACTACTGTGAAGGCCACAGGTCATTCACCTTAGTACTGCCTTCCGATTTTCCAGGAGAGGTCCGGGCCTTGCAAAAACTTAGACCCAATTTAAAATTAAAAAAGATTAAAATAAAGTTTGGTTTATGTTACCTCATCATGGCCCGTAGACCGGGGAGGCGGGCACTGTGACCGAGGTAACTGTGAAGTTCTCCCCCAGGGCAGAGTAAAGGATGCCAGTGACAGGCGAGAAGAGGAACAGGGGCAGGTAGACCATGCTCTGCAGGTAATCGTCGAGCTGGCCGTTGGAAGGCGAGAACGGGTTAAGCGATGTTATGGGCCCCAGACGGCCCCTCCCATGTAGACGGTCTCGCTCCTGGGCAGCGCTATAAGCGATGACGTCTGGGCCCTGACCTGTGCTAGGCCAGCCGTGGGCGCCGCGAAGCCTACGAGGAAGGGCGAGCAAAAGCAGGACAGCTACGAGGCTGAGTACAAGTCTTCTCAAGTTGTTTACCGTGTGGTATGCTATACAGTGCATGGGTTTGAGCTCGTCTTTCGCTACACGAAAGTACGCCTTATTAATCTCCGCTCGGCTGTTAGGACAAGTGGGTAAGAGGATGGCGTCCTTATCGCCGTTCGTGAAGCACGCCCTGTACAAGGCCCTGTACTACGCGCTCACCTGGTTCGTGGCAGTCTCCTTCGCCTGGTTCATACCGCGCCTGCTGCCCTATAACGCTGTCGAGATCACGGTGGCGAGCATGGAGAGGTCCCTAGCGGCCAGCGGTTCCATGGTCTCACCGCAGCAGTACAAGGAGATGGTGAGCTACATCGAGGGGCTCTTCGGGGCTCATGAGCCCCTCTGGCTTCAGTACGTCAACTTCTGGAAGGACCTCTTTCACGGCAACTTCGGCCCCTCCATAGCGTTCTTCCCAGCCACGGTCAGCCAGGTCATAGCCAGGTCTCTTCCCTACGACCTGATCCTCATAATACCGTCGACCGTGGTGGCCTGGGTCATAGGTAACCTCCTCGGGGCCCAGATAGGCTACAGGAAGACCGGGACCCTCACTGACAGGGCCTCCATGGTGGCCTTCGTGGCCTTGAACAACATACCGTTCTTCGTCCTCGGCCTCATACTGATCATGGTCTTTGCGGTCGAGCTCCACTGGGTCCCGGCCACCGGCTACACGTACTCGGCAATACCTAGGCTGAGCTGGGCGTACATAAAGATATTCCTGAAGCACTGGATAATGCCGTTCCTCTCGGTCACACTGGTCTCCCTGGGCGGCTGGGTCCTCGGCATGAGGCAGCTCATAATAAACGAGAAGAACAGCGACTACATGAACTACGGCGAGGCCCTCGGGCTGCGCGGCTCGATACTTGCGAGGTACGCCATGAAGAACGCCTTTTTGCCCCAGATAACGGGCCTCGCGCTCAGCCTGAGCACGGTGGTCGGCGGTTCCTACGTCCTAGAGTTCATATTTGGCTACCCCGGCATGGGCTACATAATGGGCGTGGCGGCCACGGAGAACGACTACTTAACGGTGGCAGGCGCGTTCGTGATAATAGCGACCGTGGTGCTCCTCGCCAACTACATAGTTGACATCCTTTACAGCGTCCTGGATCCAAGGGTCAGGGCCGCTGAGGTAGGCACGTGAGGCGAGGCGTTTGAGCAGGAGGCTCCCGAGGCCACGGAGGGCGGCGGGCCCGCGGGGGGTTTGGGGTCCCCTGCTGGGCTCGCTTGTCAGGGAGAAGTTTTTCATGGGAGGTCTTATCATAATCCTGGCCGTAGCCCTCATGGGCCTGCTGGCCCCTTACGTCGCCCCCTCCAAGAACTTCCTCGCCACGGTTGGGGCGCCTAATCAGCCCCCCTCGTTGAAGTACCCGCTGGGGACGACGGGCTTCGGCCAGGACGTCCTGTCCCAGCTCCTCTTCGGGACCCGCAATACACTGTTCGTGGCTACTGTAGCGGCGCTGATAGCGACCCTCATAGGGCTGGCCCTCGGCGTCATAGGGGGCTTCCTAGGGGGAGCAGTTGACGCCGTCTTCAACTTCCTCACCAACACGTTCCTGGTCGTACCGACCTTCACGATACTCCTGCTGATAGCAACCATAGTGAAGCACCCGAGCCTTCAGCTCGAGGCCATAATAATAGGGGCCTTCGGCTGGCCATGGGGCGCCAGGGCGTACAGGAGCTTCGCCCTGAGCATGAGGAGCAGGGACTACGTAACCGTCGCCAGGCTCAACGGCATGAGCGGGCTCAACATAGCCCTGACGGAGGTCCTGCCCCAGATGCTCCCCTACATAGCTATAATGCTCGTCATGACCCTCAACGGGTCCCTCATGGCTGACGTGGGGCTCGACGCCATAGGTCTGGGCCCTGGGAACACCATAACCCTCGGCCTCATGCTGAACTACGCGTGGGGCTGGGGGGCACTGGTCTACAACTGGTGGTGGTGGTGGCTGCCGCCTGTCATAGTTATCATACTCATAGCCACGTCCCTCACGGCAGTGGCCATGGGCATGGACAGGGTGTTCAACCCGAGGCTGAGGGGGACATGAGATGAAGCTGCTTGAGGTGAAGGACCTGAGGGCCTACTACTTCACGCCCCAGGGCCCCGTGAGGGCAGTTGACGGCATTTCCTTTGACCTAGAGGAGGGACAGGTTCTGGGCATAGTTGGTGAGAGCGGCAGCGGGAAGAGCACGCTGGGCAGCGTGCTGGCGAACGTCATAAGGCCTCCGCTCAGGCTGATCTCGGGCCAGGTCCTCTACAGGGGCTCCAACATCTACTCAATGGACCCCGAGAAGCTGAGGCAGCTGAGGGCAAGAGGGATATCAATAATACCCCAGTACGCCATGAACGCCCTCAACCCCACGAGCAGGGTGAGGGACATAATAAGGGACCTCCTCCTGTCCCATGACGCGTCCTCCGACGAGCTCAACTACAGGCTGAAGCTGGCCAGGGAGAGGGCCCTACAGCTGGGCCTGCCACCCTGGGCCCTCGACAGGTACGCGATAGAGCTGAGCGGGGGCATGAGGCAGAGGGTCACCATACTGATAAGCACCCTCCTGGACCCTGAGGTCCTGATAGCTGATGAGCCCACGAGCGCCCTCGACGTGGTGGTCCAGAGGCTCGTCATACAGTACCTCAAGGACCTGCTGGACAACGGCGCTGTGAAGTCAATGATATTTATAACCCACGACATAGCCCTCGTCAACGAGGTGGCCACCGACCTCTTGGTGATGTACGGGGGACAAGCAGTAGAGTATGGGCCTGTGGACGAGGTCCTAAGGGACCCCAAGCACCCCTACACTAAGGGCCTTATGGTCAGCATACCCGAGCCTGGAGTCAGGATAGTCAAGAGGCCCCTGACAGGCCTGAAGGGGGAGCCGCCGTCCCTCTTGAGCCCGCCCAGCGGCTGCAGGTTCCACCCGAGGTGCCCATTAGCTATGCCGATATGCTCAAGCGAGGAGCCCCCGATGGTAAGCGTTGGGGGCAGGCGCCTAGTGAAGTGCTGGCTCTACAGGGGTGAGAGGGGTTGAGCAGGGAGGTCCTCTACGAGGTTGATCGTCTGACCAAGGTCTTCAGCACAGGCTTCTTCAGGACCACCAGGATCTACGCCCTGAACAACGTCTCATTCAACGTCATGGAGGGCGAGATACTTTCAATAGTTGGTGAGAGCGGCAGCGGGAAGAGCACGTTACTCAAGGTACTCCTCAAGGCCCTGAAGCCGACCTCTGGCAGAGTCCTCTACCGCGGGGTCCCGCTTGAGAGGTGGGACAACAGGAAGTACTGGAAGGAGGTCCAGGCCGTCCTCCAAGACCCCTACTCTTCGTTCAACCCCTTCTACAGGGTCAGCAGGCCGCTCTTGATGGCCGCAAAGACCTACATGCCCGAGGCCTCTGAGGCTGACAGGCTGAAGGCCGTGAGGGAGGCCCTGGAGTTCGTTGGCCTCAACCCAGATGAGATCCTTGGCAAGTACCCCCACCAGCTTAGCGGGGGCCAGCTACAGAGGGTCATGATAGCCAGGGCGCTTGTCATAGGGCCCAAGGTCCTCCTAGCTGACGAGATAGTCTCGATGATTGACGCCTCCCTCAGGGTAAACATCCTTAACCTGCTCTACAAGCTCAAGAAGGAGACCGGCATGTCTGTGCTCTTCGTGACACATGACCTCAGCCTGGCCTCATACATAGCCGACAGGATACTCATACTTTACAAGGGGGAGGTCATGGAGTACGGCGACGTAGAGGCGGTCTACAGCAGGCCCTTCCACCCCTACACACAGCTGCTCATGAAATCCATACCGCTGGTCTCAAGGAGGTGGACGGGCCGCATAACGAGCACCACGATAGAGTTTAAGACGGGCTACATAAGGGGCTGCGTCTTCGCCGACAGGTGCCCGCTGGCCACCGACCTCTGCAGGGCCACTAAGCCGGGCCTGGCCCAGGTGGAGCCTGACCACTACGCGGCCTGCCACTACGCCTCCAAGAGCGCCGGGCTGTGGAAGGGGGTATAGGGTCTTGAGCCCGCGGGCCCTGTCCCTGTTAGCTGTTCTCATCCTCTTAGCCCTGGCAGTCGCCCCTCAGGCCTCGGCCCAGTGCATGATCTGCTACCCAATGATATCAAACGCCAGCTACACGCTGTTCTCCTACGCAGTGCTCAACAACTACAACGCCTATTTCATGAAGCTCCCCCAGGGCGCCACAGCGATGATATCGCCCATGCTGTGGAACCTCGTAGGGGGCAACGGGAACGTCACGATGGTCCTCAGCGATGGTCACCTTGCAGTTTACGTAAACATAACGGGCGTGGTCAGGGCCATCAGCTTCATTCCGGTCGTCGGCTTCCCTGACATAATGTACGGCGACTACTCCTGGGGGCCCTTCTACACCATGACGTCAACTTACAGCTTCCTCAGGCTCCCCATGCCTACAGACCAGGTGCCCAGCCTGTGGTCCATAGTTAACTACTCCCTGTCGCTGAGGGAGGGGAGCTACAACGACTTCTCCTATGACATATGGCTCGTGAGGCACCCCGGCGCCACCTCGCTTGGGCCGAGCGACGTGGAGCTGATGCTCTGGATGTACGCTAACCAGTCCCTGGCGGGCCTGCCCTACTGGGTCACCTGGCATAGCGTGACCATGCCTACAATCATAGATGGGCAGCTGAAGAACCTGTCATACCAGGTCTTCATACTCCCCAGGAACGGCGGCCCCTCTGGCTGGATGCTGATAATACTGATACCCGAGCTCAACTACAGCGAAGGCGCCTACCACGGCCTCACGCGCGGGGTCTTTGGCGTCAACCTCAGGGACCTCATATCGACGGCCGTCAACATAGTAGGCGAGTTCAACGGGACCCAGTGGGAGTCAGGCCTCTACCTGAGCGTGATCCAGCTGGGGGCCGAGGTGGACGCCTCAGGCAACGGCACCATGTTGATGAACTTCACGGTCTACAGCTGGGACCTCTGCGGCAACCTCAGCGCCACCCAGACCTACACGGTCACGCAGACGGTGACCAGGACCGTGACCTCAACTCTGACGTCCGTTTCGACCACGACCCTGACGAGCACGGTTAACAGGACCCTCTACTCGACTGTGACGGAGGTAGTGAAGGAGGTCCTGCTTACGCCCATTATCGTGGCGGCGGCCGTGGCCGTCATAGCTGTGGCCGCCGCAGCTGCCCTAACGGTTAGGACTAGGAGGGGCTGAAAAAGGCCTTACTTTATGGTCAGCCCGTAAAGGGCTGCACAGAGGGCGTAGCCCAGCCTCTCGCAGAGCACGTACCTTGAGGTGAGCTCCCTCTGGTGGGACCAGTCGTACCTAACCTCCTTAGCCTGTGCCATTCTCACTTTCACCCAATCCTAGTTTCTTTTCTGAGGCTTAAAAATGTGTGTAGGGGTTATTTTATCAAACAAAATGGACAAAAAAGAGTCACAAAATGTATACAACCTGTCCCACAGCGAGGGCTACGCGCCCTGGCGGTATGACAAGTTCGACGCGCCCCTCGTCCCTCCTCTCAAGGAGGGCCCTGACCTAGTGCCTGTTCTCGTTGCTCACGAAGGCCCTTCCCCCGAAGGCCGTGACCGTGACGCCGTCCCTGTAGTTCTCCAGGTACAGCCTCTGGAAGCCCATCTCCTTGGCCCTGTCAATGAGCCTGGAGAGGAGGACGCTATCTGACGAGAGGCGCTCCATGGAGTACCTGTTAACGTAAAGGGCCAGCCTCAAGGGTGAGGCCTCTTTACTCGGAGGCCTTCTAGCTATTAGGGGCTTTGGTTGCCTCACGCCGCGATCAGGCCTGAACACATCCTGAGGGCCAGGGAGATCGTGGCCAGGCTCTCCGTTGAGGAGAAGGTGGCCCAGCTTGAGGCCGTGCCCTTCACGCACTTCCTTGATGAGAGCGGGAGGTTCTCCGAGGTGAAGGCAGAGGAGATAGCAAAGTACGGCGTCGGCATAGTCAAGAGGGTCTACGGGAACGGGGCGTTCCTTGACAACGCCCAGATGGCCAGGGAATTCAACAGGCTCCAGGAGTTCCTCGTCAAGAGGTCCACGGCCAGGCTCCCGGCCATGATCGAGGAGGAGGCAGCCGGGGGGCTCATGGCGCCAGGGGCCACAGCCTTCCCGTCGCCGCTGGCCATGGCCAGCACCTTTGACCCGGAGCTCATGTCAAGGGTGGCTGACGCGATAGGCAGGCAGGCAAGGGCCCTTGGGGTGCACCAGGTCTTCTCCCCCGTGCTGGACCTATGCATTGACCCGAGGTGGGGAAGGTGCGAGGAGACCTTTGGCGAGGACCCCAGGCTCGCCGCCGCCATGGGCGTCAGCTATGTCAAGTCCGTCCAGGCCCACGGAGTTGTGGCCACCCTCAAGCACTTCGTGGCCTACGGCATGTCTGAGGGAGGGAGGAACGGGGCCAACAGCTGGGTCGGCGAGCTCGACCTTAGGAACCTGGCCCTCGTGCCCTTTGAGTCAGCGGTTAAGGAGGCCCGCCCCCTGTCAGTCATGGCCTCCTATAACGACGTTGACGGGGTGCCGAGCCACGCCAACGGGCTTCTGATAGGTGGCGTGCTCAGGGGCGAGTGGGGCTTCGAGGGCTTCGTGGTATCTGATGCCGAGGGGGTTACCAGGCTCCTCTGGCTTCACAGGGTCGCCAGGGACGCTGAGGAGGCGGCCCTGCTGTCGCTCTCGGCCGGCATCGACGTTGAAAACAGCTATGCGCCCATGAGGGAGAGGCTCTTCTGGTCCCTCGTGGAGGCCGTGAGGTCAGGCAGGCTGTCCGAGTACATACTTGACAGGCACGTGGAGAGGGTCGTGGCAGTTAAGGCGTCGCTCGGCCTCCTGGAGAATCCATACTTAAGCTACGACGGAGGCCCTGTTGAGACAGCCGAGGACAGGGCCCTGGCAAGGGAGGCGGCCGAGAGGGCAATTATATTGCTCAAGAACGACGGCGTACTCCCCCTTAGCAGGGACTTGAGGGTCCTGCTGACAGGACCTGGGGCCTCACAGCCCCTAGCCATGTTGTTCGACTACCACCTCCAGGCGCACAGGAGCCTCGGGAGGCAGGTGACGCCAGTGGTCACGGTCCTCGAGGGCCTCAGGTCGCTGCTGCCCAGGCTGGACCACTGGCCTGTGAGCAGCTTCGCTTCGTGCAGAGATAAGGAGATAGAGGGCGCCAGGGAGGCGGCCAGGGGCCATGACGTGGTGGTGGCCGTCGTGGGCGAGAGGTCAGGCGGCTTCTGGCTTAGGGATAGCGAGGTCCTCTCAGGCGAGGGCGTTGACAGGGACCCGACGCTCCCTGACTGCCAGCTCAGGCTGCTCAGGTCCCTCGTCGGCTCAGGGGCCAGGCTTGTGATAGTCCTCATCGCGGGCAGGCCCGTATCGCTGCCAGATGATGTAATTAACGCCGCCTCAGCGGTACTCCTTACCTTCTACCCTGGCGAGGAGGGGGGCAACGCCATAGCCAGGGCCCTCGTGGGACTCGTAAACCCCTCAGGGAGGCTGCCTGTGACTATCCCCTCCTCCGTAGGCGACGTACCGGTCCGCCACGGCCTCCGCAGGTCCTCAGCATCAGACATAACTGTCAGAAGGCCAAGGCCCCTCTTCCCCTTCGGTCACGGCCTCAGCTACTCAAAGGTCACCTACTCAGACCTCAGGGCAGGCCTCGAGGGGGGCGTGCTGAGGGCCGGCCTGAAGCTCACTAACGAAGGGCCCCTGGAGGTTGAGGAGGTGCCCCAGCTCTACGTGTCGCCCCCTTCAAGGCTCTACGAGAGACCCTCCCTTGAGCTGATAGGCCTCGGGAGGGTCCGCCTCGGGGTCGGCGAGTCAAAGACCGTCAGCTTTGAGGTAGGCCTTGAGGCCCTCTCCGTCTACATGCCAGGAGGCCGCCTGCTGGTTCCAGCGGGCACCTATGAGCTCTACGCGGGCCCCTCGTCGGCTGACCTCAGGCTGAAGGCTGAGGTGGAGATCAAGGAGGACCTGGAGCTGAGGGGCAGGGGAGGGGTTCTCTGGGCGACCGCCAAGGCGCTGTAAGGGTTTTCAAAAATTAACAGGAAAAGGGACCTACTTTCATATAACGAAAGTCGTATTTAAATACATCCTCAATATTGTATACTAGTGGCGAGAGGCTCTTGAGGAAGTTAGCCTTAGGCCTGGTGGCGGCCACCCTCTTGGCCCTGTCCCTCGTCGGCTTCCTATCACCGTATTCTGGCGTCACGAGCGTCAGGGCCCAGGCGCCTTCGCTAATAGCGCTGCCCGCCTCCCAGACGGTCTACATAGGAGGCGTCACCTGGGGGCCCATAACTACCCTTAACCCGTTCTCAACAGCTAACGTCATAAACGCCCTGGAGCTGGGCCTGGTATACCTGCCTTTCTTCCTGTGGTCTCCAGCTACACAGCAGTACTACCCTGCCCTGGGGGAGAACTTCACCGTGACCTCAGTCACAGTGCCCGCGTCGCTTGTCTACGGGCCTAACGCCACGGGTACCGTTGACAGGGCTGCCCTCGAGATATGGATATGGCCTAACGCGACGTGGCAGGACGGCTACCCTGTCACGGCCGATGACGTCGTGTTCACCTACTACCTGGGCAAGTACTTCCCGTCACTGGCCTGGGGCTGGATGTGGACCCCAGGCCCTGGAGCGATCCTTAACGTGACCCCGGTCAACGAGAAGGAGGTCATGTTTATATTCAACAGCACCCCTTCGTCGCCGCCGTGGGGCACCATACTTGCCATACTGACAAGCCCCTCGTACCCCGTCATGCCTCTACACGAGTTCTACCCCAACCTGAGCGCCTTCTTCGCAAATGGCACCAAGTGGAGCCCGCTCACCTGGAGCCCTGACGTCACAGAGATAATAGGCGACGGACCCTATAGGATCTACGCCTACACGCCAAGTGAGGTCGTGTTCATTAAGTGGGATAACTGGTGGGGCTGGAACATCTGGGGCGTCCCTGCCAACGGCATGTACGCCCCTGAGTACGTCGCTGACGTGGTGATAACGTCAAACCCGCAGGCCATATCCATGTTCAAGACGGGAGAGATGACGTGGGGAGGTTACTTCATCACTAACGTCTGGACCCTCAGGAGCCAGGGCATCTACACCTACCTGAGCCACCCGCCGTGGAACCTGCAGGAGGGTCCGTGGGTTATGCTGCTGATGAACGAGATGTATCCGCCCTACAACATAACCCTGGTCAGGAGGGCCATAGCCTACGCCATAAACACCTCGGAGCTGGCCGCGGTAGCTGAGAACGGGCAGGAGCTCCCGTGCAACATCAGCAACGGCTTCGGCTTCTTCGCCCCCTACAACATCTACTCAGCGGCCTGGGGCAAGTACATAAACATGTCGATAATCCAGAGGTACGGCTGGACGTTCAACCTGACGGAGGCCCAGCGGCTCATGCAGCAGGTGGCCAGCGAGTACGGCTGGCACAAGAACTCCGAGGGCTACTGGGTCATGCCCAACGGGGCAGTTGTAAACGCCACCATAATCGTGCCCTACGGCTGGACCGACTGGATGGAGGACGCCAACCTCATAGCCCAGAACCTGTCAAAGATAGGCATTAAGGCCTCCACCGTGTTCCCGACGTACAGCCAGTGGTATACACAGGTCGCCATGGGCGAGTACTCGATGTCACTTATGTGGAGCTGGGGTGGAGTGATACCAGCAACCTGGTTTGAGTACTACTTCTACACAATAGGCACAGCTCCCGTGGGGAGCTGGGCATGGGCTGACATGGAGAGGTTCAACAACACCGCCGCCTGGACAGCCTACAATGACCTGAGGGAGATATTCACCATTAACCCTGATAACATAAGTGCCCTCATGCCGCTCTACAACGAGGTCCTCACCATCTGGTTAAACTACACTCCTGTCATACCTCTCCTGACCAACGGCATCTGGTATGAGTACTCGACAACGTACTGGGCTGGCTGGCCCAACGAGACTACAGGCTACCTCTTCCCGCCTGCCCCATGGTTCAACCCAGGCAACGCCTACGTACTGGTTCACCTGCACCCGAAGGGCGTCACGGTCACCACGACTACGCCTAAGCCCATAACCGTCACTTACACGACGGCCACGACAACGACAACTACTACGACGGCCACGACAACGACGACCACAGTCTCAACGACCACCGTCACGTCTGTCACGACCGTCGTCTCGTCAGCGGTGAGCACCCTGACGAAGACGGTGACCAAGCTGGTGACTTCAACGACCTACATTGTCATAGCGGTTGTCGTGACAGCTATAGTGGTCGGGCTGATAGTCTGGGCGGTAATGAGGAGGTAACTCCCAAGCTGACCTCGGGTGTTTTTCTTTGAGGTTCCTTTTCCTTCTCTTTCTTTGTATTTTTACCCTGTTGGCCGTTGCTGCCCCGTTAGCATCATCTCTAAGCCCCGCAGCCTCAGCCTATGTTACAACGCTGGGCGGCGGTCCATGGGAGTACATAGAGTTCATACCCCCAGTTAACGCCACAGTACTTGAGGTTGTGCCCTGCGTGACGCTCTCCCAGGCCCCTGGCGGGCAGTACTCTCAGTACAACTTAACCTTTGCCTCTGGCGTCAGTGTTGTCATAATGCCTGACGTGTGGAACACAAGGTCGGGCAGCGGCGAGGTGACAGTTAGGGCGTGTGGCGATGGCTTCTTTGCCTCAGTAGTGAATTACAACGCCACAGCCACAAACGTCTACGACACCGTGATGGGCTACCCTGAGATCATCTATGGGTATAAGCCGTGGGGGCGGATCATAACGGGCCAGAGCCCCTACCTTCAGCTCCCGGCCAAGGTCGGCGACCTGCCGCTCATAGTTGCCTACATTAACTACTCCCTGGGCTTCCCTAACGGGCGCGGCGACTTCTCCTTCGACATGTGGCTGACCAGGTCCTATGAGCCCTCCTCAGTCGGCGCGGATGACCTCGAGATAATGGTGTGGCTCTACTACAGCCCCGGGTTCAACCCGGCCGGCTACTCAAGGCCTAACGCGACCTTCTACATACCAACCATGGTGGACGGCAGGGTCGTCAACGCCACGTGGCAGGCCTACGTAGCGCTCCACTTCCCTTGGACCTACATGGCCTTCGTGCTGACGCCACCCCTGGGCAACGGCTCCATAGCCGTGCCCCTCAGCAGTATATTCAGCGATGCCTCCCTGCTCTGGTCCCAGGTCTCTAACTACAGCTTCGACCAGCTCTACCTAAATGATATTGAGCTTGGCATGGAGTACAGCTCCGTTCAGTGGCCGCCCGTGAACGTTAACGTGAGCGCCTGGTACAAGGTGTACTCTTATGGCTTCCTGGTGGCGCCGAGGCAGGTGACCACGGTCACGAGCACTACCACCTCAACAGCTACGGTGACTTCAACAATAACCTCTACAATAACGTCCGCTCTTGCAGTAACGTCAACTGCGACCGTGACCAAGCGCGTAGGAGTCGGGATCTACAGCGTTGTGGCCCTGTCCCTAGTGATAGTTTTGCTGATCGCGGCACTGGTCGCGGTGCTCCTGAGGAGAGGCAGATAAAAAGAAAATATAGTTCTTTAAAATTTTTATTTCCTTAGAGGCCTCAGGGGCGGGACCCTGTTGAGGTGCTCTACCTCGTCAGTTATGGCGTTGTTCTTGGCTATCTCCCTGTATATAAAGGCCGAGGGCCTCCAGTACAGCCTCTTGGCCTCGTAGTCGACCATCAGGAGGCCGAACCTCTTGCTGAAGCCTGAGGCCCACTCGTAGTTGTCAGCCAGGGACCAGTGCAGGTAGCCCATGACGTTGACCCCCTCCTGCATGGCCCTGTGCACCCGGTAGACGTGCGAGACCAAGTAGTAGGGCCTCAGGTAGTCCCCCTCGTCAGCTATGCCGTTCTCCGTGACCATGAGCGGCAGGCGGTACCTCTCCCAGTAGTCCTTGAGGGCGTGGTAGAGGCCCTCTGGGTAGAACTCCCAGCCGAAGTCGCTGCATGGCCTCCCGGCGGGGCTGACGGAGTTGGGCTCACAGGCGAACCCGTAGCCAGGGACCACCTGGAAGCCGCCCCTGCCTGCCCTGACCACGAGCCTGCTGTAGTAGTTGACCCCTATCCAGTCCAGCCTCCCCCTCAGGTCGTCCCTTGGCGAGCTCCTTGAGAGCATGTCGAAGAAGGCCCACCTGTCAGCGGCCTTTGCCGCCTCAGCGGCTGCCCTGTCAGCTTCGCTCTCCGTGAGGGGGGTCCAGTCGGCCGTGGCGTATATCACGCCGACGGGCTTCTTGGTCATGGACTTGACTACGTCGTAGGCCCTGGCGTGGGCCTGCAGGAGGTTCTTCATAGCCTTCCCAGAGCACTCGAAGCACAGGTAGCCCGGCGGGAAGCCGGACTTGGGCTGAGTGAAGCCGAGGCTCCAGACCACGTTTGGCTCGTTCATAGTTGAGTACATATAGACTAGGTCGTCAAGCTTCCACGCCACGTAGGCGGCGAACTTGGCGAACTCCACGACTGTCCTGACGTCAAGCCAGCCTGAGGGCGCTGAGAGGTTCCCCCTCCTGATCGCTATGGGGTCGTGAAGCCACAGGGGGAGGGGCCAGTGGTAGAGGTTAAGTATGAACGTTATGCCCCTAGACCTGAGGTCTGAGAACATCTCCCTGTAGTGGTTCACCGCCTCCCTGTTGGCGAGCCTGTCGAGCTGCTCAAGGGCCTGCTCGCTTACGTCAACCGAGACTACCTCCTCGCCCCTGACGTCGGCGTGGACCTTGACGTCAAACGTCGGCTTAGGGAATATCCTGCTCCACTCAACCCCTATCCTCGCGGCGCTCAGGCCCATGGCCTGGGCAGCGTCGTGGAACCTGCGGTAGTTGCCCCAGTAGCCCGGCCCGTTCTCGGGCAGGTCGCCGCTCACCAGGCCAGACGCTATGTTCTCCCAGTCGTGCACCCAGGCGTACCAGTCGCTGTTGGGGTCCTCGCTGCCGGGCGTGCCCATCTCTGACTGGAAGCCCGCCTGGGACCAGCCGAAGAGGAAGCCCTTGGGAAAGCTCACGGTCAAGGCCGTTCCCACCAGAGGGGAGGCTGACAGGAATTTAACCTAATACCAGCTTGAGCTCGCGGTGAAAGATGTAAATAAGGACTGGTCCAGAAAGGCGTGAGGCCTGAAAAAGCTTCACAGCAGCCGGGCCAACAGCAACGCTAGGGCAAGGGCTATGTCGTCAGCAAGCGAGGCCAACAGCGGCCCGGCCAGGCCCGTCAGGGAGAGGTCACGCGTGGCAAGGGTCCAGGCAAGGGAGACCGCGAGCGACGCGGCCTGAACGGTGTAGAACAGCCGCCTTCGGCGTCGTTTCAACTTACGGGCATCACCGCTTAACTAGTTATAGGTTTAGGGCTGCTTAAAAGTTTAGATGAAAGTACTACTTCGTCCTCGGCTACCACGGTCCGAGGGACGTCATTATCATTACAGGTATGTTGAGCCTTGACTCTGTCCACTTAATGTAGGCCTGCGCAGCCCTCCCTGAGGTCGCCCGGCAGGCGGCTGCGACCACAGGCCTCAGGGGCCTCTGTACGTGAACCTGTGCCTCGCGACATCGCCAATGGCCTCGTTTTAAGGCGGCCCTTCGATGCCCTGGCCTAGTGCGCCAAGGCGATGGAGGCCGCGTACAGCGACGCGAAGGTTATAGTTACATAGAACCTGAACCTCACTGCCCTCCTGGGCCCTAGGTCGTAGACCTCGGCCACGTGAAGTATTGAGAGCAGCGCGAGGGGCAGGGAGGCCTCAACGAGGAGCCCCCAGGGCCACAGCATGACGGGGGGTAGGGCGAGCGCGAGCAGAACCATGGCGGCATACATGGCCTTCCCCATGCCCTTGCCGACCCTGACGGGCAGCGTCCTGACCCCGTGGGCCTTGTCCCACTCGTAGTCCCTCAGGTTGTCAGCCAGGGCCACCGAGGCCGTCAGGAGCGCCATCGGCACTGAGAGCGCTGCCTCCCACCAGCTGAGCCTCCCCGAGACTGTGTAGGCGCTCCCGACCACCATCAGTATTGCCGTCACGAAGACGTCAAGCTCCCCGAGGCCCCTGTACTTCAGGCCCCCGGGCCCCGTGTACGATATTAGGAGCAGGGCGCCTACGGCCAGGATCAGGGGCAGCAGGGGCCTGTCGAGGGCCACGGTGGCTATGATCACCAGGGCTACGCCAAAGGCTAGCAGTGAGATGCCCAGGTCCCTGACCTGCCTCAGGCTGAGGCCAAGGCCGTAGACGCTGTGAAGCCTGTGAAGGGTCGCTGGGGCCCCTGGCGCGTCAACGCCCTTCTTAACGTCATAGTAGTCGTTGAGAACGTTCTCTGAGGCCTGGAAGGCCGCGACGCCAAGCGCTACCAGGGCCGTTAACGCCACTGGAAGCGGGCGGAAGCCCGCGTAGTAGCTCATGGCCATAACTCCCCCCACCACGGCCCTGGCGACGCTGTTGAGGAGCGAGTAGGGCCTTGTGGCCAGGAGGTACCTCCTCAGCTCAGAGCCCGTACTCCGCCCACCTCCTGTCAACAAGCCTCACGGTCTCCTCGTCGGGCCTCAGCTCCTCGGGCGGCTCAGCGCCGCTCTCATCCTTTAGCTTCCTAGTGGCGTCGACTATCAGCTTGCTCCCCACCCTCCTCCTCGGCAGGTATGCAACGTCTAGCTCGTCGGCCGGGGCCTGGGGGACCACTATGATGTCCCTTGAGGGGTCGACGAACGTTGAGAAGGCCCACGTCACCTGATCCATGTCGTGGGGGTCTATGTCGGCGTCTACTACTATGATTACCTTGGTTAGGGAGAACTGGCCGAGGCCCAGGAGGCCCATTGCCACCCTGACCGCCTGGCCCGGCATGGTCTTCCTTATTGAGACTACGGCCAGCCCCTGGGCCCAGCCAGAGGGAGGGAAGGAGTAGTCCACGACCTCCGGGTAGAGCGACCTGACCAGGGGCAGGAAGGCCCTCTCCGCGACCTTGGCTATGATCGAGTCCTCCATGGGGGGCCTGCCGACGACCGTGCCGTAATATATGGGGTCCGGCCTGGCGTAGGCCCTCTCAAGCCTGAACGTGGGGAAGCGCCTGTCGGGCTTGTCGTAGAAGCCCACGTGGTCGCCGAAGGGCCCCTCCTCCCTCAGGTCAGAGAGGTCCACCGTGCCCTCGAGGACCACCTCGGCGTGGGCTGGCACCCTGACCCCGTTGGGGAGCGTTGTTACCTCAACCCCCTCGCCCCTGAGCGCCCCAGCCACAAGGTACTTGTCAAGGGGGTAAGGGGCTGGCATGGCCCCCGCCAGCAGGGTCCCTGGGTCGGCCCCTATGACTAGGGCCACGGGGACCTTCGTCTCGCCCCTCTCTATAGCCCTCAGGTGCTCTGCGTAGCCCCTCTTGTAGGTCTGCCAGTGTACCACCGCCTCCCTCTCGTTCACTATCATCACCCTGTAGACGCCGAAGTTAGTCGACTCGCCCAGCTCGCCCCTCTCCCTGTGTACGACAAGGGCGTAGGTAAGGTACCTGCCCGCGTCCTTCGGCCACGACTTGAAGGCGGGCAGGTCCGTGAGCCTCAGGTCTGGCCTCTCCTCGAAGTCAGGCCTGGCCTCCCTGGGGAGGTAGGAGGCGTACCTGAGGAGCGTAGTCACGTCAGCCCTGGTCAGGGAGGCAGGGGTCGGCACCCTCTGGCCAAGCTCGTCGAGTGAGCTCACCCCCAGCCCGAGGGCCACCGCCTCCTCGCAGCAGAATATGTTGCCTGCCACCCTCCAGCCGGGGTGGCCCTGGACGTTCTCGAAGAGCACGGCGGGCCCCCTTGACCTCATGACCCTCCTCAGCACCTCAGGGATCTCGAGGACGGGCGAGACGGGCGCCCTGACCCTCCTCAGCATGCCCTTGGACTCCAGGAGCTCAAGGTAGGCCCTGAGGTCCCTAAGCGCCATCTACTCCCACCCCTAGGGCCGCCTTCATGGCCTTGGCCCTCTCGTCAGGCCCCAGGCCCCTGACGTCCATTGAGGCCGTCACCCTGCCCGGCCTACCGGTTATGGCCGTGAAGGAGTCCGCCACCTCGGCCGCCTCCGCGACCTGGTGGCTCACAAGTATAATTGTCCTCCCGCCTGAGCTAAGCCCCCTTATGGTCTCGTTGAGCGACCTGACGGAGTCCACGTCAAGGCCGTTGTATGGCTCGTCGAGGAGAAGGACGTCAGGGTTCGTGACCAGCGCCCTGGCTATGGCCACCTTCCTCCTGGTGCCCCCGCTCAGCTCCCGTGGGTACATGTCAAGGTACCTCGATATCCCTAGCCCCTCGGCCACCCTCCTGGCGGCCTCCCTCGCCTTCACGCCGTCAAGGCCGCTCAGCTCAAGGGGGAGGGTTATGTTCCTGAGCGCTGTCCTCCAGGGGAGCAGGGAGTCGCCCTGGGGCACCAGGGACACGGAGCCCCTGACTATCACCTCGCCCGAGTCAGGCCTCAGGACCCCAGCTATTATCTTCAGGAGCGTGGTCTTCCCGACCCCGTTGGGCCCCACTATCACGTGCACCTCGCCGCGCCTCGCTGTAAGGCTCACAGAGTCGAGCACCCTGGCCCTGCCGAAGGACTTGCTGACGTTCCTCAGCTCTACGGCTACTCCATCCACCTCCTTGACCACCTCTCAAGCGGGCCGAGGGCGGCCGCGTCTATGGCTATCATTACCAGGACTAGCAGGAGAGACCAGGCCACGAAGGCAGCGTACTCATGGAGCTGGAAGAACAGGTAGAGGCCGTACCCTATGCCCCCGGCGGTGCCGAAGGCCTCGGCCACAGGTGAGACTATGAGCGCCACCCCTATGGCTGACCTTGAGCCCGATATGAAGTAGGGCACGGAGGCCGGCAGGTCTATGTAGGCCATCCTCCTCACCCCCCTGAGCCTGAGGGCGGCGGCCAGGTCGCCGAACCGCGCCCTAGAGGCCTTGAGGCCCTCTATGAGCGACGTCATGAGCGGGGGGAAGGCGGAGAGGCCGCTGACAAGTATTGGGACAGCCCTGCTCGAGAACCCCAGCAGGATCAGCAGGGCGAGGCTCCAGGCCACCGGGGTCACGCTGTGGAGCACCTCCCTGAAGGACTCGACCACGGGCTCCCCTAGGCCCCCCAGCTCATAGATCGCCAGGCCCAGGATGGCCAGGGAGGCGGCGACGGCGTAGCCTCCCACGGCGTCAATGAGGGTCAGCGCCACCGCGCCCAGGGCTGGCCCTGGGTGGCCTGCCAGGTAAGCCACCGCTGGGGCGGGGCCGGGTATCAGGTAGCCTGAGGCCCACGAGGCCAGCTGCCACGCGAGGCCAACTATGATGGTCGCGAGCAGGTAGCCTGCGGCCCTGGCAGCCCTCAAGGGCTTAGCCCCAGCTCGCTACACGTTAGAATCCTGGAGGTATTAGGCATTGAGCTGAGGAAGCCCGCCTTGACCAGGTACTGCCACTCGGAGACGAGCTCCTGGTAGCCCTGCTGTGTTATGCAGGGAGAGGCGGGCGTGTCGTTCGTCATGGCCCAGACTAGCGGGGCGGCCTGCGGGGGCACGTTGTAGAGCCTCTCGAGGGCTATTACAGCCAGGGTCTCGTTGTGGTCCCAGGCGTAGGCCGCCTCCGCGTGAAGCCTCAGGACCTTGAGCAGGAGGGGCCTGTCGTTGACGACCTTTGAGGTCGCTACCCACACCAGGAACGGTGCTGTGGGCTCACCAGTCAGGTTCTGCCAGAGCTGCTGGAAGGTGGCGAGGACCCTCATGTGGTACTGCGACTGGGCTATCGCCAGCATGGGCTGCCATATGACGCCCGCCTGGGCTGAGCCGGTCGCGACGGCGTCTATCACCTCGCCCGGGGCCACGTTTATGACGTGAATCACGTTTGGCCCCGTCTCATTTGTTGACACAGTGAGGTTGTAGAGGGCCTTCATCATGACCTCGAAGAGGTAGTAGGTGCCCGTGCCCACCGGTATAGCGACGGTCTTGCCGCCCAGCTGGGCCGGCGAGGTTATGGTTGAGTTGGCGGGCACTATTATGGCCTGGAAGAGCGGGTAGTCTAGGGCTATGACGTAGGTGTCGTTGCTGTTAAGCAGTGCGAGCCCGGCCAGGTCAGCCGGGAGTATGGCTACCTCGACCTCCCCCTTCATGAGGGCGTCGTAGAGCGAGGGCGTGAGGGAGAAGGCGACGTAGTTGACCTTAACCGAGACGTTGGATATCGAGGGGTCAGCCCTGTAGGAGTCGAAGGCTGAGGGGCCCACGGCTATGCTGCCTATGATGACCGTGGGGGGCCTGCTGGCAGTGAGGGCGACGTAGGCGCCAGCCACCACGACCACCACTATTACGATGGCCAGGACCGCGACCCACAGGGACCTCATGTAACCACCTGAGAGTGGTGTAGAGGATTGGGTTAAAAGCTTCATCAGGGGCCTCAACACTTGCAGGTCATGGCGTCAGCCCGCAGGCCTGGGCCGCGGACCTGGCGACAAGAGGGCAGCAACACGTCATGACTTGCCCTGCCCGCCGAAGAGACCATAGTCGTCAACTATGACCACCTTTTCCCTGAGGGCCTCACGCCACCAGGGCTTGCCAAGGGCCTTCCTCGCCTCCTCGGGGGTCCAGCATATTGCCTCAAGCCTTGGGGGCGCGTCGCTCAGCTCAACGCACCTGGTCACGAACTCCCTGTCCCTGAAGCGCTCAGAGACCACTATTACGTCGACGTCGCTCCACAGGTTGAAGTCGCCTCTCGCGTAGGAGCCGTAGAGCGCCATGCTGAGCCTGCCCAGCCTCACCCTCAGCCTAGAGGCGTACTCCCTGAGCTCGCCTATGACCCTCTCCCTCTCGGCCCTCCTGGCCCTTATTATGTCGTCTAACGACATGGAGAGCAACCCTTCACCCAGCTGATAATGAGGCCGGCGCAGCTGAGGGCCTCAGCAGCCTCCTCCCTGGTGAACCTCTCGAAGGGCACCCCCTCCACCAGGGCGTCAGGGTAGCGGGCTGTGGAGTACATCTTATCCAGGTAACCAACACAGAACCTCAGCCTGTCGCTGACGTTGCCGCAGGGCTCGGCCAGGTCGTTGAAGAAGGCCACCAGGTTGTGGCCGAAGGCGGGCCTGCCCATGGCCCTGAGCATGGCCTTAATCGCCAGCTCGGCGGCCTGCTGGGCCTTGAAGCAGGCCCATGAGTAGCTGCCGAAGCTCAGGTCGGCCTCTATGGACCTCAGGGTGTGCTCAGCCTGTCTCATCCACCTTTGGTACTCGTCGCAGTCCAGGGGCTGCGTCATTCCGCCTTAGGCTGGGCGGCCAAGGCTTATAATAAAGAAGCCAAGGCCCTGACAAGAAAGGACTAGGCCTTAAGCTCAGGTCAGGCTCACTTCGGCCTCCCTCCTAGCGCGTAAGCTATGCCAGTGCCCAGGCCCACCACTGCCAGGTTAATGGCCAGGGCTGTCATGCCTATGTAGAACTCGTACCTGAACAGCGTGTGGAGGGTCGTCACGATCGGGCCAAAGAGGTTGGCATACACGAGCGGTAGGGCGCCGACAGCATGCCGGCCGCCCAGACCACACCCTCACGAAGTGCGCCGGCCAGGTCGTTGCTCAGGAGGCAATATTACCTGTCGGTGAGGAGAGCCAAGGCGTGGCTGAGCGACGGCCTTCTGATACTGTGAGGGCGCGCAGGGCTTTCCCAGGTCTGGCGGGAGTTTGACCTTCAGGGCCTAAGGTAACAGGGGGTCAGGCCCGCTGGGGAGGCCCAGCGAGGGCGTTTCCCCAGAAGCTTCTGTGGAAAAGCCGTCAGGTCCCCCAGTACCGAGGGCCTCCCCACAACCTTCTGGGGAAAACGCTTGGGTTTTCCCCACAGGCCTCTGGGGAAAAGTGGTCAAGTGCTTTC
>AYMD01000010.1:2606-5265 GCA_000495735.1 uncultured Acidilobus sp. JCHS | reverse complement strand
TGAGGAGCCCACGGCTATGCTGCCTATGATGACCGTGGGGGGCCTGCTGGCAGTGAGGGCGACGTAGGCGCCAGCCAGCACGACCACCACTATCACGATGGCCAGGACCGCGACCCACAGGGGCCTCATGTAACCACCTAAAAGTGGTGTAAAAGATTGGGTTAAAAGCTTCATCAGGGCCTCAACACTTGCAGGTCACGGCGTCAGCCCGCAGGCCTGGGCCGCGGACCTGGGGATAAGAGGGCAGCAACACGTCATGACTTGCCCTGCCCGCCGAAGAGACCATAGTCGTCAACTATTACCACCTTTTCCCTGAGGGCCTCACGCCACCAGGGCTTGCCAAGGGCCTTCACCGCCTCCTCGGGGGTCCAGCATATTGCCTCAAGCCTTGGGGGCGCGTCGCTCAACTCAACGCACCTGGTCACGAACTCCCTGTCCCTGAAGCGCTCAGAAACCACTATTACGTCGACGTCGCTCCACAGGTTGAAGTCGCCTCTCGCGTAGGAGCCGTAGAGCGCCATGCTGAGCCTGCCCAGCCTCGCCCTCAGCCTGGAGGCGTACTCCCTGAGCTCGCCTATGACCCTCTCCCTCTCGGCCCTCCTGGCCCTTATTATGTCGTCTAGCGACATGGGGAGCAGCCCCTCACCCAACTGATAATGAGGCCGGCGCAGCTGAGGGCCTCAGCCGCCTCCTCCCTGGTGAACCTCTCAAAGGGCACCCCCTCCACCAGGGCGTCAGGCTGACCTCCTCCCCGCCCTAAAGGGCGGAGGGTTCCCCCCATCTATTTGGGTTTACATCTGTCATTTGGGGGGCAGTCGGGGAGGTCAGAGTTCCCCCCCATCTTGCTAAGCGCCCTCCCCTCAATGTTCAGTATAGCTATTGCGTCCCTGTCACCCTCAAAACCGCACCTTGGGCACCTGAGCCTGCGGTGCCCTACCTCCACTAGCTCAGAGCCGCACCTAGGACACATCGAGGACGTGTCAGCTGGGTCAACAATGAAGAGCGGCACGCCGTTCTTCTCGGCCTGCCAGTCTACCCAGAACGCCAGCCTCCTGTAGCCGAGCGCTATCAGGGCTGTCCTGTGCCCCTTCGGGAGCTTTCTTAGGCTCTCTATCAGCCCCGTGAGGTCCTCCCTGGCGACGGCCAGCTGGCTTTGTTTTGCTAGCGACACGATTATATGAGCCGTCCTCCTGGCCCAGTCCTCTATGATGTTCCTGGCCTTCCTGTGGAAGTGCCTTACCCTCCTCCTTACGCCGCTCCTCCTGCGCCAGGCCCTGTACCTTGAGGAAGAGTACTTCTCCTCAAGCCTCTCGGCCAGCCTCCTGTAGCGCAGGGCCCTCTCAACGGGTGTCTCTATCCTTACCTCAACGCTTGAGTTACCTACGACGACCTGTCTCTCGTTCACGTCAACCGCCAGCACACCCTTAGGGGCGTACTTTGCTGGCCTAGGCACACGCTTGCTTATATAGAGGGTGAACTCGCCGTCCCTGAACACCAGCCTGGCCTCCCTGCTAGGGAAGTCGTCATACCTCCTGTCCCATCCGATTACCCTGAGCCTGTAACTCCCTGCCAGCTCCACGTGGTCGCCTTTGACCCTGTAGCCCAGTTCGTGCGTCAGCCACATGCTCAAGCTTCTGGCCATTGGCTTATTGCCTCTCCTTGGGTTCTTAAGCCAGGACTTGGCTATAGCGATGGCCTCCCTGTAGCAGTCCTGGGCGGTCCTGGCTGGCAGGCCGAACCTCTCCCTTAAGTCATTGTAAAGGAGTCTGTGAGCCTTGCTGAGGCTCAGCGCTTTGTTCGCTATTATCGCCCTTATAGAGTAGTTTAGGGCGTCCCTGTACCTCCTCATTAGGTCCAGTAAAGCCTGCTGGTTCTCGGGCTCGGGGCTAACCTTCATCCTCACGGTCACGGTTAGCTCTCCCTCACCGCCCTTGAGCATTCACTCCACCCTGTTCTTCTGAATGTTTACCTTCCTCAGGCAGTTGGGGCAGGTGGCGTAGTACATCTTCTTGCCCCTGTAGTCCCAGACGTAGCCGCAGTGCGGGCACCGCAGCTTTACAATCACTACCACCTAACTACTACCAGGAAAACAGGGCCTTATAAGCTTTTCTATCCATCCCCGCCTTAAAAGGCGAGGCTTTCAGTTGTAACCAACGCAGAACCTCAGCCTGTCGCTGACGTTGCCGCAGGGCTCGGCCAGGTCGTTGAAGAGGGCCACTAGGTTGTGGCCGAAGGCGGACCTGCCCATGGCCCTGAGCATGGCCTTAATAGCCAGCTCGGCGGCCTGCTGGGCCTTGAAGCAGGCCCATGAGTAGCTGCCGAAGCTCAGGTCGGCCTCTATAGACCTCAGGGTGTGCTCAGCCTGTCTCATCCACCTTTGGTACTCGTCGCAGTCCAGCGGCTGCGTCATTCCGCCTTAGGCTGGGTGGCCAAGGTTTATAATAAAGAAGCCAAGGCCTGACAAAAGAAAATGGGACTAAGTCTTAGCTTGGGTCAGGCTCACCTCGGCCTCCAGCCGAGCGCGTAGGCTATGCCAGTGCCCAGGCCCACCACGGCCAGGTTAATGGCCAGGGCTATCATGCCTATGAAGAACAGGTGCCCGAACAGCGGGTAGAGGGTTGTCGTGATCGGGCCAAAGTGGTTGGCATACACGAGCAGC
>AYMD01000010.1:0-2484 GCA_000495735.1 uncultured Acidilobus sp. JCHS | reverse complement strand
GGAGGCCCACTGGGCAGCCCTCGTCTCGCCCCTCTCGCTGAGCCTGTAGAAGGGCTTTATCACGTTCCTCACGAGCAGGTTACCCTGGGCTATCGCCATTATGGCGGCGGGCACCATGCCCCCGACGAATATGCCCAGGAGCACCAGGCCAGCGAACCAGGCCGGAAGGGAGGTGGCGGCCAGGGCAGGTATCGCCAGCAGGCCCCTTTCCGATGCTGGGAACTCCGACAACAGCTTCAGGGCGCTGGGCGAGCCGTAGACAAGTATCCCCAGGAGGGCCAGGAGCGCCAGGCCTATCCCGTAGATGGGCAGGAGGGCTGTGCTGTACCTCAGGGCCTTCCTGGACTCGGCGCTCAGGGAGCCGTTGACTGCGTGAGGGTAGAGGTAGAGGGCCAGGGCGCTCCCTATGAAGGTGCTCTCGTAGGCGGCCAGGAAGACGGGCTTCAGCGTCTCCACGCCCGTCGGGAGCTTGTGCTGGGCCGCTATGCTGAAGGCCGTCGAGAAGCCGCCGTTTATCGAGAGCGGGACTATAACTATGAGGGATATGACGCCGAGCCAGATTAGGACGTCCTTGAGCACGGCGCCGAGGGCGGAGCCCCTGAGCCCGCTGGTGTACGTGAAGGCTGCCAGTATGATGAAGGCCACCACTAGGGCCACCTCGGAGACCGTGGTGGCGCTGGACATGCCGGCCATCATAACCTCGAGGACCGCCCTCATCCCGTCTATCTGAAGCGCTATGTAGGGGAGCTCAGCCACTATGCCGGTCAGCGCCACCAACAGGGCTAACGTCACGGAGTTGAACTGGTCCTGGACGAAGTCAGCTGCGGTTATGTAGCCCCTCTCCCTTGACCTGTCCCAGAGGATCGTCATGAGGAGCATGGCGATGGCGATGGTGAGGGCCACGTAGGGGACCGCGAAGAAGGCGTAGGCGCCCTTAGCGAAGAGCAGCGACGGCACGGCCACGAACGTATAGGCCGTGTAGAGGTCAGCCCCTATGAGGAACCAGGCCAGGGCTATACCGAGCCTCCTCCCGGCCAGGGCCCACTCGTGGAGGAGGTTCAGGTTGCCCCTCCTCCACCTGGCCCCGTAGAAGCCCAGGAAGACGAAGACGGCGAAGAACGCCCAGAACGTGACCCAGCCTGCTAGCCCCAGCAAGCCCCCTCACCTCTTCCCCTCCCGGCTCAGGCCCCTCTCCCATATGACGGCGGCCACCGTGAAGAGGACGGCCGATATGGCCAGCCAGAGCGTCTGGAACCAGTAGAAGAACGGGACGCCCAGCAGCTCAGGGCTCGCGTAGTTGTAGGCCGGGTAGACTATGTAGAACACGACGGGTATGAGCAGGAGGACCGCTATGGCTACCTTCTCCCCCGTCGTGAGCCCTCCCATGGTCACACCCTATCCGTATTCAGGAAGGCATACAGTGAAATAAAAACCTTGTTCCATGGGCGTTGTGACTGCTTACCACGTTTCTATGGGCTACGCTGTTCACAGAATGTGTAGGCCCGGCCATTATTCGTGAACGGTATTACTGGCAGCGAAGAGAGCCAAGACGTGGCTGAGCGACGCCCTTCTGACGCTGTAAGGGCACGCGGGCTTTACCAGGCCTGGCGTGGAGTTCGACCTTCAGGGCCTAAGGCAGCCACTCCAGGATGACATGGATGGAGAGAGCGCAGGCTGGACGACGCTCTACATGGTCGGCTCATCGCTTCTCTACCTCTTCGTCAGGGGGCTGACGTGCATGGCTGGGCCGCGCTTGCTGTTCACAAAGTCATACTTGGCGGGGCTGCCGACCCCACGACGCAAGGGGCGAAGTCGACATAGGAGGTATTTACTAGAAGAGGGTTTAAACACCACTTAGAGGTGAATAACGGCACGGCTGACAGGGCGGTGACCTTCATGGCTGGGAGGGCTAAGACCGCCATATACCTGGCGCTGCCGCTCGTACTCTGGCCGCTGTCCTTTGACGTGTTCAGCGGGCGCTTCGTGTACTGCATGACATTTTCAACGCTGCTGCTTGGCTCGCTGACCATTGCCTGGTTCAGGGGGAGGCTGCGCTGGTTCAAGATGAACACCGTTCCAGTGGTCCTCCTGGGGGCCCTGTTCGCCTTCGTCATGTATGCCGTGTTCGTTGGAGGCTACGCCCTGCTGAGGCACCTGGGCCTGTCAGGGTACGTCGCCCTCGTCTATTCGATGGTTGAGCGCACCATTGGCAAATACGAGCTGGCCGCGGCCTTGATAGTCATTGGAATAATGGAGGAGCTTTACTGGAGGGGCGGCCTCCAGGAGCTGATGAGGGGCGTCGGCGGCCTCGTTGGTCGTGAGCCGTGGCTCCTCTCAATGACCTACTACACCCTGGTCCACCTGTCAACGCTGAACCCGGCCCTGGTGGCAGGCGCCTTCGCCGTTGGCCTCATAGACGGGCTGCTCGCCGACAAGGTCGGCCTAGCGGCGTCGGCCATAACGCACGTCCTGTGGCTTGAGCTC
>AYMD01000009.1:239225-240131 GCA_000495735.1 uncultured Acidilobus sp. JCHS | reverse complement strand
CTGGCGGGCCCAGGGAGACTCTAGGCCGCCCAGGCCCCTGAGGGCCTCCCTCAGCCTGTCGGCAAGAGAGGGCTCCCTCTGAGTAGGTCCTCGAGGGACCTGGCGAACACCTCAGCTATGTCCCTGTAGCCCGCGTAGAGGCTTAGCCTGACGTCAACGTAGAGGTGGGTAACGCCGGCCTCGCCCAGGGCCACCCTTAGGAGGGACGTCTTGCCTGTCCTCCTGAGGCCGGTGACCAGGGTCAGCCTCTCGGCCCTCAGGGCTGTTACCAGCGCTGAGAGCTCTCGATTGAAGTCGTATAGGTCCTCCCTCCTCGTCTTCGGCTCGGGGCTGAATAACATTAGGGTACCCCAAACATTTTGGGGTACCCCAAGCCTGACCTCCTCCCCGCCCTAAAGGTGGGGAGGTTCCCCCCATCTATTTGGGTTTACATCTGTCATTTGGGGGGCAGTCGGGGAGGTCAGAGTTCCCCCCATCTGGTTAAGCGCCCTCCTCTCGATGTTAAGCACGGCTATGCTGTCCCTGTCGGCCTCAAGGCTGCACTTTGGGCACCTGAGCCTGCGGTGCCTCACCTCCACGAGCTCAGCGCCGCACCTTGGGCACGTTGAGGAGGTGCCAGCTGGGTCAACAACAAGTATTGGCACTCCGCCCTTCTCGGCCTGGCAGTCAATCCAGAACGCCAGCCTCCTGTAGCCGAGCGCCAGCAGGGCTGATTTGTGCCCCTTAGGAAGCCCCCTTAGGCTCTCTATCAGCCCTGTAAGATCTTCCCTGGCGACAGCCAGCTGGCCCTGCTTTGCCAGCGATATAATCATGTACGACGTCTTCCTGGCCCAGTCCTCCATGATATTCCTGGCCTTCCTATGGAAGTGCCGGGGATCCTCTAGAGTCGACCTGCAGGCATGCAAG
>AYMD01000009.1:34574-239175 GCA_000495735.1 uncultured Acidilobus sp. JCHS | reverse complement strand
CTATTAGCGAGGGAGGCCGGGTTCGCGCTTAAGCTGTTAGAAAGGCTTGGGGTTCAGGTCCTGCGCGTCAAAGCGGGCAGCGCCGATGAGTCTATCTTGACCTTAACAAAGGAGTTGGTGCAGAATGGCGACAGGGTTGTAGTGGCTACTAACGACAAGAACTTACGGAGGTCAGTCCGCAGGCTTGGCGTTCCAACCCTTTACTTAAGGGAAGAGGGCCTCAGGCTTGAAATTGATTGGAACCCCTTACTTTAGGAGTCATTGTCTTAACGTTTATAAAATTCCGTCTCGTAGTTAGCATAGCGGTGCCGCCGTAGCTCAGCGGGAGAGCGCCCGGCTGAAGACCGGGTGGTCGGGGGTTCAAGTCCCCCCGGCGGCACCAGCATGAGTTAATAGGTGGCGAAGTTGGCCCTAGCCCTTATACTTGCGGGAGGCTATGGGAAGAGGCTCAGGCCCCTCACTGATGACAGGCCAAAGCCGTTAGTTGAGGTCGCTGGGAAGCCTATAATTCTACATCAGATAGAGTGGCTCAAGAGACATGGTATAACGGACTTCGTTGTCCTGGCTGGCTACCGTAAGGAGAGGCTCATAGAGACCCTGGGAAGCGGCTCAAGGTTCGGGGTCTCAATATCATATGTAGTGGAGGACGAGCCGCTAGGCACCGGAGGCGCTGTCAGGAACGCCAGGCTTCTGTACAGGGGGAGAAGCGACTTTCTTGTAGTAAACGGGGACATAATAACTAACGTAGACCCTACCGCTCTGCTTAAGGCGCTCGAGAGGCCAGGCGTCATAGGCGCCTTAGCGCTAGTCCAGCTCAGGAGCCCCTATGGAATTGTTGAAGTAAGCAACGATGACTTCGTTAAGAGCTTCAGGGAGAAGCCTATCATTGGGGAGTACTGGATAAACGCCGGCATCTACGCCTTCAAGCCAGAGGTGGAAGAGTACCTGCCTGAGAAGGGCGACCTGGAGACCGTCACGTTCCCAGCCCTCGCCAAGGAGGGCAAGCTAGTAGCGGTTAAGTACGACCTGAACAAGTACTACTGGAAGAGCGTCGACACCTACAAGGACCTGGAGGAGGCGTCCAACGATATAGAGAGGTTCAACGCCCGCTGAAGCCTAAGGCGGGCTCTGCTCCCCATACTCGCCCATTTCATTTAGTACAAGCTCGTAGTAGTCCTCCTTTGCCTGCTCCAGCTCGGCCTTGTTCTCCTCTGTGTTTACCTTGACCTCCTTGCTCACCACCTTAGTCGTGAGGACCTTCTGTCCTGACTTGCTGGTAGCTGTGTACTCCTTGACTAGGCTCGCGTCAACCTCCATCTCGTAGCCGCACCTGGTACACCTGAGGACTACCT
Organism: uncultured Acidilobus sp. JCHS; assembly: GCA_000495735.1. Lineage (NCBI taxonomy): Archaea > Thermoproteati > Thermoproteota > Thermoprotei > Acidilobales > Acidilobaceae > Acidilobus > uncultured Acidilobus sp. JCHS. The sequence goes on along the minus strand of AYMD01000009.1, from coordinate 237,823 downwards.
TGCTGCCTTTCCTCTTTATGGGGACCATCACGCCGCCGCATACTGGACAGAACCTCAAGGCGTTACACCCTGCATTTCCTGGGCATCAAACCGTATAGCCTACCAGGCCTAATATTACTTTGGTCTCGCTCATTAGCTCAGTCTAGGCAAAGTCACGTCACAACAGGGGCAGAGGCCCCATTGACTTGCCCCTGAACTCACCCTTAATGTCAATCTTGGCGCCGCACCTTGGGCACCTGCCGTCCTTTGTGAGCCTCCACTTAGTTATGTAGAAGCCGTACCTCTCTATGACGGGGTACCCGCAGTTAGGACAGTAAGTATGTTCAAGCGGGTGCCCAGGCACGTTGCCTATATAGACGTACTTGAGGCCCTCCTCCTTGGCGGCCTTGGCCAACCTTTCAAGCGTCTTAACAGGGGTTGCCTCTAGGTCAACCAGCTTATACTGAGGGTAGAACCTGAGCAGATGGAACGGCACCCTGTCCCCCAGGTTGTCAACTATCCAGCGGGCCAACTTCCTCACGTCCTCCTCGCGATCACCGTACTTCGGTATTACGAGGTTAGTGATCTCTATCCAGATGCCCTTCTCCTTCATGGCCTTAAGCGTCTCAAATATGGGCTCGGGGTCGGGGACCGCCATGAGCCTTCTGTAGACGTCCTTGTTGCCAGCTCCCTTAAAGTCAACAGTGGCGGCATCCATGTAAGGAGCTATATCATCAACGGCCTCTGGCGTCATGTACCCGTTAGTCACCATCGTGTTAAAGAGCCCCTCCTTCTTGGCGAGGACAGCGGTGTCATACATGAACTCGTACATGATGGTCGGCTCATTATAAGTATATGAAATGCCGTCAGCGTCGACCATCTTAGCGTCAGCCACGACCTGCTCAGGCGTCCTGACCTCGCCATAAAGCCCCTTTTCAAGTCTGCTCTGGCTGATCTCCCAGTTCTGGCAGAACTGGCAGTAGAAGTTGCACCCAACCGTTGATATGCTCAGCACCGCGCTGCCAGGGTAGAAGTGATCAAGGGGCTTCTTCTCTATTGGATCAAGGTTATACGCCGTGAGAAGACCATAAACATAAGTGTAAAGCCTTCCATCAATGTTCTTCCTGACGCCGCAGACCCCCCATTTGTTAGGGGCTATGAGACACCTCCTGTGACAGAGGTCACACCTGACCCAGCCCGGTCTGTCAGGCAGTGGAACCCAGAACTTGGCCTCACGGACGTAATAGGGGGCTCCGCTCTCTTTGCTCAAATTCTCATCACCGCTCTGGGGTCATACCACCTGGTACCTCTCCCCGACAACCGTATTACGCGGTCAGGGGTTTTCTTCGCTACTACATGCGTGAAGGGCAAGGGATAACCGCATCTCCAACACGTATTAGAGGGGCCCAGGGCCAGATCCTTAAGCACGTTCTCCTCCCTGTAGGCGATGGGGCTTCCACAACGAGGGCAGTAGGTGGTAAGCTCCGAGTAGAGCGACACGTGGACATATGTGAATGGGTTCACCTGTCTTAGCCTGTTATATGCGTCCCTCACAGGCCCTCCCCCCTTATGTTCAAGCAAGAACAGGTGAAGCGGGACTTTGTTATCGGCAGTTACAGACGCGAGGCCGAGGACCCTCTCGGGTACAGGCTCCCTTAGGTAGCCGGCGACCTCTATCCATGAGCCAGCTGACCTCAAGTCCCTCAGCAGCCTGTGAACTTCAATGCCTGGGACCTCCTGCGGCTCGCTGCACGTGCCAAGGGCGTCAAGCAGCAGGAAGTCAGCGTTCTTTGGTGCCTTGCCCATATTGGTCCTGACGCCAACACGTATGCCCAGCCTCTTCAGCTCAGCTATGAAGCCTTCCACGCGACTTATGGCGTAGCCCTCAAGCACTATACCGTCAACGTCCCAGGCCCTTGCCAGCTCAGCTAGCTGCTGCGGCGTCGCCTGCTTCAGGGAAGGACCTGTAAGGGAAGGCGCATAGACGTCATTTATTACGTCAAAGTACTCACAGCCGCTCAGGCTGGCATTTGGTGGAGGCTCAGAGAGCACTATCACCCTTAGCAGGCCGCCTCCTGGCAGGTAATGGTAAAGGGGCAGGGCCTCCGTGGTCGAGTAGCCAAGGGACACTATGCCTATTGAAGTCAAGAGGTCGCCCTCATATTACGCCTAGCTCACGGAGGGCATTAAGGAGTCGCTCACCGAGGCCCGAGGATGACGCTAAGGCCTCAAGCTCTGTCCTTGAGGTCTCTTCTATCTCCTTGACGTTAAAGCCCATTCTCTCATAATATCTGCTTATAATTATGGTTGCGGCTAGGTCGGAAGCCTTGGCCACGACGGCCTCTGGACCTCTCCCCTCATTGAACTCCATAATCAGCGACTTTATCAGGCTGCTGACCCCTAACGAGGCCAGCGCTGCCTCTTCAGCGACCTTTTTGGCCTCTGGTATACCAGCCACCTTAGCTATATCACCGACCTTGGTCTCGGCTAAGTCATGAACTAGCGCTATAAGCGCCGCCTCGTAGGGGTCAGCGCCAACCCTTTGGGCGACCTCAGCCGCTATGAGGGCGGCAGCGTAGGAGTGCTCAGCCACCGTCTCAGCAAGCGAGGAAGGGATCCCTCTTAACATCCAGCCGCTTCTCGCTAATGAATAGGCTGAATATATTATTTCGGGAAGCTTCAAAGACTGTCACCTCTCAATATATATGGCGGGCTTTCCGGGCAGCGATAGGTCCTTCCTTGGCAGGCTGGACTCCTCCTCGAGCTCAACACTGACAGGCAATCCGAACTCCTTAGAGAAGAACTCCGTGGCCTCCTTAAGGGCCCTGTGCTCGAGGTCCCTCTTGACTAGGAGGTCTAGTACCTTGGGCGACCTGGCTACGGCCTGGGTCACCTTGGCCAAGGCCTCCTTAGGAACTCCGTAGTCCTTTCCCATGACGGCTTTGGCCGCGTCCCTGAGGCTGAGACCCTGGGATACCAGGGCCGCCATATCCGCTACAACCGAGTACTTCCAGGGCGCCGCCACAATTATTGTAATGGACTTCCCGCCGCCGAGCAGGGTCAACACCTCTTTTATGTCATTGTAAACGCTCTCAACTATCTCCTCGCCCCTCTCGACTTCAGCCCTTATCTTGCTTTCATCAACCTTGGGCCACTCCTGAGTCACCACAAGGCCCTCCTTGCCTATGCCGTGCCAGACCTCCTCCGCTACATGAGGTATGAAAGGCGCTGAGAGTAAAGTGAGGGTCTCGACGAACCTCCTAGTCAGCTCCCTGTTTGGGGTGCCCGCGCGCCTCACGTACCACTTGAAGGCGTTCTGAAGCCCGTAGAAGGCCTTAACGAACGCTGACTTTAACCTTAGGTTCTCCATATCATCAGTTACGTCCTTAATTATGCTGTTGAGCTTGCTTTCGAACCAGTCGTCCACGGCAAGCCTGCTGTCCCTGCCCTTGTCATATATGCCCAAGGCCATGTCAATCCAGCCCACCAGGTCATTTACGGCGTTCTCCAGGTCCTTCAGGTTGAAGTTGGCGTCGTCCAGGCCGCCGTCAGCGCCCGCCAATATCTCCGTGGTCCTCGTGGCGTCAGCGCCAGCTACGTTAAGGGCTTCCCTTAGCGTTATGAAGTTGCCTTTATGCTTGCTCATCTTCTCGCCGTTTATCAGGACCCAGCCGTTTATGCCAATGCCTCTTGGCCAGTAGCTCTTATCAAATATTGCGACGTGATGATAGATGTAGAACAGGAGGTGGTTCTGCATGAGGTCCTTGCCGCTTATCCTTAGGTCAACGGGGTACCAGTACTTGAACTCCTCTCTGGCCCGCTCTACGAGGTCCTTACTTATGCCTGTGACCTTAGAGACGTAGTCAGGGTCTCCATAGCCAAGGAAGACGTAGTCGAAGAACTCGGGCTTTAGCTGGTCAGGGTTGACCTTGCCCTGAATCAGGTGTGATATGGTGTAGTAGGCCATGTAGATCGTTGAGTCGCTCAGGCTCTCGATCACCCACTGCGGGTCCCAGGGCAGCGGCGTGCCGAGCTCGTTCTGATGGGTGAAGGCCCAGTCCCTCAGCCAGTCAGCCAGCCTTAGGAACTCCTCCTTGAGCTGGGGCGGGTAGAAGCTCATGGAGTCTATGGCCTCCTTAACCTTCTCCTTCCACCCCTGATCGCTGTACGTTAGGAACCACTGGTTCTCAACGAACTTAACATGCGTCCTAGCGCCGCACCTGCAGTAGACTTTGGAGGGCAGCGTGAACACCTTCAAGGCGGCGCCTAAGCTCTTCAGCTCCTCCTCCACCATGGGCCTGGCGCTCATGACCTTAATCCCTTCATACTTACCCGTGCCCTTGCTCATTACACCCATGTAGAACTCCTTGGAGTAGAGGTCCTTTGTGGCCCTGTCCAGTGCTTCCCTGTCGTCCTGGCTCTTAACCCTGTAATGCTTGACCATTTCCTCAGCTGGGACGCCCTTTATGTCAGGCACTTCGATTATCTTTATTGGCCTGATCGCTTTGACTAGGTCGCCGTTAAGCCCTGCCTTGCTCAGCTCCTCAGGGGAGGCCTTCCTGAGATCCGCCAGGGCCTGGTAATCATAGGGGGCATGGGCTGGCACGCTCATTACTATTCCCGTGCCTTCATCGGGTACCACGAAGGACGCTGGAAGGACTGGCACCTCCTCTCCATTCACGGGGTTTATGACGTACTTGCCTATGAGCGCGGAGCCCTCAACCTCGCCTATGACCTCGACGCGGTGCTTCTGGTCAGCGAGCTCCTCGGCCATATAGTCATTCATTACGACCTTCTTTCCGTCAAGGATTACCACCTTGTACGTAGCGTCAGGTCTCACCCATACGTTCGTAACTCCAAATATAGTTTCAGGCCTGTAGGTCAGGGCGGCAAGGCTAATGTCGTCATCCTTCACCTTAAAGAGTATTATAGTGGCGTCCACAGGCCCTATGCCAACGTACTCGTCAGGCCTGTCGTGATCGCCAACCACCTTCCTCTCCTTTGGGCACCAGACCACCGGGTGGCTTCCCTTTCTCACGAAGCCCTTCTCCTTCAGCCTGAGGTACTGCCACTCAACGAACTTGCTGAAGTAGGGGTTAAGCGACGTGGTGAAGAACTTCCTCCTCCAGTCTATGCTGAGACCGTATCTCCTCAGGTCCTTCTCCCACTCGGCCGTGAAGTGGAAGACCCAGGTGGCCGGGTCCTTGAACTTGTCAATAATTTCGTCAGGAACCCCCATGACCTTGAGCTCAGACAGAACCCTCTGGTCGCCCTCAGCCAGCCTCCTGGCAGATGCCACTATCGGTCCTCCTGTGGCGTGCCAGCCCTGAGGGAAGAGGACATTAAACCCCCTCATTCTTTTATACCTGGCCACTACGTCAACTCTGAGTATCGTGAAGGCGCTTCCTAGGTGGGGCAGGCCGTTCATGTAAGGGAAGGGGAAAGTGACGAAGAACTTCGGCCTGCCTGGGGACGCGTCGGCTTCGTAGACCTTGGCCTCCTCCCATACCCTCTGCCACTTGGCTTCGATAGACTTCAGCCTCTCAGCCTGCCTGCTCAGCCTCTCCGTAAGGTCAGCGGGCAAGGGCAACTCAGGGCACCAGCCTTTGCCAGCTCGCCTGGCCGCAGATAAGTTAAATGCGTTAAGATGAGTCCGGGGCGTTCCAGTACTCTTTTATCCTCCGCCAGCTCGTACAGCGTGGTGCATTAATATGGGCTCTGAGGAGAGGATAGAGTTCACCAAGACGTTCAGGGCTGAGGGAAAGGTCGGCAAGGCGTTCAAGAACATCGCGATGGTTAGCCTTAGGCCTGAGGACTTCTCAAGCCCGGTGGCGCTTCAGATGGCTCTCTCCAGGCTCTATGAGTCAGTGATGAAGATGTTTGAAGGGGGAGGGCCTAAGCAGACCTACGTAGTCGAGGTCCGCTTCACAGATGACCTGGGGAACCCTGTGAGCTTCGCTGTCGACCTGGGCGAGGGGGTACCGCCCTTCTCTAGCGAGAAGGTAAAGGTTGAGGTCACAATTAGGGTGTACGAGGAGCAGTGAGCGCCTTTTAACTTCCCAACGCCCCATTCTCGCTTAGGATGATGAGTAGAACCCGGACTGCCAAGGGGGTCCGATGAGGACTCCTAGTCCAGCTGACGCTGCTGAAACTTCCAGTGGACACCATTGGCATCGGGGAGGGAGGGGGTATTGAGGGGTTAGCCCCTCTGGCGGTCCTCAGACTCCAATTTACCGAGGGCGCCTAACGTCGCTTCTGGTGTTACTGCTTGTCAACTGAGGTAGGTAGTGAGCCAGGACTTGGCCTAAGGGGAATTAGCGCAGAGGGCCTTCAGGAGATGGCAAAGGAGGTGTCAAGGCTCATATTCATAGCCGGGTCTCAGAGGGGCAGCGTGGCGGTGCAGCTCTCTCTCCTGGCCTCGATGATATATGATGAGCTCATCAGCGCTGCAGGCCTAAGGGAGCACGCAGAGGGCGTGGCGCTCTACACAGGCTACCCCATGACGGACGCGGCTGACCTGGTAGACTGCCTCGGCGATGAGAGGGTTGGGAAGCTTCTGGGCGCTGCTGCCAAGGCGCTGATAACAGGGAACCTTGAAGCCGATAGAGGAGACCTGAATCTCTTTGCTGACTGCCTTGGCTGGCTCGTGAGCCCTGACAAAATGCTTGACGATATGGCTAGGGCCGCCGCGGTTCTGGTGTCGTTTACTGGGGCGCTCAACAAGTGGCTCGAGTCGCTGGGTGGAAACCAGGAAGGATTTTAATAGAAATAAGAAATTATAGATAAGGTAAATAAATGGTACGTTATGTTGTGGTGATAATACTAATTTTGAGGGAATAACGTTCTAGAAACGAAACTACATACTTTAAATAAGAGTGTCTTGTTGAACTACTATCCTAGGTGAGCCCCCTGGACGTATGGTCCCAGCTCGTTAATTACGGCTTCTGGGGGGTCAGGGCATTATCAATAATCGGCATAGGTATTCACTGGGGCATACTTCAGTACGTGCTAGGCCTGCCCTTCATGGCCTTCATAGCCGAGCTTATATACTTCAAGACGAAGGACGAGGACTGGATGAGGATAGCTAAGGTCCTCATCAAGGCCACAGCCATAGTCTTCGCTGTCGGCGCCGCCACGGGCACGCTAGTTGAGTTCGGGTTGATAACAGTGTGGCCGAGAGTGCTGGCTGCCGTCGGCAAGTGGCTCTACTTCCCCATGTACGCAGAGGTCTTCGCCTTCATAATGGAGGTGCTGGTAATCTACATGCTGTGGTACGGCTGGGACAGGCTCTCCCCGGCCGCCAGGGCCGTGCTTACGTTCTTCGCCTTCATAGGCCCCTGGTACTCAGGCGCCATGATAATAGCTGCCAACTCCTATATGCAGGTGCCCACGGGCCTGGTGCCCGACTATAACGCGTACACGGGCCAGTGGCTCTACGCTGAGGGCTACCCCAAGATCCTCGTCGCCATACCCACCTCAATAGCGTCCCTTCTCAACGTCACGACCCTGCAGGCCCTTGGCGTCCAAATAAAGGGGACTACGAGCAACGCGGTACTGGCCTACGTGCCGGTTACAATAGTTAACAGGTTAGTCTACGAGTCATTCACAGGCTACACGCTGAACCAGAGCGTCCTGAGGCTTGTCCTTAACTCAGGGGCCCTCGCTGACCCAGGGCTGGCCTCAACGCCTGTGCTGACGGTCCTGAACGCTATACTCGACACTACTGTTAAGTACTATAACCTCTACACTTACCTCTTCCAGTCGCCCGACTTCGCGCCATCGTTAATGCACTCGATAGGCGCAGGGCTCACGGTCTCAGGGTTCACAGTGATGGCGGCCTTTGGGACGAGGCTCATGAGCGCTAAGGACGAGAGGTACAGGAAGTACCTTGAAAAGGGCTTCAAGTTCGCGGTCGTGTTCTCCCTCATAGTGATAGCCTACGAGGGCCTCATAGCTGGCCACGAGATGGGCATCACCGTGGCCAAGTACCAGCCTGAGAAGTTCGCTGCCATAGAGGGCCTTGGAGTCCCAGGCTTCACATCGGTTGCAGAGCTCTTCCATACATCGGCTATTGAGAAGCTGTTGGCCTATGGGACGCTGAACGCCTATCTGCCCAACTACGGCTACCTGCTAGGGCATTACAGCAGCTGGGGCAACATATCGTCAGGCCTCGGGGTCCCCGGCACCTCAACTTACCTGCCGCCGCTGATAGTTGACTACACTTACTACGCGATGGTCGCAATCGGCGTAGCCCTGGGCATCTACGCCCTGATACTGACGGGCTACGTAGCGGCTGGCAGGGCCTCAAGGGTTCACAGGGTCTGGATGTACCTCCTCATACCTGCCGCCATCCTGGCGCAGTTCGCGAGCTACATGGGCTGGGCCACAAGGGAGATCGGCAGGTTGCCGTGGGTGGTCTACGGCATCATGACGCTGAGCGACACTGTGACAGTAAACCAGCCGCCGGCGTGGGGGGTGGCTCTGTACAGCGTGTTCTATGTGCTGCTGGGCCTAGCGCTGATCTACACTGTCTATAGGTTCCTCTGGGTCCCTTCGAGGGCCGAGAGGCTTGAGGAGGTTACGTAGGAGGTGATCTGAATGACGTTCTACAGCTCAGTGTTCTGGCTCGCCTTCAACTTTGGCATACACATAGTTATGGTGAACCTAATCATAGGCCTCGCAGTCATGGTGCCCCTGCTCAAGTACCTGGGCATGAGGAGGGGGGACCAGCTAACGGTCAACATGGCCAGGAGGCTGATGAGGTACTACGCCGTAACCTACGCCATAGCTGGCGTCTTCGGGACGGCGTTCACGGTGTTCCTGTTTTCGTACTACCCCTTTGCCACCCTTCTCCTAGGAACCTTAGACATAGCGCCGTTCGCCATAGCCATAGCCTTCGTCGGCCTCAACTTCTTCTCGCTGGTGGCGTACTGGTACGGGTGGGACAGGTGGAGCCCGAGGACGCACAACATAATTGGGATCCTCCTGGCTGCCTCAGCCCTAATGATACCTTTTGGGTTCAGGGGCGTCTTCGCCTTCCTCAACGAGCCAGTGGGCCTCACGTTTGTCACGGGCGGGTCAACGGGTAGCGTCACCCCAACGCTTAACGTTGTCGAGGCTTACTCAAACCCCACGTTCTGGCCCCTCTACATCTCAAGCATAGTGGGCGCTATTACCGCAACTATGATAGCCATAATGGGCGGCTTTGGCATAGCCTACCTCAGGAACCCTGAGTCGGAGAGGCAGTACTTCGAGGCCTCTATCAGGAAGTTCCTGATACCGTCACTAATAGGGCTCCTCCTGATGGTTCCATTGATGTTCTCCTACCTGGTCACCCTGATAGGTGTGCCATACAAGTTTGACAACATAATGGTCGGCTTCGGAGTGGCGCTGTCCAGCGGGCCGCATTATGACTTCACCTGGATGTTCGTGCTTCACCTGGCCACGGTGGCCGCGCAGTTCCTGGCCATAGTTTACGTCATCTACCTGGGCCTTAGGGGATCGCCTGTCTCAAGGGGGAGCGCTGCAGCCCTGATAGTAGGGGCCGCGACGGCCCTCGGAGGCATAGAGGCCGGGGAGATGCTGAACGCCTTCTCGCAGTTCCCGCGGTTCATAGCGTCGCTCACAACGCAACAGGCGCTGAGCCTGCCACAGCCCTGGGGCCAGCTGATAGCCACCTATAACAACCTGACCAACTACAACAGCCTTGCGGCGGCGCCCTTCGCCCAGTTCTTCACGTCGTTCATGATGGCCATAATGATAGTAGTCCTGGTGGCGTTCATTTACGTGGCGTTCTTTAAGAGGCCTAAGGCTTAACTTAGGCCCACCTAATATCATTAGGCTTTTTCAGGCCTAGCGTCCTCGGGTTGCTAAACGAGATTTAAGCCCCTGGTATCGGAAAACCGATAGGGGTCAAACTTGACGACTGAAGACATGGGTAGGCTGGTCAGGCTGACGGTGTTAGCGGCCGCCATAGCTTCTGTTGCTAACCTGGCGGGGGGTATAATCTTCAGCAGCAGGCTGCTGATCCTTAACGGGCTTACGTGCATCGCCAACCTGGTCACGGCAATAGCGGGCCTCTGGTTCTACCGCGAGACCCTCAAGCCGCCTGACGCCGACCACCCGCTGGGTCACGCCGGCTACAGCTTTAGCTCAGCGGTCTTCACGCTTGTGGTCTACGCGTTCATCATGGGCCTCGGCGTTGACGAGGTAGCTAACCCTACGCCCTACAGGGTCGCGGGCTACGCCTGGACGGTGCCAGCAGGCGTATTGGTGCTCTACACGCTCTCAGTGCTCGTAGCCAGAAAGGTGGGCAGGGGGCTGGAAGTCTATGCGAACCTCACCACGAGCGAGATAGCCGAGAGCGTCATAGCTTTAGCCCTGACCCCTCTGGCTCACGAGTATAGTTACATGATAGACAGGGCTGGGGCCGCGTCCTTACTGGCTTACCTGGCTTACCAGGTAGCCGTGAACACAAGGGACGTCCTACGCGAGCTGTCCCTTCCCTCGCCCCCGCCCGAGGTAGTTGAGGGCCTCATGAGGGACTTTGAGCTCATGGGAGTTAAGGTGAAGGACCTCAGGCTGAGGACGATAGCGGGGTCCCAGGTGTCAGGTTACGCCGTGATATCAGTGCCGTCAGGGGAGAGCGTTGAGGAGGCCCACGCGGTCGCTGATAGGCTAGAGAGGGTCGCCAAGTCTAAGTATAACGTGGACCTGGTAGTTCACATAGAGCCTGAGAGGCGGAGCAACGCTTAATAGGTAAGGCCCACTGGGCACAGGGGGAAGGCACGTGCCCAAGGAGATGACCTGTGCCTTCTGCGGAAGGCCTATAGAGCCGGGCACAGGCAGGATGTACGTTACCGAGCGCGGCGAGGTTCTCTGGTTCTGCAGCAGCAAGTGCTATAAGAACGCTGTTATCCTGAGGAGGAACCCAAGGAAGCTCAAGTGGGCCAGGCCATGGCTTCTTAGGGCCCTGGCCTGACAGACCTGGATAGTCATTTAAAAGGGCGCCCGCCTCGTTTGTTAGGGGACCGAGCTTCATGGCTATGGCAGCGCCTCCATCGGCGTACGATCGGGCGATAACGATATTCTCGCCTGACGGCGAGCTGTACCAGGTCAGGTACGCCTTCGAGGCGGTCAGAAAGGGATGGACAAGCTTGGGCATAGTTGTCGAGAGCGGCGTAGTTCTCGCCGCTGAGAAGAGGAAGATGATGCCGCTCCTGGACCTTGACGGCATAGAGAAGATCTACAAGGTCGATGACCACATAGGGGTCACCTTTGCGGGCATGGGAAGTGATGGCCGCGTCCTAATAGACTACGCGAGGCTCATCACGGTTAGGCACAGGCTGACCTATGGCGAGCCGCCTTCCACTGAGTACGTGGCTAAGGCCGTTGCTGACCTCAAGCAGCTCTACACGCAGCACGGCGGCGTCAGGCCGTTCGGCGTCGCCCTGATATTCGGTGGCGTTGACCCTGATGGAAGTCCAAGGCTGTTCAGGACAGAGCCGGGAGGACAGTACTTCAGCTACTATGCGATCGCCATAGGCCTTGGGGGAGACGCCGCTAACAATTACCTCGAGAAGGTCTATAGGAAAGACATGACTCTGGAGGACGCTATAAGGGCCTCTATAGTTGCTCTGTTCAAGGGGAGGTTGGCCTCAAGCGAGGAGAAGAAGGAAGAGCTGATAGCTTCTTTTGATAAGCTCGTCGAGGTAGCGTACATTGACGTAAAGGAGAGGACATTCACAAAGGTCAAGCCCGAGGCCATAAGCGAGTACCTAAAGGAGGTCAAGGGTGAGCTCGCTTAAGGCAGCGCTTAGCGAATAAACATACGTCAGTCACACCTCTAAGGGGGAGGAGCGTGCCGAAAAAACAGGAATACGTTATCGCGTGGATCGAGATAAAGGGGCAGCGGTTCGAGATTCTCGTGAAGCCTAATGAGGCCTTCAGGTACAAGGAGGGCGGTAACGTACCTATATCAGAGGTCCTCTGGGCGGACACCGTCTATAAGGACGTCAGGAAGGGCCTTAAGGCAAGCCCTGATGCCCTCAGGAAAGCCTTCGGGACCGAGGACATAAACGCTATAGCGGAGAAGATACTCACGGAGGGTCAGATACAGCTGACTGAGGAGGAGAGAAGGAAGATCATAGAGACGAAGAGAAGGCAGATAATAACTTACATAGCTAGGAACGCCGTTGACCCCAAGACTGGGACCCCTATACCCGAGACCAGGATAGAGACCCTGTTCGAGCAGCTTAGGATAGGCGTTGATCCATTCAAGCCAGTTGAGGTTCAGGCCCTGGAGGCGATAAAGAGGATGGCCACGGTCATGCCAATAAAGGTCGCCCGGGCCCTCATCGAGGCCACAATACCCGCTGCGTACGCGGGCCGCGCAATAGGCGAGATCAAGAGGCTTGGCGACGTTAAGAAGACCACATGGCTTGACGACGGCAGCCTTAAGGTTGAGCTCGAGATACCGGCAGGGCTGCAACTCGAGGTCATAGATAAGATACAAAGCCTTGCAAAGGGGCAGGCCCACGTTAATGTGAAGGTGACCGGTGCGTGAACAGCGAGAAGCCTCAGACGTTAAGAAGGTACCTGGTAGCACCAGGCGAGGTCATAGAGGGCCTTAATGAGAATGAGGGAATCTACGTCTTTGATTATGGGGGCGTTAGGAGGGCCACTGTGCTTGGGCTTGTTGAAGCCTCTCAGGAGGAAGTCAACTACATACCGCTTAAGGGCTTCTACTTCCCTAAGGAAGGCGATATAGTAATAGGTCTTGTCACCTCTCACGGGGCCGCTAACTGGTTCCTTGACATAAATTCCCCTTACACGGGCGTTCTGAGCGTCCAGGACTTCTTTGGCGTCAAGCAAGGTGGCCGTGTGCCTGATGACCCCTTCTCATACCTCAAGATAGGTGATTACGTTAAGGCTAAGATAGTTGCCTTTGACAGGACCCGCGACCCGGTCCTCACGGTACAGGACAAGGGTCTCGGCAGGGTGGTAGAGGGTACGGTTGTAACAGTGAAGCCTGTCAAGGTTCCGCGCATCATAGGTAAGAAGGGCTCTATGCTTGAGACTCTCAGGAGCAGCACCGGCTGTGACTTCTTCGTCGCTGTTAACGGGAGAGTCCACATAACCTGTCCCAACGAGCTTCTGCAGGAGATAGCGATTATGGCGATAAGGATGATAGAGGAGCAGTCTCACCTTGCAGGGCTTACTAGGAGGATTAAGGAGTTTATAGAGGAGGAGCGCAAGGTCCGGGGTGTCTAGAGTGAAGCAGAGACCGGAGAGGTTCATAGACGAGACGGGCAGGAGGCTGGACGGCAGGCTACCAGATGAGATGAGGCCTGTGGACATCAAGGTTGGCGTGCTCTCTAATGCTGACGGCTCAGCCCTGGTAAGTTACGGCAAGACCAAGGTCATAGCCGCCGTCTACGGTCCCCGCGAGCCGCCGCAGAGGTTCGCGATACTGCCTGACAGGGCCTCGCTGTTCGTGAGGTATCACATGGCGCCCTTCTCCACCGAGGAGAGGAAGAGCCCAGCCCCGACTAGGAGGGAGATAGAGTTGTCAAAGGTCGTGCGAGAGGCCCTAGAGCCGGTGGTCCTATCAGAGCTCTTCCCCAGGACGGCTATTGAAGTGTATGTAGAGGTCCTTCAGTCTGACGGGGGCACCAGGACCGCGAGCGTCACCGCGGCCTCGGCGGCGCTGGCTGACGCTGGGATCCCCATGAAGGGCCTCGTGGCTGGGGTGGCCGTGGGCAAGGTCGACGGGGTGTTAGTCCTTGATATAAACGAGGTAGAGGACAACTTTGGCGACGCCGATATGCCCGTGGCAGCAGCTCCTGACCTAGGGCTTATAACGCTGTTCCAGCTCAACGGCGTTATGACAATTGACGAGATGCAGAGGGGGATAGACATGGCGCTCAAAGCTATAAGTTATATTGTGGAGAAGGAGAAGGAGGCCTTAAAGGGCTCAATAGAGGTGGAGGCAGAGTGAGCTATACGCCCTACAGGCTTCCAGTGGTTTCCAGGGTAAAGAGCGAGAGCCTTATCAGCATGCTGAAGAGGGGCCTGAGGTCAGATCAGCGGGACTTAGTGAGCCCGCGTAACATAACAATAGAGGTAGGCGTGATAGAAAAGGCTAACGGCTCAGCTCTGGTCAAGCTCGGGAAGACCCAAGTCCTGGTAGGCATTAAGATAGAGCCTGGCAAGCCTTTCCCTGACACACCTGACGAAGGCGTTCTTCAGGTCAACTCCGAGCTCGTACCGATGGCGTCGCCTGTCTTTGAGCCTGGCCCGCCTGACGAGAACGCTATAGAGCTGGCGAGGGTCATAGACAGGAGCCTAAGGGACCCTAAGGCAATAGACCTCAAGTCGCTCGTTATGAGGCCTGGCGAGAAGGCCTGGGTCCTATGGGTAGACGTATACGTCCTGGACTACGATGGTAACTACTTTGACGCTAGCATGTTAGGGGTCATGGCGGCGCTGATGAACACTAAGCTGCCCGAGTATGAGGAGACGGAGTCTGGCGAGCTGATAGTTCACAGAGACAAGCTCACAACACCGCTTAAGCTCAATAAGAGGGTAGTCTTAGTCACAACGGCCAAGATAGGGGACTATATAGTTGTTGACCCTAACCTTGACGAGGAGCTTATAGCAGACGCCAGGCTAACCCTCGCCTTTGACGAGGAGGGCAACATAGTTGGGGCACAGAAGAGCAGCATAGGAGGCTACACGAGGAGCGAGCTTTCAAGGGCCATAGAGGTCTCGAGAAAGGCCTCACAGATTTACTTTAAATTGCTGGACCAGGCCCTCCAGCTGGGCAAGCAGGCAGGCTAGGGTGACAAGTAATGGTCTACAGCCACACTAAGGTGGTTGGAGTAGCAGGAAGGTATGGGGCCAGGTACGGCTCCACCCTCAGGAAGAGGATGAAGGCTGTTCTCGAGAAGAGGTACGCCGATCACCAGTGCCCCTTCTGCGGTAGCGTGGGCACCGTGAAGAGGGTGTCAACAGGTATATGGAAATGCGTTAAGTGCGGCCACGTATGGGCTGGCGGCGCTTACGTGCCTAGGACTGAGCTAGCGACCTACCTGCCGAGGTACTACTCAACGGGCCAGTGAGGAGGCGTCGTCTTGTTTCATGACGAAGAGGTTCCCTTTAGGCTCCTAAGGTTATTGAGGAACAGGAGCGAGAGGCCGCTGATCCTGTTGACGAGCAGCCATAGGCCCAGCAGGAGAACGAGGTCTTTCATCAAGGACCTTGAGGCAACGATATATGGCGCTGTCAGGCTCACGCGAGGTCACCTTTCTATGGACGAGCTTGGCGTGATAGCGAGGAGGCTCAGCGTAGAGAGGCTCGTGATGCTTATGGAGAGGAAAGGCAACCCTGGCATAATAGTCAGCTTCAGGCCTGAGGAGAGAGGCCTTGTCGAGGTGACCAGGCTCCCCATAGTTGGCGTCACCCTGAGAAGGGAGCTTAGGTCAAGGGTTCAGGTAAACGGGTGTAGGGGAGTTTACGGCGTCTCTGAGAGGACCTTTAAAGTAGTCGACGATGTCGCTAAGGCCTTCGCGCTTCAGGTGCTAAGTGAGCCTGTTGGTAACTACCTAGAAGTAAGGGAAGAAGAGGGCGTTTACCTGATTGTGCCGCGAAACGAGAAGGGCTTCTCAGGCCCTATAATTAGGGTGAAGCCATGAAGGCTGAGGCAAAGGTGTCTCTATGCCTAGGAGAGTCGACGTTACACGTGCTCAGGGCCCTTGAAGCTGAGGCCTCTCAGCCAGTTCAGCCTGCCAAGGGTCACGTCAAGGTGGTCGCTGAGGGGGGCTGTCTATCAGTATATCTTACTGCAGAGGACGTTAATGGGTTGCGTGCGATCCTCAACTCCTATTTATACCTAGTCCACGCGGCCTACAGCAGCCTCAGGAAACTGGAGAAGGGCTATCTCAGGCCATAGACTCTAATATGTTCAGCCACCACTCTATCTCATCAGGTGGTATAGGTCTTCTGCCTGAGGGCGTCTCTACATAAGCCTCCAAGACCTTCAGTTCGCCTGAGCTCTCTACTGAGAACAGTACAACGACCTCCCTGTCGCCACTGGGCCCTGAACCAACCGAGGCCGCCTCGCTCTCCGAAGGCGCTCTAGCCCTCAGCATCACCCTTTCATTGGTCACAGTTACGTGATACATAGGGTTGTTGCCTATGGCCTTCAACAATGTCTCTAGCTTCAACTTGCCTCAAGAGAAGAGTTCATGATTAGGTTAAAAACCCTCAGCTTTACAGCAGATGGTGCAGAGGGTTCAACGTGGCGCAGGGGCTATACCACTACATTGCTGAAGCCTGGAAGAGGCCCATGGAAGGTGAGCATGGCGCCCTGATGAAGCAGAGGCTCATAGAGTGGAGAAGGCAGCCAGCCGTAGTTAGGGTCGACAAGCCGCTAAGGCTTGACAGGGCGAGGGCGCTGGGCTACAAGGCTAAGCAGGGCATTATAGTGGTCAGGGTCAGGGTCAGGAAGGGGGGCCAGAGGAAGCCTAGGCCCAGGTCCGGCAGAAGGCCTAAGAGGATGGGCGTCGAGGGCTACACCCTAGCTAAGAGCCTTCAGGCGGTGGCTGAGGAGAAGGCTCAGAGAAAGTACAGGAGCCTAGTCGTCCTTGGGAGCTACTACGTAGGTGAGGACGGCCAGTACACGTGGTATGAGGTAATAATGGTTGACCCGAACGCCCCTACCATAAGGAGCGACCCCCAGCTCGGGTGGGTCGCAGAGAGCGCTAGCGCTAAGGGCAGGCCTTTCCGTGGCCTTACCTCGGCAGGCAAGAGGGCCAGGGGCCTGCTGAGCTCTCGCGGCCTAAGGGGCACACACATACATAAGTGGAAGAAGAAGCAGAAAGAGAGGGAGGAGAAGAGGAGGCACGAGGCCAGCAGGGGCGCCAGGCTAATCGAGCCTGAGGAGAGGTAGCCCCTGGTGGGAATATAGTGTTGATTAGGTCCTTGGAGGCAAGGGTTTTCGTCCACGCGACCGAGGATAAGGCCAAGGTCCTCAAGGCGCTGACTAACGTAGTCGGCGACGCGCAGATAGTCGAGGAGGACCTTAGGGGGTATTTCGGTAATCCCATAATAGTCCTGACAGCTGCCTGCGACGAAGACAAGGCCTCGGAGGTCTTTGATAGGATACTCGAGGGGCTCTCGCCGCCTGACAGGAAGTACTTGCTATCAACGCTTGACGAGAGGCTCGCTAAGGACGGCGTCCTTCACATTCGTCTCGACAAGCAGAAGGCGTTAACTAACAAGTTCGTCCTCAGCGACTCAGATGATGTGATAAAGCTCACCGTAAGGTTCTCAGGAGGTAGGAGTAAGGCCGAGGACTACCTCAGGTCAAGGATAAGCTCTCAGGCCTGACAAAATGAAGTTCGTGGACCTGTCCATAGGGGCTGACGACGAGAAGGAGCTGGTCAAGATAATCAGCCTCGCCAGCAGAATGGGTTATGCAGCTCTTGGAGTTAGGCCGTCGCTGTACGAGGAAGCATTAGAGGAGGCCGCCAAAGCGGGAGTTATTATTTACCCTAAGGTCACTGTAGATGCTAAAGAGAGACGTGAACTTGTCAAGTTCCTGTCAAGGCTGCAACTGGATGTAATAGCGTCTGTGAGGCCTTGTAACCTGGAAGGCTATAGGTATGCGGCCAGGTTGAAGAGAGTTGACATGTTGAGGCTTAACCCTTCAGCCAGACTCTTACCGGATAGGTCCACGCTTAACCTGTTTAGGTCAAAGGGAGGCGGCGCTTTAGAGGTACCCCTAAGGCCCCTGTTAAGCGGGGAGTGGGACCTTAGAGACCTCAGGGAGATTCTCATAAGAGGGGCCTCAAGGGGCCTCAGGATAGTAATAACGAGTGACGCTATGAGCGCCAGCGAGCTGTGGCACCCAGATCATATATTTGGACTTATATCATCTCTTGGGCTCCCCTCAAGCGTCGCCTTGATGGGCCTCACCAGCGCGCCCGGCTTCGTTATCTCCAGAAGAGGCCTTAGACCCCCTTAAAGGGTCCTCCGAGAGCGACCTGTAGGCAAGGAGCAGGCAGCTGTGGATCTTGTCCCTCTCGATGAGCTCAGGGCACCTATTTATCACGAACTTGGCCTTTCCCGATAAGTAGTCCTCCAGTGTCGCCGGCTCTGGCAACTGAGAATTGTTAAAGAAGACGCAGAAGGGGCCCGCGTACTTGAAGATCTGTGGATGAACTTTCACCAGCTCCCTCCAGGTCAGCCAGGCCACATGTCTTATCTCCCACTGAGCATGTGTGCACATTCTGAGCGGCAGGAACGACTGTACGAGCTCCCTTGCGTTCATCGTGAACGTGATCTTAGTTCTCACTGACATAGGTATGACGAACCTAGCGTCTTCACGGGGAACGCCCTTTGAGAGCAGCTCATAATAACTTGAGGTAGCCTCTAGTAGCTCCCTAGCGTAGGCCAGGGCCTTTTCAACGTTGACCGCTAGCGATGGCGGTATGACGTAGCTTAACCAGGCCAGCCTCAAGGCTTCCTCGGCTCCGAGCCTCTCAGCCGCTGTCCTGAGCGACCTAGAGTAGCAAAGGTAGGCGTCCCTGGCAGCGCTGCCCTTCGGCTTGCTAGGGCACTCAGCTCCAAGCGCCTTGGCAGCCTCAAGGGCCATTGCCCTGAGCGAGGCCTCCGTGTACCTCATGGACTGCTGAGTATAGCTTGCTATCCTGTGCCTCACCAACTGATGGGAGCAGACCCTTGAACACCCCTCAACTATGAAAGTGTAGCTTGCATGCTCCCATGGACTTAGGTGCCCTCTCTTCAGGGTTTCCTTAATCCACACCTCTACCTCTTCATCGCCTATGCTAAGGAGCTCGCTTGAGCCCTTATGCGATATACTCATCTTTGACGCTGCTGCTACAAGCTTTGGGGCCTCCGGCGTGTATTGCACAAGCTTTACTTCTATTCCAAGCCCAAGCTTTGTCAAGGCCTCTATCTCTTGTTCCCTGGGTCAGGCTTCCTCTGTAGAGCCTATAAGGGGCAAACGCTAGAGTTCAGAGCCCTTTAACGCTATGTCGCTCACGGCAGAGTAGAGCTGCGGGTCCTTCTCCTTCAGCTTCTCTAAGGTCCACGGCTTCCAGCCCCCTGACTTGACTCTACTGATTACGTTTCTGATCCACGAGTCATAGACTTTGCTACAGTTGTTGTAGTTCTCGCAGCTCTTCCTTAGGAAGTCCTTCACCTCAGCTATAGCGTCCTCTTCGCTTAAGCCCTTGACGTTAACTAGATACCTAGAGACTACGTAAAGTACGAGCCTCCGCCTTCCGTCAGGGACGCCTTTCTTGAGGAGTAGCTCGATCCAATCGTAGTTCCTAGATGAAGCGACCTTCTGGCCACTACACAGCGCTGCGTCCGGGCACAGCCCCCTCAACAGCTCCTCGGCAGCCCGCCTGCAGCTCTCCTCGTCAGAGCAGAGCGAGAGGGCCTTTTCGAAGCTCTCAGCCATAGGGTCCCATCACCACGTAGGTGTTAAACCCTTATTAACCCAACAAGGTTAGCAGGATGTGGGTAGCCGGGTCGTCTAGCGGCCCAGGATGCGGGGCTCTGGACGGCGGGCCGCTAGACAGACGGCGCCGGGGGAGCCCCCGTGACCGGGGTTCGAATCCCCGCCCGGCTACCACAAGGCTTCTCGCGACTGCTTTATTTTGGTCGACAGGTAGTCTACTCAGGGAGCAGCCGTGCCGTTTGAGGTCGCCAAGCTCCAGGTCTTCGGCAATAGCAACGTCGGGGTTTACATTTACGCTAATGACAGGTTTGCGTTAGTGCCACCGGGGCTGACGCCGAAGGACATCGACACCATTTCTAAGGTGTTACAGGTGGACGTCTATGAGACTACAGTGATGGGCACAAGGCTGCTGGGGGTCCTAGTAGCAGGTAACAATAACGCTCTCCTAGTTCCAGACACTATAACCCAGGACGAGCTCAGCAGGCTAAGGTCATCTTTAGGGGACTTCAACGTGATCGTCGTGCGAAGCAGGAGCAACGCGTTAGGGAACATCATAGTGGCTAACAGCCATGGGGCGCTGGTCTATCCAAACCTCGAGGACGAGGTGATCAAGGTCATCAGGGACGCGTTAGGGGTTGAGGTGGTCAAGAGGTCAATAGGAGGCATAAGCAGCGTGGGAACCGTAGTCGCCGTGACTGACGTGGGAGGCCTCGTGCACCCTGACGCAACAGATGAGGAAGTAGAGTTCTTGAAGGACCTCTTCAAGGTCCCCTTCAGGACGGGCACGGTCAACTTCGGGGTCTCGTTCGTGAGGACAGGACTAGTCGTAAATAGCAAGGGAGCAATAGTAGGTAATGACACTAGCGGACCTGAGATAGCCAGGATACAGACTACCTTCACAGGCCTCTAAGGGCTCACCGCGGAGTTTCCTTGGAAAGTCGCCCTGGAGGCAGCTTACCTCTGGCCAGCGACACTATGGCCCTGTTGCCCTCCTCTCCGCTTACCAGCGTTACCAGGACCTTAACCCTTCTCGGCGGCCTCTTTATGCCGCGGCTCCACACGAAGTTATTTACGTCGTTTAGTATTACAACGGAATCGACGGGCACCTTGGCGTGCCTTGACACAAACCTCCTAATTAAGTCAACAGCCCTCTTAGCCCTGTTGGTGCTCCTTCCATAGTAAACCCTGCTCAGGTTGATAACATAGACAGACTTCTCGCCTGGCTCCACGTTACGTCACCTCAGACCTTCAGCTTGGTCGACCTCCAGTGCCTCCTCTTGGGGTTAAATGTGAACTTCCTGAGGGTCTTAACTATCACCCACGCTGGAACGGGCTGGCTGCTCTTGGACGCGCGGGCAAGCCTGAGCTTTCGGGCCAAGGGCTTGTGTCTCGACAACTCCCTCACCTCACTTCCGCTTGAACCTTATTTCGTACTCTCTCCGGGACCTGCTGTCTAGCTCCATTAATATGCTTTTAACGGTATCATCGTCCACGGGAGGGCTGAGCCTGCCGGACTGGACAAGGGTTACTATCGTCTGGATGGCGGCCTGTGCGAGCTCAGGCCTGACGAGCCTGAGGTTGGTTATCCTGTCCAAGGCCTCGGGCTCCAGTATGACGCGAAGCAGGGCCATCAGCTCAGCCTCTTTACGCGCCCGCTCCTCCTGTAGCCTCCTCTTCTCCTCAGCCTCACGCCTAAGCTCCTCAAGCTTCCTCCTCTTCAGCTCCTCAAGCTCCTCGTCGTAGCTGTCCGTAGAGTCATAGCTGCTCATAGCGGACCCTATAGCTTTAGCCGTAGAGGGCTAATAAAACATCTTAAAAGCCAAGGCCGTAAGATCAAAGAGGGGGCCCTGGGCTTGAGGGTGTTCATAGCCGTTGACGTAGATCAGCCCGAGATGGTTCAGAGCCTGAGGGCGCTTGAGGAGGAGCTGTCCTCGCTGAGGGTGCCTATGAAGCTAGTGGAGCCCGAGAACCTACACGTAACGATAAGGTTCATCGGCGAGGTCTCGGACTTCATAGTTGGCGAGATCAGGTCAAAGGTGCTTCCCAGCCTGAGGTTCAGGCCCTTTAAGCTAAGGCTCGCAGGCCTTGGCGCCTTTCCAAGCCCCTCTAATGCAAGGGTTATATGGGTTGGCATCACTGAGGGCTTTGAGGAGCTCAAGGCCATAAGGGAGCAGGTCGATAAGGGCCTTAAGGACCTGGGCCTCAGGCTGGAGGAAGAGGAGTTCGTCCCCCACATAACTTTGGCTAGGCTTAAGGAGAGGGGGTCGCCAGCCGTCCTGAAGTTCCTTATGGAGAGGTCCAACTATGAGATCGGCGAGATGACCGTCACGTCTGTCAGGCTGAAGAAGAGCACCCTGACCCCTCGCGGCCCCATCTATGAGACCCTAGCGGAGGCAAGGGTTTAATGAGCTGTCCTGGCAGAGGGCCGATCGAGGAGAGGGTCCTGGAGGCCATAAGGCCCACGGAAATTCAGCTGAGGCTCCTGAGCAGGGCTTATGATTTAATAAGGAGGGCCCTTGAGAGGTCCCTCGCCGCTCACGGCCTCGACTTCGTGATAGAGCCTGAGGGGAGCTTTGCCAAGGGGACCCTGCTGAGGGACAGGTGGGAGATGGACGTCTTTGTCCTCTTCAAGGGGGTTGACGAGGGGTGGGTCCTAAGCGAGTCCCTGGGGCCCCTGAGGGAGGCCCTACAGGGGTTTCCCGTCATTTCGAAGTTCAGCGAGCACCCTTACCTCACGGTGTCATTAATGGGCATGGAGATAGACGTAGTTCCCGCCATCTACGCGGAGAGGCCGTCTACTGGCCTGGGAGTTGGAAGGACGCCCTTCCACACCAGGTACGTGAGGTCAAAGCTTGACAGCTGCATGGCTGATGAAGTGAGGCTCCTTAAGTCCTTCCTCAAGGGGATAGGGGCTTATGGAGCTGAGACCCACGTCAGGGGCTTCTCAGGCTACATGGCGGAGCTGCTGACCATAGCCTACGGCTCGTTCAGGGCAGCAGTGAAGGCCATGAGTGAGTGGACCAGGAGGGCGTTCGTCGACCCAGAACGCGTAGGCAACAGAGAGGAGCTTGAGAGGAGGTATCCCGAGAGCCCGCTCATAGTGGTAGATCCCGTGGACCCTATGAGAAACGCTGCCGCCGCGGTATCCGAGGACAAGCTGGCTTTAGCCGTGTTGGCCTCTAAACTCTATCTACATAGGCCATCCTTATCATTCTTTCACGTCTTCGCTGATCGAATAGAGATTAAGCAAAGGCCTCCCGTCATAGTCATAGTATGTAATGGTAAATATTACGAGGAACCCCCTGAGGGAGTCTGGGGAAGGCTTTCAAGGGCCTCCCGGATGTTAGCCAAGGAGCTGGAGGCGTGGGGCTTCACGCCGCTTAAGGCGAGCTACTTCACCGACGAGGGGTCCTTGGCCGCTGTAGGGGTCTCGCTCGCCAGCGACAGGCTTGAAGGCCTTGAGGTACTGAAGGGGCCTGACGCCTGGGCCAACGTAGAGAACATCAGGGCGTTCATAGGGAAAAGGCTTGAAGAGGGAGGGCTCTGGGTAAGCGACAGGCTCTACGGCTTCAGGGGTCGCAGGCTCACAGAAGCAGGCTCAGTGGCCAGGGGCTGGCTCGCCGCGCACGGCAAGCTGTTAGGCGACGCCTGTAGGGCTGTAAGCGTTAGTGGGGGCGACCTATCAGGCGTACCGGGGCCTCTAAGGGAGTGGCTTTGGAAGGAGTTCTACACGGTGCCTTCATGGCTGGCTGGCCTCTGAGCTCACCTCAGGCGGCAGCAGCTTTTTGTTATCCTCGCGCATACAGGTGTGACCCCCTCAGGCTGGCAGCGGAGGCCTCGTCGGCTGGCGTCTGTTGCATTATAAACATGGGAGTTGCTGAAATCAATGTGGGGGGCGTCAGGATCAGGGTCCTGGGCAAGGGCCACGCCAGCCTGGTCGTGGCCGGCCTAACGTTTGACGGACAGGTCGTAGCGGTCAAGGTGAGGAGGACTGACAGCAAGAGGTCAAGCCTCGAAGGCGAGGGGAGGCTGCTCGAGGTAGCCAGCAGGGCCGGCGCCTCCCCAGCGCCCCTTTACTACTCAAAGGACTTGATAGTTATGGAGTACGTGGGCGATGTAAGCCTTGAGCAGGTCCTCAAGGCCTCCCCATCACCTCTCCTAAGGAGGTCCCTTCTGGAGGCCGTGAGGGCGGCCAGGGCTCTTGACGCAGTTAAGATATTACATGCTGAACTCCACAGGCCCCTTCGTAATGTATTTTACCCAAGGTGGCCCTCAAGCCCAAAGGCCGTTATCATAGACCTTGAGTCCTCTTCGCGAGAGTGCGGCAACGTTAACAAGGTCCTGAGCTTCATGATCGCGAAAGGGCTGCTCAGGGGTCGCGCAGTGGAGGCCCTTACGTCGCTTCTCAGGGACTACAGGCTAGCAGGTTGTCCAAGGGACCTCTACGTGATGATAGAGGAGAAGCTAGATCAGGCGTTCACAACCTAGGCCGTTAGGGCCTCATAAGAGTACCTCATTAGACGTTAAAGCTAAATGATCGTCAATAGACGTTAAGGGTTTCAAGGACTTTTAGGGTCTAGACAAGAAACGTTAAGTAGGAGGCTATGACCTTCAATTAAAGGTCGTGGACCTCGACCTCATCAGTTATCGCCTGAGTCGCTACGGCCTTAGGCTCCTGTACGGCGGCCCTTGAAACCAGCCTATACTTGCCCTCAACGTAGAGTTTTTCGTACTCTGTGGCGGGAAGGAATACAACCCTCAGAGGTCTAACAGACAGCTTCGCTCCACATACAGGGCAAGTCATATCGTCGAACTCGCCAAGCACCCTCTTGGGCACCGGCGGCCCGTTGAACTTGTTCTTGTCGGCCCTGTCGCCTATGGCGTACTTGTACAGTATTGCGCCGCAGTGATGGCATTTAATTATAATTCTGCCGACAGAGTAGGCCAGGTTTGACAAGGCTTGCACCAGGGTAATACCATTAATGGAGGCTCTAAAAGGGGTTTGCGACCTTTACGCTGTTCAGGCAGCGAAGGTTTACCAAAGGTTTCAGCGGCAGGGCCAGTTGAAAATTTTATTGGCGAGGGCCTGGCTCGCCCTATTGAAGACAGTGTAATACTAAGGTAAACCTCCTTACAGCGTCAAGTACCTGCAGAACGCTGATGCAAACCTTCAATGTGTAACGTTTTAAAGTCAGCCTCCCCCATATTGGCGGCGGTGGGGCCGTCGTCTAGCCTGGTAGGATGCCAGCCTGGGGAGCGGACCCCCATGCCAGGCCGCCCGGATCGCTGGTGGTCCGGGGTTCAAATCCCCGCGGCCCCACCATGCTTATAATTTCCTACAAGGGGGCTAACGGCTAAGGGAGACGCCTTGGAGAGGCCCAAGGTCAAGGTAGGGGATAGAGAGATAGAGCTGACCGATGAGGTGCTTGAGGTGCTCAGGAAGTACGTGAAGACCAGCATGACCCTGGAGCAGCTGGCTGCTGAGCTGGGGCTTAACGGGTGGGAGGAAGCCTACGACCTTATCAAAAGGGTCCCAGCCTGGCTGTTGAGGACCTACACCTATGTTATAAAAGGCGCAGCAAACCAGGGCGGAGAAGCGAAGTAAAGGCGCTCGCCTCATTAGGAGTCATTTTAAAGGCCGTTGTACGTTAAAAAGCCTACAGAGTTTACAGAACCCACTTCTGTTCTCGCGAGGCCGTCAAGTAAGCTCAATACGAGCTACCAGCCTAGGAAGGCGATGAAGACATAACTAGGAGCCTTAGCAGCCTTGTCTGGGCCTCCCTTGAGATGTCCCTGTTTGTGACAACCAGCGAGGCCCCCCTGTCAGGTATGCCATATATTACGAGCGACCCTACGGGAGCGCACATAAGGGCTGGGAGGGCAAGCATGTCTTCTTCGCCCTCGATAAGTAAGAGTTGGCGTCCCGATCCCTTAAGGGTCTTGCACAGGTGCTCAATAGCCTCAGGCGTGACTCCCCCAGGAGGGTTTACGATACGGATTACGTCATAGCCTAGCGCCTTAGCCTCAACGTCTAGGCCTATGGGCTGTTGTCGTTTAGTCTTACCGTCCACAATCACGACGTCAGGGGGTCTTCCTGACTTAATGCAATAACTGGCTACAACGTCACCAACGCAGATGACCTTAGTCCAGCTGCGCTCACTGATGAAAGGCGACAGGTCCCCTCTGACAAGGGCTCCGCGCGGCTGGGCGAAGTCGGCCCTTTCATCTGCCTTCAGGCCGAGCTGCAGCCGCCTACGCCTACTTGAAGACATAGGTCCCGGCTACCTTAATAGCAAAGGTCCCCTTATAGCTTGCCTTAAGCCTCTTGGCTAGCTCAGAGTTGTCAAGTATTATAGCTACGCCCTCCCACTCGTCAACGAACGCGGTGCCGCCGCATACGGGGCAAACGTTGACATTCCTTGGCACTAAAGCCCCGCAGCTCTTGCACGCCTTAAGTGAAACCCTCCTGACAGGGGCCCTCGTTGGCATCCTGTCTCCCTACACGAGCCGGGCTTAGAGGGTTATACTTCTTATTATGGTCTCCGCCTAACGTTGATTGGTGACCTCCTCATTCCTTTGGCTGCTAACTTCTTGTAGTTTTATTTTAAACGCTCAGCGATACAAAATATCAAGCTCTATAGGTATAAATTTATATAATTTGCCCCAGAGCGCCTAAGCCAATAGAGTGATTTGAATGCCCGTGAAGGTCTTTGACGAGGAGGAAGGCGAAGAGGAGGAGTTCGAGGAAGAGGAGGAGTTCGGCGAGGAGGAAGAGCTAGGCGAGGAAGGCGAAGAGGAGGAGTTCGAAGAGTTCGAGGAGGAAGGCGAAGAGGAGGAGTTCGAGGAAGAGGAAGAAGAGAAGTTTTAGATCAGAAGGTCATAAATTATTTTAAAGGTCCTTGTATATGTTTCTGGCGCCAGGAGAGAGTTTAGACCTATGGAGGCCTCCGTTGAGGATCAGAGCAAGGGAGGGACCGAGAAATCAGGCTCTGCCCTTCCGTCTTTGACTAACAGCGAGGGGAACTTGAAGTTCACGCTGTTCAAGGTCCTCAACGCGCTTAAGCACTTCTACTCGTTTAAGGAGCTCGAGGAGAGGCTCGGAGTCTCAGCCCAAATATTGTGGAGGTACGTCTCGTTGCGGAGCGTGCCTGAGAGGGTCACTGCAGAGAGGCTCCTCCAGAGGATAGAGGACGAGAAGCTGATAGACGAGGCCTTTGAGAGGGCTATAAAGGATAGCAAGGAGCCATGGCAGGTTCTCAGCAGTCCTGGGATCATGGAGTTGGCTGAGCTGAAGGTCATCAGCACCCTTAAAGGGGACAGGGTTAACGTTGTAATAACGGGCCCCGATGGCTACTCGACGGCGTTCGGCGCTATCCTGGCCGACGCCCTTCACGCTAGGCTCTGCGTCGCCAGTAGGTCGCCGCACTCAAGGCACCTAATAGTGAAGAGCTACAAGGTGTCTCAGGACTATTATGATACCCTGATCTTCCCGAGGGAGTGCATACAGAGGAGGGGGAGGGCGCTGCTTGTATCAGTGGATGGAGATAAGGCCTCTCAGCTCTTAGCGCTTATAGACGTGGTAAAGATGAGGCAGGTCTCCATAGCAGGGGTTCTGGCGATCTTTGGTTCAGAGCCCAAGATAAGGGACTTGGTTAAGTCTAAGACGGGCTCGGACGTCAAGGTGCTGGTGCTGGCTAAGTACTGTGAAGGACAGGAAGACTTGTGTCCCGAAGTTAAGAAGACCCGACAGGAGAGCTAACCGTTGGCCCTCATCTACGGCAACCACGGCCCTCACGCGGCTTGGGGCAGCGCTCCTATTGCCGCACAGGGCCCTCAGGGGGAGGTTATAGCGGGCGACTAAGTCCCTGTGCTACGTCTTCCCTCCTTTAAGTAGACGCTGTGTCTGCCCCTACTCTCATAGATCGTCTCGGCGCAGCGCATTAGGCGCGTCCTTAGGACCTCCCGCTTGTACTCCTCTGGCTCTCAGAACGCTGCGCATAACGTCAACGTCCAGAACGTTAGACGGCTTCCTCAGGTACTCAAAGCCTGAATTCGGTCAGCTATCTCTGCGAGGCCACAACTACGGCCTGCATCTCATTAGAACTTAAATCTTTCCTGACGCAATAACTTATTTTGGGTCTGAGGGCTTTAAGATGACTGTGACGGCTCCTACCCAGAGGAAGGAGGTCCTTAATCAGCTGTTGGGGCTCCCTATATCTAGTATATTTGACAAGGCTTCGATCTCAGCTAAGGTATCTGACGACACGAGCGTGACCTTCGTTAGGAAGTTGATGAGGGAAAAGGGGTATAGGAGCATTGCTGTAATCAAGGCTGAGACAGGGAAGTTCGTTGGCATGATCACTAGAGGGGATGTTCTTATGGTCTCCTCATCAAAGAGCGAGGCCACAGCGGGGTCTCTGGCGGTCGCTCCGCCGCTGGTCCTTCAGCCTTCCTTAACAGTGTCAAGAGCCTTGGACATGATGTTAGGCTACGATATGTGGGAGACCCCCGTAACGGAAGGGGACAAGTTCTTGGGGTTCTTCTCATTAGGTGACGTAATAAGGGTCCTCGTTCAGAAGTACCCCGAGGTCTTAAAGGAGAAGACGGTGAGTGATTACATGACTTCTGACCCCGTGTCAGCCCTGGCTGATGACTCGGTCGCGAAGATATGGAGGAAGATGGTCGAGCTTAGGTATGCAGGATTACCCGTCATAGACGGCGACGGGAGGCTCATAGGTATGATAACACAGTACGACCTCTTGGCCAAGGGCTACACGAGGATCCACCTGGAGAGCGAGTCTGGGGCCGCTAAGGGGCCTCGGGTCAGAGACGCTATGACTAGGCCTCCGAGCTACGTCCTGCCCTGGTCGAAGCTCATTGATGCAGCAGATCTCATGGTTACAAGGGGCTATGGCAGGGTGCCAGTTGTTAATAGCGTGAGGGATCTCAAGCTTATAGGTATAGTTGACAGAGAGGACGTAATTAAGGTGCTGAGGTGATGCCCATGAGCAAGAGGCCTCGCGCCACAATAAGGATCTCCCCTAGGGCTAACATAGTGAGCGGTCCCTCGGTCAGGAAGGCTGAGGTCTACCGCTACCTTAGGGTTGACGCCGAGCCGAACTGGAGCCAGAGGGTGAAGGAGAAGGAGGGCGAGATAATGACTATAGCGTCAAGGCCTCCGGTAACGATAACTTTCACTAGTCCCATTATCAGCGCTGTGGAGCTCATGTATAAGAGGAGGGTCCGTGGCCTCGTAGTAGTTGACGCTAGGGGCGCGCTAAAGGGAACGGTCACGGCGATGGACTTCATAGGTTACCTTGGAGGTTCCTCTTATAACATTGTGCGAGAGCGCCATGGGGGTGACATATATAGAGCGCTTAACTCTGAGACCGTAGAGTCCATAATGAACCCAACGCCAGTCTATGTCTTAAGCAACGCCAGGATAACAGACGCCTTGAGAGTCATGGTGCTCAATGGCATAGGCTTCCTGCCTATTATTGACAAGCAGGGGTTGCCCCAAGGCGTTGTGACAGAGCACGACCTTGTTAGGCACCTAGTGAACAAGGAGATCAGCATTAAGGTAACCGATGTTATGACCTCAAACCTCGTCGTGACGTACAGCGACGATAGCATAAAGAGGGCTGCGCAGCTTATGTCGCTTTACGGCTTTAGGAGGCTTCCGGTGGTATCAAGGGAGGAGGGAACAATAGTTGGCGTAGTGAGCGCGCTCGACATAGTGTCCTACTTCGGCTCCCATACCGCTTTCAGCGTAATAACGGGCCGTAACATCGAGGAGGCGCTCTCAACTAAGGTCACAGAGGTGATGTCCAAGGACATCTATACTATAAAGGACTCTGAGGACGTCAGCGCCGCGGCAGAGCTAATGAACAAGCTTAACACTAACAGCCTTATAGTGATTGACGAGGCCGGTGAGGCCAAGGGTATAATAACGGAAAGGGACGTCCTTCTTGCCCTCTCCCTGAGGTGAGAACATGGCGCCTAGGGTCTCGGGCTACATGAGTTCACCAGTATATGTCATCAGTCCTACGGACACCTTGGCCTACGCAAGGAACCTCATGTTTAAGAAGGACGTCGGCAGGCTCGTTGTAGTGGACCGGTCAGAGAAGCCCGTAGGCATAATTACTATGGCCGACGTAGTGGAGGCCGTAACAGGAGTCAACTACGCTAAGACGCTGGACGAGATAAAGGTCTCTGAAGCTATGTCCAAGGACCTTGTGACTATAAGCCCCTCTAGGTCAATTAAGGCCGCTGCCCATCTCATGATCAAGCACAAGATAGGGGGTCTGCCGGTTGTAGGCAAGGAGGACAAGCTTGTTGGCATCATAACGAGGACAGACCTGGTCAGGGCCTATGGAGATAAGTACGCAGGAGAGCTCAAGGTGAGCGATATAATGAGGTCAGAGTTCCCGAAGGCCAGGCCAACGCACTCTATATTTTATGTTATCAAGTTAATGGAAGCGGATCCGGCTAAGAAGGTCGTTATAACGGACGACGAGGGGAGACTGCTTGGGGTCATCGCGGAGAAGGACGTGGCCTTAGCCTACATACCCATGCAGGTCCTTGCCTCGCGAGGTAAGGACCGGTATCTCAGAAGGAAGGTTGTTGACGCGCTTAAGGATAAGATAGTGAGCCTGAGAAGCTACCTAGTCCCCACGGCTGAGGACATCATGACGAAGGACCCCATAACTGCTTCGCCGAACGATGAAGCCGCTGATGTAGCGAAGACCATGGCGAAGGAGAGAATAGGGTGCATCCCAGTAGTTGACGAGGGAAACAAGGTCGTAGGCATAGTCACGAAGTACGATTATGTAGCGCTTGTGGCAAGGGCGCTTTAGAGGCCGCTAATCAGCGTCGACACGAATTTTTTGACGTCAAGGCTCTCTAGGTCCTCATACCCCTGGCCTATGCCCACGAATATCACTGGCCTCTTTATGGTAGAGACAACGGAGACTATCGTTCCGCCCTTCGCATCGGCGTCGACCTTAGTGACTATGACCGCGTCAACGCCTATGTTATCGTTAAACGTCCGGGCCTGCTCGACTGCGTCGTTTCCTGTGAGCGAGTCCACGACGAGAACCTTTAGGTGGGGCTTAGCTACTTTAACAACTTTCTTAAGCTCGTTCATCAGGTCCACATCTATGTGCATTCTGCCAGCCGTGTCAAGCAGAACTGCGCAGATCCCCCTTCTCTGGGCAGACGCTATGGCGTTATAGGCCACGCTGGCCGGGTCAGATCCATAAGGGCCTCCGAGAAACGGAACGCCTAGCCTCTCGGCGTGGACCTTAAGCTGTTCTTGGGCGCCAGCCCTGAAGGTGTCAGCGGCCACTATCAGGCAGCTGACCCCGTGGTCCTTCAGGTACTTGGCAACCTTAGCTATCGTTGTGGTCTTGCCAACGCCGTTAACGCCGAAGAAGGCTATCACGTAGGGCTTGCCTGAGGAGCAGGCGCTCTTCGCCTCAGAGACTATGTCAGGTCCTGTCAGGGACAGCTCTTTAATTAGGGCTTCCTGGAGGGCCTCCTTAACCAGGTCCTCAGCATTGGAACCCCTGGACACCCGCTTGCCAATAAGGCCTTTCTTGAGCGACTCGGCTATTGAAGCGGCAGCGTCATAGGCCACGCCAGCGTCCACTAGCCCAAGGACCAGCTCTTCGAGTGGACCCTCGAGGTCCTCTGGCTTAACCTCCTTAGTTTCTATCTTCTCCTTGACATTAGAGACGAACCTGCCCAGAGCCTCCTTGAACTTATCGAACACCTTTACTTACCCTGGGCTCTCTGTCGGGCCTGCGCTGCTGCCAAGGCCTGTTGTATGACAGACTCGTATTGGCTCTGCAGGCTTTCAACCTCGCTTAACCGCTTAGCAACTTCATTTATGGCTTTGTTTATCTCCCCTTCTTCCTCGGCCAGGAGCTTCAGGCCCTCTGAGGCGTCGACCTTTGCATAGACTTCAGCCCCGAGGTGCACTATGACTTTGTTCCTGGACTCTGGCTTCGCCTCTACAAGCGCGACAAGACCTGTCGAAAGCGGGAAGAGTATAGGGCTGTCTGGGTTAGACCTGATCATGGCGTCTATGCCTTCCTTAGCCCTCACTATGAGGTCCCTCTCTGTCATCAGCTGGTTCAGGAGGTCCCTAAGCCTGGCGGCCTCAGCCCTGATTATGTCCAGCTGGGCAACCAGCTCGTCAAGCGTCACGGCTCTGCCTCTGGAGCTCTCGGACAATTAACTCACCCTTGTAGCCTGCGAAAGCGCCAGCACCCTCGCGTCGTCAACTTCCTCAGGGCTAACTGCCCTGATGTACTCTATCCTTATGTGTTTTCTCTTGAGCTTATGGCGACTTCCCAGCTCCGAAAAGACCTTCTCTAAGGCGTCCTGCTCCCTGAGGGCCCTTACGTAAACGGTGAACTTATGCCACGTTGGAAAGCTGTCGTGCGAAAGCATCATCAGCCCCTTTATCTCAAATACCTTGATTTCAGCCTCCCCCATGGCTTTCTCCGCCGTCCTGTAACTGTTTCGGTCCTCATATAGGTTTATAAGTTGTTACTACAATCAACGTGCACAAGAAGTATGTGATAGAGTACTCGAGATGCGGGGCTCCTGGAGTGACTCTGAACGCCCCCTAAGCCCAATGAAACCCTGAATTAGACGTAGGGGGATAAGGATGAGGCGATGAAAGTAGATCACGTGAGCCTCTGTGAGAACTGAATTCCTCCGCCTTGCGCCTTGAAGGGCCTTAAATTTATAAAGTTAGGACTAAGGCATGCTAGAGGCGACAAGCATGCCCAAGAAGCGTGAGAGCAGAGGAAGAAGGAAGGGCGACAAGGGCAAGGCCAGGGTCATACAGTGCGACAACTGCGGAAGGCTGGTCCCAGAGGACAAGGCCATCTGCGTGACACGTACGTACAGCCCTGTGGACCCCCAGCTGGCAGCTGAGCTAGAGAAGAAGGGGGCCATAATACCCCGCTACCCTGTAACCAAGTGCTACTGCATAAGCTGTGCAATACACTATGGGCTCGTCAAGATAAGGGCTGAGGAGGAGCGTAAGCCCAAAGTGAACATAATTTGATGTCAGGCTCTGGCTCTTGGACTGAGCTCTCCATATCATCACCGTTTGTGGTCCACCTAGAGGGCGAGGGAGGCTACGGGTTACTTCTAGCGCTAAGGGAGCCAAGGGTCAGGGTCTTAAGCCCTCCAGGGCCTGAGGGCCCCACAGCGTCAGCAATGACTCCTTGCGGCGAGTTAAGGTTTTCCTACACTATTGATGTGCCCAGGCAGCTCCAGGGAGCTAAAGGCCTTGACATTTACGCAGAGCTAATAGCAAAGGTTGCAGTAAGCATATTGGCAGCCAGGATATGCAGGGGAGGATCTACATCGGTTTCGGACGCTTTAGCTGCGACAAGGGATAAGGAGGTCCTACCCCTAGAGGGGCTGGCTTACGCAATATCGTTGGGAGGAGCCATCCTCACTAAAAGGTCTGAGAAGGGCAGCGTGGCTCTGTCGAGATGGCAGCTTCCTGGTTACTTGTTAGTTCTTGTTAAGCCCTCAGGTAACAAAGACCTAGCACATCCAAGCCTGCTGGAAATCATGTCGAAGGCCTTAACAGCTCGTGGAACTAAGGGCGTCCTGTGCAGGTGTACTGACGCAAGGCTTGGCCTTGAGGTAGCCCTTGGACATGGTGAAACGGCACTCGAGGGTTACTTTGTGACAGGTATCGACAACAGCGGGGCTGAGGCGACACTCCTTTAGGCCGTTCTACCTTGTCGCATGACTGGCAACGTGCCATGAGGCCTTTTGCAGAGCAGCCTCAGGGTCACAGGCTTCTCAGGCTTTAAGTCACCCAGCAAGGGAGCGCGCTAAGGAAGAGCCTTACCGAGTCTAGCCATAGTGTTGCTTGTAAGTGGGGGAGCCTAAAGGCGCCTGGTAAGGAAAAGGCATTGACCTCAGGCCGCCTTGATCTTGGCCAGCTCCTTCCTCTTCGGCCTGAGGTCCTTACTATGACACCTTCTGCACTTCGTGGCTCCAGGCGGGTTATGGGCTCCACACTTGCGGCATATTAGCACGTTGAACACCCTCTCCTGAACTATCTTAACCAGCTCAGGGTCCGTGACAGGCATCGTCAGGCCCCTTATCGCATTGACGCAACCCCTTAAAAGCCTTCTTAAAGAGTTTCTTATAAGGAAAACTTTTATGCTTGAAAAAGGTTCTAAGCATGGCGAGCGCCTTGGCGGCGATATCTGGGAGGCTCTCGATAGGGGAGGAGGCCTACCTGAGGGCTCTCACCGGCAGGCTTGTTGGCAAGGAGCTCTTCAGGGGGTACAACAAGGTCGCCATAATTACTTACCCAGACAGGGTCTGCGAGTCCATAGCGGCAGCGGCCGCCGTGGCCTACCTAGAGACTTTCGGCTACGGGCCTGGCAAGGTAATGATCTTCGACTACCAGGAGGACCTGAAAGCCCTAGCTGAAAAGGTGATCTCGTGGAATCCCGAGGCCATCTACATAGCCTTTGGCGGCGAGCAGAGGATGACCGACGTTAACAACATGACAGTCGAGCTGCTCAAGGCCCTGATGGACAAGGGCTTTAAGGGGTCCCTCCTGATCCACGTCAGGGCGTGGCTGGCGACGAAGCAGCTGTCAACGGTTCTTGCCGACCCATCCCTCAGCGGGTACCTCGGGTCGCTGAAGGAGGTAAAGGTGTTCACAGCCGACGCCAACGCTAAGAAGTTCTTCTTCCACATAGTCAAGTTCAAGGAAGGCGGCGTGGAGCTCGTTAAGTACAAGGAGGAGGACATAACCGACGAGCACGCCCAGCTCCTCAAGCTCTCGTTGCCGCCAGGTTAGCTGAACCTTAGCCAGGAGCCAATATAGCCCTTCCTTCTTTTTATAACAGCGAAAGGGAGGCTTGTCGCTGAAGGACCTGTGGATCTCGAAGTACCTAAAGGACGACCTGCCATGGTACTTCGCGGTGGCCGATAATGAGAAGCCGGCGAAGTTCCTGATAGCGGATAGGGTCCCTGTCGACTTCTCTGACGACGATAACGTAGACGCGCTTTGGTCCAGGTTCTTCAGGGCCGAGCAGGAGTTCCTAAGGCTGTGGTCTGACGTCAGGTACAACGACGAGGACATAACTAAGCTTGAAAGGCCTCAGAGATCCCTCCTAGACCTAATGTCAGCCATAGCCAGGAAGACCCTGGAGAGGTGTACCTTCTGCGAGTGGAAGTGCAGGGTTGATAGGACGAGGCCTAAGCTCCTAGGGGCCTGTATGCTTGACACTACGACCCGCGTCGCTTCGTACTTCCATCATCATGGCGAGGAGCTAGTGTTCAGGGGAGTCCTGGGCTCTGGCACCATATTCTTCACGTCATGTAATATGAGGTGCGCCTTCTGCCAGAACAGCGACATATCGAGGGACCGCTTCAACGGTGCCGTCTTCACCCCTAACGACCTGGCCTTCACTATGGTTAAGCTGAGGCTTGAGGGCGTTCACAACATAAACCTGGTTGGGGGCGAGCCGACGCCGCATATACACACCATAGTTGACGCGCTCAGAGTCGTTGCCAGGCAGGGCCTTAACGTCAGGCCTGACAGCTGGGACTCAGTGGTCCAGGCGAACAGCGACTTCCTTTACTACCCGGTCTCGCCCTCCCACGCCCTCTACAGGGGGCTCGTGAACTTCCCAGTGCTGTGGAACAGCAACTTCTACATGACCGCTGAGTTCACGAGGTTCCTCAGGGTCATAGTTGACATCTGGCTCCCCGACTTCAAGTTCGGTAACGATAAGTGCGCAATAAGACTTGCTAGGACCCCGTTCTACGTGAGGACGGTCACCCGTAACCTGAAGCTCGTCCATGACTGGGGTGAGGACATGGTAATTAGGCACCTCGTGATGCCTAACCACGTGGAGTGCGACACGAAGCCTGTCCTTGAGTGGATAGCGAAGAATACCCCAGGCGTGTGGGTGAACATAATGGATCAGTACAGGCCTGAGGCCTACGCTGACCCTACGTCCCCTCTCTACGACCTCAAGTACTCTGACATAGCGAGGAGGCCCACAGATGAGGAGATAAGGACCGCGTACGAATACGCCAAGCAGCTAGGCATAAAGTTCGATTTGATCAGCCTCGAGAGACGTTATCACTAAAGGTGGTGGGCCCGGGGGGATTTGAACCCCCGACCGCCCGGTCTCTGCCGGCCTCACGTTATCAGCCGGGCGCTCCACCTGGCTGAGCTACGGGCCCTTCAAATCATATCCTTTTTAAGGAGATAAAAAGGTTTTGACGGAAGCCGGTGTGGGCGCCGTGAGCGGCGCAGAGGTCAGCGATGTAATTGCGAACATAGAGAGGTCCGTGCAGGAAGCTGACGAGTACCTGAGGAGGCTAGACGCGGCAAGGGAGGAGGCTGTTAAGGTCAGTCGCGACGTAATAAGGTACAGCGGCTTCAGCATAACCTATTTGCATCAGGGTGACATCAATAAGGCCTCTGAGGCCTTAGGCGAGTGCGAGAGGCTTGTGAGGAGGCTAATAGAGTCAGCGTCCCCATATCCTGAGCTCCTTCACTCAGGCCTCGTCTACAACGCCGTCAGCGAGTACGTTGAGGCTAAGGTGTTCTTCTCATTAATGACGCACGCAAAGGTCCCATCATTTAAGGAGCTGGGCGTTGACCCAGTTCCATACCTTCAGGGGCTTGCTGACGTCGTTGGCGAGCTGAGGAGACACGCACTGGACAGCGTAGCTAAGGAGAACCTGGAGGAGGCCTGGAGAGCCTTGGCGATCATGGAGACCATACACAATGCCCTAAAGAGCCTTGACTACCCTGACTCGGTGCTTCCTAACGTAAGGCACAAGGTTGACGTCGCGAGGGCCCTGATAGACAGCACTAAGGCGT
This sequence comes from uncultured Acidilobus sp. JCHS, assembly GCA_000495735.1. Classification (NCBI taxonomy): domain Archaea; kingdom Thermoproteati; phylum Thermoproteota; class Thermoprotei; order Acidilobales; family Acidilobaceae; genus Acidilobus; species uncultured Acidilobus sp. JCHS. The sequence continues at coordinate 201,455 of AYMD01000009.1, read as the reverse complement.
TATTGGTGGACGTACAGTCCCGTGAGAGGCTCATGAAGTCTATGGGCAAGGCCTAGCGATCCCTGCGGCCCTGCGTTGACCTTATACCTTCTAGAGGAACCCTAAGAGTTGGAGCCTTGACAGGGGCTGCGGAGCTACCACTTCACGACGGGCACGTGCCTCCGGGGCTACTGAGGATTATGAGGGAGCTTTCCAGAGGGATCGTCAAGGTCATCGTTGAGGAGAGGGGTCCCTCGAACCTTGTCAGGGCCCTCGCTGACCCCGTCTGGTTCCAGGCGTTTAACAACGTAATCGGTATGGACTGGGACAGCAGCGGCAGCACAACTGTTGTCCTGTCCCTGCTCAAGGAGATCAGCTGGTCTGAGGACCTTGGCTTCATAGTGCTTGGAGGCAAGGGAAGGAGGATGTTACAGGTAAAGGATGAAACCGAGGAGGCCGAGAGGAGGTACGGTCTTGACGCTTCAAGGCTTTTCAGGTTCAGCAAGGTAGCCGCGAGGGCGGCCTCAACGTTCCTTCAGGACGGCTACGACACGTACATACACGGGCTCGTGGTGGCCGAGACTGGCGAGGCCGTAGTAATACAGCAGGGGATGAACCCCACGGCAGGGATGGCTAGAAGGTATCACGTAGACAAGGACTCACTCGACGAACCCTTCAGTGGGGTAGCAGGCTTCAGGGGGACCGTGACCCTCAACGCGACGGCTGCCGAGAGCAGGGCCGCAAGAAGGGCATACCTCGATATATTGGGCGAGGGTAAGGAGAGGTTCCTCAGGCTTTTAGCGGAGGCCAACGCGGCCATCGGCGCTCCCTCGCTGCTTAGGTACTTAGAGGGCGAGCTAAGGGTTCCTGTGAAGGCCTACTACAAGCCAGTCATGCCGTCTAGGCAGTTCACGAAGGCCCTAGAGGCGCTGTTCAGGGCGCAGCCAAGCTCAGAGGGCGAGCTTGCCGTAGCGCCTGGGCTCGGGCCTAAGGTAGTGAGGGCGCTAGCGTTGGTGGCTGACGTAATATATTCAGTGCCTACCTCTGTGAGGGACCCTGTAACGGTCCCCCTCGATCCGTTCGCCTACGCGTACGCGGTTGGGGGCAAGGACGGCGTGCCTTACCCTTACGATAGGGAGACGGCTGCCAAGGTTATAGAGTACCTGAGGCAGGCCCTTGAGGAGGCAAGGGTGGGAAGCAGGGAAAAGCTCATGGCCTTAGCCAGGCTAAGGGCGTTAGCTGAAAGGCTTGGTGAGAGCAGGTGAGAATCTTACACATAACTGACGTCCACTGCGGCCTTGAGCCTTTACACAGGGTTCTATCAACTGAGTCCTTCGATATAGTCGTAGTTAGCGGCGACCTAGAGTGCGTTGAAGCCGCTGAGGAGCTGGGAGCCTTTCAAGGACAGGGCGGTTGCCGTGACTGGTAACGTCGATGATATCTCCGTGAGGAGATATCTTCAGTCCCTTGGCGTACTTATTGATGGGAGGGTCCGCGAGCTGGGCGGGCTTCGGCTTGGCGGAGTCGGCGGCATAGATCACGCGGGTGACGTCATGGCGCTCAGGTCGGATCTCTCTAAAGCGGGCCGACTTGACGTTCTGGTCACACATCATCCCCCCAAGGGCGTCCTTGACAGGACCTTTATGGGGGTCAGAGTAGGTCTCAAGAGCATTAGAGAGCTCTCGTTGATGGCTAAGCCCAGGGTTCATCTCTTTGGACATGTACATGAGTCTCCAGGCCACCAGGCTTATGAGGGCATAGTCGCTGTTAACCCAGGTCCTCTGAGGGACGGCAGGTACGCGCTGATCGAGCTAACAGAAACTGACGTGAAGGTGAGCTTGAGGAGTCTCGCGTAGATTTCGATTTCAGAGCCCCAGATATTTTACCTCTATGGTCCTCGTCCTAGGACCGTCCATCTCAATCAACATGACTCTTTGCCACGTCCCCAGCTTGAGCCTGCCTCCTTCCACTGGCAGGCACTGAGAAGAGCCTATGAAGACCGACGTCAGGTGGGCGTGGGCGTTATCGTCAATCATGTTGTGCTTCCAGGGACCTTGGGGGTTGAAGAGGCTTGTTGCCGCGTCTATTATGTCCGTCTTCAATCCAGCCTCTGACTCGTTAACGGTCAAGGACGCCGTCGTGTGGGGTACTGATATCAGGGCAATACCGTCGGCTGCCTTTATTGATGAGAGCCAGTTCTGGATTTGCTGGGTTACGTCTACAACCTCAAACCTCTTTGTGGTCTTGACCGTGAATGAGAAACTCTCAACTCTCAGGGCGCTCACCAGCTAACTTTTAGGCCGGGGCGTAGAAAGCGTTGCTTGAAGCGGGACCTTGAGGCCCTACACCATAGCGTTTTCAACGATGACGGCTGACGGCAGGATAGCTGACGACAGGGGCTTCTCAAGGCTTAGCTGTAATGAGGACTTTGAGCTCCTTCACAGTCTCAGGGCATGGGCTGACGGGGTCATGGTGGGAGCAAGGACGGCCATACTTGATAACCCCTCACTGACCACTAGGCTGGCTATAGGAAGGAGCCCCATCAGGGTGGTGCTCGACGGAAGCCTGCAGGTGCCGCCCGATCTGAGGGTATTCGAGGTACCGGGCCGCTCCGTCATCATAACGAGAAGAGGTCACCCACGGTCAAAGCTGGAGGCCTACAGGAGCAGGGGGGTCATTGTAATAGAGTCTGGGACGCCCGAGGGGGTTAACCTTACGGAGGCCTTAGAAGAGCTAAGGGAGAGGCTTGGGGTGAAGAGGCTGTTGGTTGAGGGCGGAGGCCTCACTATATACAGCCTCATGAAGGAGGGGCTCCTTGACGAGCTCTGGATCACCATCGCGCCTTACGTGTTTGGGGCTGGCACGCCAATAATAGGAGGCCCACAGACCAGGAGCCTGGGGGTCAGGCTCTACCTCACGTCCTATGAGGTTCTCTGCGGCGGCTGGGTCAACCTGAGGTACAAGGTTCTGGGTTCTGGGCGCTCTTAACTTGGCTAATGCTGAGGTCGCTGAGCGTGATCAGAAGGCCTGACATCGTATGAAAGGCCTTTACGGCTTCTCGTTAGAACAGGAAGCCCTTGTAGGCCTCGATGTAAAGCGGGTCCTTCCTGATCCTCAGTATATACTTTGACCTATCATACTTCTCGCCAGGGTTGAAGGTCTTCGTAGCGTCTTTTGACAGCTCGGCCTTCTTGTACTTGGCCTGTACGTAGTCCCTGTACAGGCTCTCAAGAACGTTGAACGCGCAGAACGGCACAACCCTTCCGTCAGGGAGCGTGTAGTGTATGTTACAGCGCCTCACCCTCTCAACGTCATAGTTGTAGAGGTCCATGAAGTGCATCATGCCTATGAAGAGCATCTTGTAGTGAAGCTCTCCTAGCGCCTCATAGCTCCTCTTTATAAGGACGCTCCTGAGGAGCTTTGAAAAGCTCAGCTCCTTCGGCATCTTCTCCTCGTCCACGAACTTCCTGAGGTCTATGAGCCCCTTTACGAGCGCGAGCTTCTTGAATCTCGAGTCCTCCAAGTTGAACCTCTGCTCGTCAAGGTACTCTATGAAGCCCTCAACGTCAAAGAAGTCGGCGAGCGGAACGAACCTGGTAGGTATGCCGTCTGGGCCTCTCTCAACAAAGACGTAGTTGGCTGCCCCACACATGGGGTGGTTGGCCATGCAGAATTGCTCGCCGCCTACGGCCGCCTCTATGAACTTAGCGAACTTGGCCGCGACAGGTATCGGATACCAGGTGTTCTTGCTTATCTGGCCCTCCGTCTGTTCCTCGATACCATTTATGGCGTCCGCTATCGTGACTCTCATCTTCTCCCTCTCGCTCTTCTTTAGCTGCCCCGTGAGGCTCACGGGCTGGAAGTTGACCGCCCTCACTATGTCCATGTTCTTTCCTGCGAACTTGAGTATGAGGCTCATCTCGTTGAAGTTCATGTTCTTTATAAGGGTCGGCACGAGGACCACGCTCGTCATGTTGGACTTCCTGAATACCTCAAAGATGTAGGGTATCTCCCAGTGGTTCTTGGGGTTGGCCTTAGGGGTCACGCCGTCAAAGCTGAGGTAGACAGTGTTGACGCCGGCCTCCCTGAGCTGCTTAGCGTAGTTTATGGCGGAGGCTGGGTCGTTGAAATACATCTCGGCGAACTTTATGCCCTCGGTGTTGAGCTGTATGTGGCGGACTCCCTCCTCCCTCAACATCTTAACTATGTCGACCAGGTCGTCCCTCATGGTGGGCTCGCCGCCCGTCAGCTGCACGGCCAGCGTGAACCCCTGCTTCTTGACCTGCCTTATCTGGTACCTGATCTGCTCAATCGTGGGCTCATAGACGTAGCCCGCCTTCTCGGCGTAGAAGAAGCAGTAGTAGCAGCTCAGGTTGCACCTGTTAGTCACAACTATATTGACGAGGGCTGTGTGGTTCTCATGCATGGCGCAGAGGCCGCAGTTGAACGGGCAGGGGGCCGTCAGCTGGACGTAGGCCTTAACCTTGCCTGTGCCATGACCTGTCTCCTCATACTTCATCATCTTATGGTAAAGCTCGGCATCGCCGTAGTAAAGCTCCTCGAACTCCCCGTGCTCTGGACAGATCTTCCTTATGTATACTTTGCCATCCCTCTCGAAGACCCTTGCGGGCAGCAGCCTCATACAGACAGGACATAGGCTTGTTGTGAAGTTAAGGTGCTTCTCCCCCTCCCTCAGGGGTGGTATAGGACCCCCTATGGGGATCTTCCTCTCGGCTATCTCAACGTAGCCAGCGTTATTCTCTCTGATAAGCCTCGCTGGCGACGGAAGCACGGTCAAGGACGCGTTATTAGCTTTGGTCACCTGCGTTACGGCCAAGCCTCAAACCTCCACGTCTAGCCCTCTCTTCAGTTTTATAAGCTTACGCAAGTATAAAGCCTTTCACAGTCATTGTTAGTTATATAATGACCGTCTAGTACGGAGCTAATATAAACTCTCCTTTGGGTTTAACCTTGAGGATTTAGGCATGTCCACAGGCGATGCTTGGCTTGAGCTCGCAAAGGCCCTTAACGAAAGGGCCTCCCTGCTCGAAAAGGTACTAAAGGAGTTCATAGTGGACGTAACTTCGTCAAACCTTCAGGACATCATAGGTGTGAACAAGGTCGTGTTCCTGTACTTCACGGCCGAGTGGTGCGGCCCCTGCGTCACGTTCTATAAGACCTACAGGGACGTCGCTGTTGAGAACCTAGCACCCGGTGTAGCCTATGGGAAGGTTGACGTTGACGCTGCCTACAGCGTGGCAGACAAGTACAAGGTAAGGCACATACCATCAATACTTATACTTGTCGATGGTAAGGTCATGGATACAGTGGTCGGGTCCGTCTCTAAGTCAGAGCTTGAGAGAAAGGTCAAGGCGTATGTCGCGATGGCCAAGCAGTGAAGGCCTGCGCTCCTCAGCGAGAGGCCAGGTCGTAGGCCTCCTCTAAGCTCAGTATCTTGGCGTTAATGTTTGAGGCAGCCCTTGACGCGAGGTCCTTAACGCCCTTCAGCAGCTCAATGAGCCTGGCAGGCGTAAGCGCCTGGCCGTAAACCCTAACCTTGTACTCGGTGCCGCTCTGCCTCAGCAGGACCCATGAGCCGTCGTCAGCCTGAAGCCTTAGGCCATCTATATCAAGGCGGCTTACGACCTTCGCTGGCCTCAGTACTCCCTCCAAGTCAGCCAGCATCCCTTTAAAGAGTCTCCCCCTCTCCTCAGGCCCAGGTACAACGAACGAGAGTCTCATGCTGGGATAGCTGGGCATCTTCGTGAAGACCTCGCCGAACTTCTGACCTCTTACCATGACCTCATCGGTGACCACTAGGGCCTGGTAGATTCCGTCAGGCCAGGGGCCCCAACGGGGCTCTATGTACTTCCAGGGCTCAGCTGCCATCAGGGCGTCAGGGTTCGAAGCCAGATACTCATGCAGTCTGCCAAGCGGCGCCCTTACAAGCCTGCCCCCGTTCTTCTCTACTACCTCCTCTACCTCGTAACCTACGTCAACAGACACTATTACCGTGCCCTTGTGATCCCTTAGGGCCCTCTCGGCCAGGAGGGCTATGACAAGGTCCTGCTTAATGAAGCCCAGGCCGCGAACTACCAGGGCGAGCCTGTCGGCGTCACCGTCGTGGGCCATCATGGCCTCGGCGTTAGTCGCGTCCAGGACTGGCGTCAGGGACTGCAACACGTCAGGCCTTGGCTCTGGAAGCCTGCCAGGGAACATGCCGTCAAGGTTACAGTTGACCGTGACCACGTTGCCTAGGCCAGCCTTCCTGAGCAGCTTGGGCGTCACTATGCTGGCGGCCCCGTTGGCGCAGTCCACTACAAGGCGTGGCGGGTCACCTCTCCTCCACTCGGAGGGGTCGACCCTCAGGGCCGCGTCATTAATATAGGCCTCCAGGGCCGAGGGCTCCAAAATGTAAGAGCCCACCCTGCTCCACTCCACCTCTGAACGCGAGCCAATAGACCTCTCAATGGCCTCTTCCTCAGACCTGTACAGCTCAAAGCCGCCTGCCTTGAACAGCTTAATCCCGTTATCAGTGGGAGGATTATGACTTGCTGATATCGCAGCCCCTAAGCTAGACCTTGACCTCTTTACCTCATAAGCTACAACAGGAAGAGGTGCCTCGCCTATCATTATCACATCTAGTCCTCCTGCCATGAATCCTGCGGCGGCGGAAAGGGAAAGCAGGGGACTTGTGGTACGTGGGTCGTGGCCAACTACGGCACTGCCGGAGTTCTTAGCCACCACGCCTGACGCTGTCAGGGCTATGTCATAAATTAGCTTGGGGTTTATGCGAGCTGGATAAGGTCCCCTTGCGCCTGCGGTTCCGAAAAGCAGGCCTTGCACCCTAGTAAGGACGGCAGGGCTTGGTTATAAGGGTTTTAAACAACATTACTGCGCTAGGGGGCTCCCTAGACCGTTTGTCCCTAGGCTCTCATCCTCATCCTGTTTTACGTTCACTCGTTGTGCCTAGGGACTTCCACCTCTTGCCGCAGGGAGCTTACGCCCTCCGCGGCGTCATGGGCGGCCGTCAGGCCCAACGGCACGGGGCCCCATCTACGGTGGTTGGCGCCCCTTATCACATTATCGCCTGGCCCTTGGGGCAGCGCCCCCATCAGGTGAGGGGTCATCCGTGAGACCTGTCAACAAGTTATTACTATAAAAGGTTTCTATTAATGTAAAAAGGATCAGCTCCTAAGGGAAACTGAAGGGCACTTAGCCAGGCCTAATAGGTCGCCTATGCTCTTGGGCTTTACGCATATCACACCTAAATCATCATCAACCTCTATCGTGAACTCGCTACCCCACCTCTCTATTACGTGCTTCTTGACGTAAAGGTTCAGAGGCAGCGTGAAGTACTCATACTCGTAGACCTTAGACCCCACCTCTTTCCTGCCCTTTACCTCTCTGGCTTTTATGTGCCTTACCTTCACCTTTAACACCATTTTCTTTAAAGAGAAAAGAGGTAGGCCTTTTATATTTTACATAGTCGAGTATAAGCGCCTTCACGACTTCAAAAACCTTTACGTGAGGTTTATAATTTTAGCCCGTTGCCAGGTCCAGGGTAACCATGAGGGAACCGAAGCTCTATGTGGCCAGCCACGACGAAATAGCTAACGGGGACGCTACGGACGTCTATTTCAAGAGGACGCAGGAGGCGCTCAGGGCAGCAGGCCTTCAGAACGTCAGGGTCAGAATGGAGGTCCACCTTTACAGCAATCCGCCGGAAGGCGACTGGGCGGTCTACGCCGGCCTCGAGGAGGCCCTAGCAATAATGAAGGGTAAGCCCTTCACTGTTTACTCGCTTCCTGAGGGCACCCTGTTCAGGCGTAAGACGCCTGTCATGCTGATAGAGGCGCCATACGAGGCCTTCGCCCCGTACGAGGCGGCGGTGCTTGGCGTGCTTAGGTTTGAGAGCAGCATCGCCACTAAGGCAGCGAGGATAAGGGCTGCCGCTGGCGATAAGCTGTTCCTGTTCTTCGGCCTCAGGGCCCTGCACCCGGCCGTGTTCCCGGCTGCCGACAGGGCAGCTTACATAGGTGGGGCTGACTCGGTAAGCGGGGTGCTGTCTGAAAGGTACTTGGAGTTGAAGCCTCAGGGCACGATGCCCCACGCCTTTATAATAACGGTTGGGGATCAGAGGAAGGCCTGGAGGATATTCGCTGACGTCTTTGGCGGCAAGGTCAACGTAACGGCGCTTGCCGACACATTTGATGATGAAAGGAACGAGGCGTTGATGGCTGCAAGGGAGCTAGGCGACAAGCTATGGGGGGTGAGGCTCGACACGCCTTCAAGTAGGAGGGGTAACATGAGGGACATAGTGGAGGAGGTCAGGTGGACACTCGACCTGAACGGGTTTAAACATGTAAAGATCATAGTGAGCGGAGGCCTTGATGAGGAGGAGATAAGGGAGCTTCGCGATGTCGTAGACGGATTTGGTGTAGGGACCTCTGTTGCTATGCCCAGAAGCGTTGACCTGAGCATGGACATAGTAGAGGTCGATAGGGGCAAGGGATGGGAGGCTATATCAAAGAGGGGCAAGATGCCGGGAGCCAAGATGGTCTACAGCTGCGGCCCGCTCAACCACCTAGTGGTGCCCTGGGGGTCTGAGCCACCTACTTGTCCTAACGGTAGCAAGGCCGAGCCTCTGCTCCTGGAGTACATGGAGAACGGTGAGATAGTCCGTGACCTGCCGTCCATCGGCGACATAAGGTCTTATGTTCTATCCCAGCTCAGGGAGCTAGGTCTCATCAAGTGAGGGCCGGCTCTTGAGGAGACCAGCGGGGCCCGTCAGGGCTGCTGTCATTAGGGCTGTCTTCTATGGGCTTTCGCTGGTCATTAACATTGTCATCAGCGTCCTTTTGGCCAGGAGGCTCGTGGCCAAGGATTACGCGGCGTACCAGTTTGTAACCAAGAGAGTGATCCAGTACGCCTCGATACCCCTTTCGTTCTTCGGCCTCTGGTCATACAGGTATGTTGCGACTAGGAGGAGAGGGTCCCTGGGAGCCCTTCTAGTTCTCCTCGCTATAAGCGTAGCGATCTCGATCCCTCTAGGCATAGTACTTGGGCTAGATGAATCAAACGTAGGGCTTGAGGCTGCAGCCCTGGCAGGACTTGTAGTGGCCAGCCAGAACGTATATTTCACTATAACCTCGGCCCTTGACGCAATGAGGCCCGTTAGGAGGGCGTTGCTGTCACCGCTTTACAGGCTCCTTTACCTGGTCGGCATATTAATAGCGTTGTATCTCATGGCCCCTACCCTCACCCATGCCTTCATTGGAACCCTAGCAGCCCTGCTTATGGGAGCCGTGTTAGGGGCCTACTGGCTGGCTGAGGAGGTGAGGCCTGAGTACCTGAGGGGTGGCAAGGAGACGCTGCTTGAGTGGGCTAAGGGGTCTCAGCCACTGATCATAAGTTTTGTGATAGGCACTTTGACGTCTTTTGACGCAGTGGTAGCTTATGACCTAGGGGGTTATGAAGTAGTGGCAGCCTTCTTCGTAGTGGCCGCTGCGGCGACGCTTGTCAGGGAGGCTGCTAACAACGGGCTATCATACCTGCATCAGTACGTCCTGAGGACGGGCGACGTGAATGGCGCTGCAAGGGCTGTATACTTGGTCACAACTGCCACGGTGCCGTTCTTCATTTATGCTGCCGTTCACCCCATTTACGTAATCTATGTCTTTAATCCTGTCTACTATTGGGCCGCGACCGCTACGAGGGTCTTCATGGTAATAGCCATAGTTGAGGTCATGAACGTCGGCATCTCAAACGTCTTGGCAGGCTCTATAAGAGAGGTAGGGCTTGAGTCTGTGGGCGCGTTTACCAGGATAAACGTCTGGGGCTCAGTTCCGTCAGCGGTATACTTTGGCGCCCTGGCGGCCCTCATGGTAGCCCTCAGAGAGTATGGTCCCCAGGACCTCATACTGGCCTGGTCCATAGCTTATGGGCTCAGGTTCATAACTAGCACATTGATAAACTATTGGTTGCTTCCCAAGGAGGCGAAGAGCGCCATAAGGCCTTACGTGTCAAAGGTCGCTCTGTCGTCTCTGTTGGCGGCAGCCCTGGCCTTTGCAATAAGTCCATGGTCCCCGCCCGTGAAGGGCCTTGTGGGGTCGGTCAAGGTTTTGGCGCTTCCAGGCCTTGCTTTCCTAGCCTCCTACTTCGCTTTGCTGCTGGTCGACAGGGATATCAGGTCCATGGCGCGCTCCCTGCTGTCAGGCATAATATTTGGCGGCAGGGGGCAGGGCTCGGTGAGCCCAAGTGCCTGAATCTACGAGGATCCTGGAGTCCCAGTACTTCTATGAGGACCCCTTCTCTTCGGTAGTCCCACCCATATACCTCAGCGTGGCCTACAGGTATGTGGACGATGAGGAGTCGGCAAGGGACGACAGGGGCGAGGTGGTAAAGTACTCGAGGGAGGAGAACCCGACGCTAAGGCCCCTTGAGAGGGCGATAGCTGCCCTCGAGGGGGCAGACGATGGGCTGGCCTTCAACAGTGGGATGAGCGCCATAGCCACTACCCTGATGGCATTTATGAGAAGAGGCCTGAGGGCGCTGACCCTCAAGGAGATGTACAGCACTACTATTCAGTTGCTCCAGGAGCTAGTGGCCATGGTCGGAGGCGAGCTGGTCAAGGTGTACCCCTCAACTGAGGCCATTTTAGAGGAGCTGAAGGGCAGGAAGTACGACCTGGTCATCATGGAGGTTATGACTAATCCCACGCTTAAGGTCATAGACGTCAGTGAGGTTGGGAAGGTTGCCGCGGAGGCTGGCACTGCGCTGATTGTTGATAACACGTTCACGACGCCTATCCTCGTGAAGCCCCTCAGGTCAGGGGCCTCCGCAGTCATCCACAGCAGCACGAAGTACCTCTCAGGCCACAATGACGTAATGGGCGGCGTGGTGGCGGCGAACGAGGAGCTTGTGGAGGTGATATGGGAGTGGAGAAGGAGGCTTGGGACAGCCCAGCAGCCTCTGGAGGCATACCTGACGTACCGTGGCCTCAAGACCCTTCCCCTGAGGTTCGAGAAGCACAGCAGGACCGCCATGGCGCTTGCCGAGTTCCTCAGGGGCAACAGCAAGGTGAAGTCTGTGAACTACCCAGGCCTCCCGGACGACCCCTATCACTCCGTGGCCACAAGGCTCTTTGATAGGCAGCTTTACGGCGGAGTGCTCTCGTTCACGCTCAGGGAAGGCCCTGACGCGGCTAAGAAGTTCCTCAAGTCACTGAGGCTGGCTAAGGCCGCGCCGAGCCTAGGCGGCACTGAGACGCTCGTCACATTACCTGCCCTCACTGCAGCAAGCAACATAAGCCCTGAGGACAGGAAGGCCCTCGGCATAGAGGACTCCCTCGTGAGGGTCGCGGTGGGCCTTGAGGACCCTGAGGACCTAATAGAGGACTTTGGTAGGGCCCTGAGCTCTATCAGCTAGGGCCCTGGGTTTTAGCCTTCCAAAGCGACTAGGTCCTGGGGAGAGCGTGGTACAGACCATAGAGAGGCTTTCAACAGGAGTCCCTGGCATGGATAATATGTTAGCTGGCGGCATACCAAGGGGCTTCTTTGTCGCTGTCGTGGGCGAGCCAGGCACCGGTAAGACCGTTTTTGCGTTGCACTTCGCCTGGGAGGGTGTAAGGGAGGGCGACAAGGTCATCTACGTGACCACCGAGGAGAGCCGCGAGAGCATAATAAGGCAGGCTAAGATGTTCGGCATGAGGCTTGGCGAGGCCGTTGACGAAGGCAAGGTGATTATAATTGACGCCCTCCTTAAGTCACAAGGCGACGAGTGGTCGCTCGAAGAAATAGACGTTGAGACTTTAGTCAACAAGGTGATAGAGGCCAAGAGGAAGCTGGGCTACGGCAGGTCGAGGCTCATCATAGACAGCATGAGCACCTTCTGGCTTGACAAGCCTGCCTTGGCAAGGAAGTACAGCTATGCCGTCAAGAGGGTCCTATATAGATGGGACTTCACAGTCCTTATGACCAGTCAGTACGCAATAACTACGTCAAGCGCGTTCGGCTGGGGGCTTGAGCACGTAGCCGATGGCATAATAAGGTTCGGCAGGAGGATAGTGAGCGGCGAACTCAAGAGGTACGTCCTAATTGAGAAGATGAGGCAGACGCCGCACGACCTTAAGGTACACTACATAGACATAGTTGATGGCAAGGGCCTAGTAATACTTGAGCCGGCGGAGATAAGCAGGGAGGACCTGACGCTCCCTGAGGACGTTAAGAAGAGGATCCGCGAGTCAATGAGGGGCGCAAGACCTTGACGTAGTTCAGTCCATTGGGGGTATATTTAAAAAGCCAGGCATATCAGGGCCTTGCGGTGTGATACAAGGTGCCCAGGAACATAGTGGTCAGGGAGCTGCAGCAGCCAGCAGTTGAGGAGGGCCAGGTGGAGCTCGTTGAGAGGAAGGGCCTTGGTCACCCTGATTACATAAGTGACGCCGTCGCTGAGGAGGCAAGCAGGCAACTGAGCCTTTACTACCGCGAGAGGTTCGGCACCATAATGCATCACAACCTTGACAAGGTCCTCCTGGTAGGCGGCCAGGCAGCGCCTAGGTGGGGAGGCGGTGACGTGCTTCAGCCCATATACATCATAGTGTCTGGGAGGGCCACGACGGAGGTACGCACCTCCTCAGGCGTCGAGGAGGTGCCTGTAGGAAGGATTATACTTAAGGCCGTAAAGGAATGGGTCAAACGGAACCTTAGGTTCCTCGATCCCGAGACCCACGTCGTGGTCGACTATAAGATAGGCAAGGGCAGCGCGGACCTCAGGGGGATATTCGAGTCCAGGTCAGCGTCGCATAGGGCTAACGACACAAGCTTTGGGGCTGGCTTTGCGCCCCTGACTACGCTCGAGAGGCTTGTGATAGAGACTGAGCGCATGCTGAATAGCCAGGAGTTTAAGTCAAGGGTCCCGGCGTCGGGTGAGGACGTTAAGGTCATGGGACTCAGGAACGGCAACGTTATAGACATAACTGTGGCTAACGCTATCGTCAGTAGGTTCGTGAGGGACAAAGACGAGTACATGAGCGTCAAGGAGGAGATAAAGGAGAAGGTCTTAGACGTAGCCTCTAAGATAGCTCCTAACTATGACGTAAGGGTTTACGTGAATAATGGGGACATACCGGAGGAGGAGGTGTTCTACATAACGGTGACAGGCACCAGCGCTGAGCACGGGGACGACGGGGCCACTGGCAGAGGCAACAGGGTGAACGGGTTGATAACCCCTATGAGGCCTATGAGCCTCGAGGCCGCCGCAGGGAAGAACCCCGTTAACCACATAGGCAAGATATACAACGTGGTCGCGACCGAGCTGGCCCAGCTTATTTACACTAAGGTCCCGAACGTAAGGGAGGTTTACGTCAGGCTCCTGGGCCAGATAGGCAGACCCATAGATGACCCGCTCATAGCCGACGTCTCCCTTCTGATGGAGAGGGGGGTCAGCGTATCCAGCAACGTAAAGGCAGAGATCACATCGATTGTTGACGAATACCTGTCCAAGCTGCCTCAGCTGACAGAGAGGTTCCTGATAGGCGCTGTGCAGCTGTTCTGAGGCCTAGGGCTTTTAGCTAGCAATGTACGACGAGTCTTTTAGAGGGGCGTTCTAAATAATCTAGCCTCGGTTGGCCTCATTAACGTCTTTGCTCCTGCTCGTCATTGATCTTGAGAGCCTGTACTCCTTAAGCAGCCTCTCAAGGAGGTAGTCAGAGGCCCTCGACCTAAGTTTTGATCTCTCCGCCTCGGCGTCCTTGAGGACCCTGGCCTCAACTAATGTCAGACCGCCGGCTTCGATAACCCTATACTTAGAGGCCTGGAGCGTCGGTACCCCCCTTGACCTAAGGGCGTTAGCTAGGGGGGACGAGACATCAGCCAGGACGACCACGGCTACGTTGGCCTTCGCCAGCTTGTCTACAGCTTCCTGCTCAAATTGGGCCCAACTGTCTATCACAACGATTTCGTTTGCTGTCAGCTCGCCAAAAGCGGCCTCGCTCCGCCTCAGTTCCTGGACCTTAAGCTCGCTGAGCCTCCGAGCCACGAGGAATTCCCCTGACCTCAGAAGGGTAAGGGCTCCTCTGAGGTCCTCAAGCTGAGCCTCAAGGGCCTCAGAGCGCTTCAAGGCATCGGCCAGGAGGGCCTTGGCCTTCTCGGCCTCTGCCTTGAGCTTAGCCACCTCAGGATCCCTCAGGAGCTCAACCTTAAGCCTCTTCCTGAGCTCCTCAAGCTCCCTCTCAGCGTTGTCAAGGCCTGCCCTGAGCTCCTGGACCTGCTTCTCCAGCGCCATCTTCTGGGCCTCAAGTAGCTCGTACTTAGAGGTGTCACACTCCTTGGGCTGTTCGCGCCTTTCAGGCTGTGGCCCTTGGGCCTGACCTGCTGAGGCCGCACTCATCAGCCTCTCTATCTGTCTCTCTACGGCCTCGGCTATCGTTAGGCCCTTTATTACGTCAGCCTTAACTTCGTCTATGTCTACGTCTATGTCCATGGAGGAGAGGTAGCTCTCGACCTGGGACAGCTTTGACTTAAAGTCAAGGTAGGCCCTGTAGGCGGCAGCTAAGGCGTCACGCTCATGCGGTGTCCTGGGCCTTAGCTCAGAGCCTTCAACAGCTCTTGAGGAGAGGTCCTCTTTCTCAGCGACCAATAGGTCGTAATCAGGTAGGTAAAGCTGCGCCCCGAGCTGTGCAGCCAGCTTCTTAACTAGGTCAGGGGGGTCCTTAACGTCGGTGGCTACTAGCGCTGGCCTGCCGAGCTTCGAGATGACGCTTAATATCTCGCCCCTGTCGACCTCCTTATAACTTCCCAGGTGTAGTACCTTGCCTTCAAAGTCAAGCACAGCCAACCCTGTTGTCATGCCTGCGTCGATACCGACTATTACAGGTCTCATATTCAGAGAACCCTTATCGTTGCCAAACGCCAGTTCCCCTTCATACCTGGTCTCAACCCTTATTGTGTAGTCCACCCCTCTGTGCGGCCTGACGAGCCCGATCAGTCTCTCCCTAGGGGCGTAAACGATGAACGTAGCGGACTCGATGCCTCCCTCGCTAGCCCTATAATAGACGTCATAATCCAGGTTAGCCTGTTCTAACTTCTCCTTGACCTTCTCCGCCGCTATCTTAACTGAAGCCCTAACTCTTCTCTGATACCTTGACTGGCTCCACCCACCGCTGTGCACGCCACGGCCTCTCGTTACAAATATGTAGGTCTTCTCCCTGCTGAAGCCGACCCTCTGGCCTCCGCCTCTGGCCGCTATCGCAGCGGCAATGAACGCCGTCTTGGCCGAGCTGGGCTTCTGGCCGCCTACGTCGAGCCCTGCCCTTTTGGCCGCCTCGCGTATGTCGACAAAGCCTTCCTCGGTGGCCGTCACCTGGATCAGCTGAGTCCCTGGGGGCAGAAGTGACAAGAACCTGGCTAGGCCCTCAGCTGAACCGCCAGGGGCCAGCTCAAAGACGTTGTCAACAGCTATGACGTTAGGTCTCCTCTCCCAACAGAGCCTTACGACGCCAGCCAGCGAGACTCCCTGGGCTTTCAGGACAAGTCTCAGGTCCTGGTCCACGACAGCTACAGAGTACCTGGCCCTCTCAGGAGTCTCAGGGCTACCTGACTCGATGTCAACACCCATGTAAAGGCGTTGGGGACCTGAGGACATTAAGTTACCCTTCCCCTCCTTGCACCTCCCTTAGTAGGTCCTCCGCGCTTATGCTAAGGCCAAAGCTTTTATTGAAATACGTTGCTAGTCTCTTCAGGTCCTTGACCAGCGCCTCCTTGGCGGCGGGGTCCTCCGCGCTTATATATTGAGGCCAGTCTATTACATATCCTGAGACCGAACCCTCCTGCCTTACGACCAGTACGTTGTAAGGGCTAAGATCGCCGTGGACTATTCTGGCTACCTTTAAGGCCGACCTCACAGTCAACACCACGTCATCGAGCACCTTAGAGGCCTCCTCCATAGATAGCCCCCTCACCTTCTCGAGCTCTGCCCCATCAAGGTAAGCTGTCACAACCGCGTGAAGGGCCCTGTCAATAGGCCTCGGCACCAACCCCCCTGCCCTTGAGACGCTCACGAGCGCTATGAACTCCCTAGAGGCCGCCTCAATAGCTATATCAATCCATAGCTGCCTTCCCTCGAGCCCCCTATATTTTCTGCTCCTCTTGAGGTTCCTGAAGCTTCTGGCCCCCTCCCTGTGAAGCTTCAGGGCTACCGGGGTCCCAGCCGGCGTCCAGGCGAGGTATACCTCGCTTTCCTTGCCCACCCCTATGACGTCCCCTACCCTGGCCAACACGCCTCTCCTAGTCAGCTCGGCAACGGCAAGTATGTCAAGGCCTCTGAAAGTTATCTGGTACATGTACTCAGGTCCTACCCTGGACCTGACCAGACCAAGGTCCAACAGCTTCGCGAGCGTTGAGCTGAGGTTTGTTACGTCCTTAGGGGCGCCCTCGAGGACGCTAAGGGGTATGAAGGAATACCTCCTGTGAAGCCTCAGCATGAGCTCGAGTAGCCTCACATCATTGATGTCGACGGCCTCTAGCCTCTCAGGTAACGTTAACACGGCGCCTTACTGTTAGGCAGGAACCCTAATGGCTTTGTGGTAATAAATAACCTTAGCTATCAAGTCAAGTCTTATTATCGCATGGGATACAAAGAAATATTAACTCTGCATAATTAAAAGCCATAGGGAACTGAAAGGGGGAGGGGAAAATAGATATGGAGGAGAGCATACCCACGAAGGAGGGGATTTATGCCAGGGGTGATACACTCTACGTTATAGGTCCTCATCATATAGCTAAAGTTTCCTCGGCCCTGGCCAGTGAGAGCAGGGCCAGCATATTAGCGATCCTGCAGAAGGGGGCGGCAGACCTAGAGGACATAGCGACTCAGGTGAACCAGAGCAAGGCGAACGTCAGCAGCCAGATAAGGAAGCTCGAGGAAGCCAACATAGTTAAGTCGCGGTACGTGCCAGGCCAGAGGGGGATAAAGAAGGTAGTGGAGCTGACAGTGCACAGGATAGTCTTCCTGATATCTCCTCCGAAGGAATCAGCTGAGCGAGCTCAGGGCCGTTAGAGGGGGACGGACAGGGCCTCAAGTCCCTTTTCACTTCTCGGTTTTCCTTTACGTTTAAGGCATTAGCCTACACGTTAAAGGGCCGTCAGGGCCCTAAGCTCACGATCTTTCAGCACCTTGACCTCCCTCCTGGATATGTTCACCAGCATGAGGCCCGTAAGCCTGCACTCGTGAACCCTCTTGAGGGTCTCCTCGGCCCACCTCTCCCCAAAGTAAAGGCCTACGAGCCTTGAAGCGCTCAAAACTTCGTCATAGCTGTCAGTAGGTTTCAAAAGTATAGAGGGCACAGCAATTTTCACGTACGAAGGAGTCGCTATGTAGAACTCGCTGGCCAGGCAGGCATACTTTATTGTCTTGACTATGGTTCTTGCCCACAGGTACTCCTCAGCGCGCTCTATGAAAATGGGAGGGACGTAGCCCGTCTCGACCTCAACGATCACCGTCTCCTTACCGTTGTCGGCATAGACATCAGCGTAGTGTGTGCCATCGACGCAATGTTCTACGTCAACACTGTAGCCCTTCTCCTTAAGATAAGAGGCCACAATGTACTGGAGTCTAGCGTGAAACCTCGAAACCCCCAAGAGCTTAGAATCCCATGAAGTTTCCTCCGCCTTCTCGGCCTCCGCCTGCCATCCCCTCGAGGCTAGCCCGCCCACTATGTGCTTGTCAGCGTATATTACCTATGCCCTCAAGGCCTCGGACCGAGACACGTAAAGAGGTAAGGCACGGGTAGTACTTTAAACTTAAGATGAGCCACTTAGAGCGTCAAGGCGGCGCTGCCACGAGCCCTATAGTTTTTCGTGAACAGGGATATTACCATCATCACGATCGATATGGCCGACCCTATGTAAAATATCATGTTAAAGGCCTGCGGGCCTCCTTCTGCGAACGTAAGCGTGCCTAAGTACGGGATTATGTACTCGGCGTAGGCCCTGTAGTCCGTCAGGAGGGTCGCGGCAAGGACAGGACCTGCAGACGCCCCTAGGAACCTAACCATGGTGTTGAAGCCTAGCCCCACACTAACGCTATCGGGGGGCATCGAGACGGCGACCATGTTAACTATTGGTATGGTCGTTGAAACCACGCCAACGCCTGTCACAAAGGAGTCGAGGACAAGGGCTGTGGAGCTCGCCCTATCCCACACGAAGAGGTAAAACCCCAGAGCTGAGACCAGGGAGCCATATATGAGGACAGGCCTCGGCCCCAGGCTTGAGGTGACGGCGCCGACTAAGGGGGCTATGAATATCATCGCGAGAGTGGCTGGCAACAGCGTCATGGCAGCGCTTATAACGGATAACCCGAGGCCGTAGGGTGGGAGCTCCTCGGCGTAGTAGATGACCCCCATGAAGAGGAGGAACATTATTACGCCCGAGAGTAGGCCTAGCAGGTTAGCAACCATCACGTTCCTCCTCTTCAGCAGGTCAAACCTTATCAGGACCCTTGTTGACCTGGAGCCATAGGCTATGAAGCCTCCGAACAACGCGAAGCCCGTCGCGAGTAGCGAGAGCTGGCCGAGCGACAGCCAGCCCCTGTAGGGGGCCTCGGTCAGGTACACAAGGATGACGGTGGTCGCTGACGCGAGGAGCACGGTACTGGCGAAATCTATGCGCTCCCTGGCCACCGGGGATGGGCTCCAGAGGAGGAGCGACGCCAGAACCAGCATGATGATCGATATGGCAAAGGCTGTATGAAACATGGCCCTCCAGCCAAGGTACTCCTCAATATAGGCCCCTGCTATCATGCCTACTGTCATGCCTATTGCGAACGTGGCGCTCAGTATGCCTTGAGCTACAGCAACCCTTTCTCTGGGAAACACGTCGGTGACTATGGCCAGGCCTAAGGGGAAGAGGGCAAAGCCGAAGCCCTGGACCGCCCTCGCTGCTATCAGGTAGTACACGTTAGGGACGAAGCCGGCCATGAGCACTGCCACTGAGTAGAGCGCTAAGGAGATGAGGTAAAGCCTCCGCTTACCGTAGACATCCCCCATCTTGCCAAAGAGCGGCGCTATGGCGGCGCCCACCACTAAGTAAGCCGAGACTATCCAGGCGGCCTCCTCATCGGTGGCTGAGAGGGCTGACTCTATGTGGGGGAGTGACGGCACTACCATGGCCTCAACGTAGCTGGTCATGAGGCTAACTAGGGTTAGGACGCCCAATATCACATTAGGCCTTATCCTTGGATCGCGCGAGGCTGTCAAGACCGCCTCCTCCCTAAGGCGGCCATGACTACTATTATTATGACAACGGTCGCCGCCACTAGGTACAACGTTGTTGTACCTGACGATGTCAGGAGTGAGGGCTTCAGAAGTGAGGTAAAGCTAAAAGAGGGCGAGACGCTGATAGGCACCATTATCACTTCATGCATGGGCTGCATGGTTGGCGGCTGAAGCCAGCTGACCAGAAGGGGCAGGTAATACGTCCCAGGCCTTATAGCGGAGCTGACAGACAACACAAAGGTCGCGTTGGCTTCCGCCCCGGCATTTACGTCACCCAGGCTGCAGTTCCAGAGCGAGAGCGCTATGACAGGGTTCTCGCTGGACGATATGTAGGGGGTGAAGACAGGGTTAGGCAGAAGGGTCACCGTCACAAACCTGGCCTTGGAGGTCCCAACGTTGCCAAGGGTTACCGTTACGTAGAAGTCTGAGGAGCCTGGAGCTACGTGAGGATAGTAGCTGGCGACCAGGACAAAGTAGGCCGAAGGGGCAACGTAAAGCGTGAGCGGGACCACGTACCTGAGCCCATTTCCAGTCAAAATTAGGTCAACAGTGACGTTGTACGGCTCAGGAACCTCGTAGTTGCCAAAGCTCGTGGATGCGAGCTTTGTGACGTTGCTGAGCCCAAGCGGGAAGGTCAGGTTAACGGTGTAGCCCGGCGGCAGGTAGGGGATCCTTACAACGTTAGAGCCTGGGTACAGCGGGTACAAAGGGGAGCTTACGTTAAGAGTGGCCGTTATATTGGAGGCCGGCGAGGTGCCCTTGTTAGCTATGTACACTACCAGCTCAGCGGCCTGCATGCCAGCATAAATTAGAGGGGGAACGGTCCTGAAGCCCTCAACCTCGAGACTTGAGTAGCCAGTGATGGCTACGGTGAAGCGCACAGAGGAGCTGCCCTTAATTGTCTCAGCCCCAAGAGGCGTCTGAACCTCAGCAACGTAGGTCACGTTAAGGGTTTCATTGTAGATTCCTGGCGAGGCCTGCTCACTAACGTTGAAGAGTCCAAGCATTGTTAACTCTTGTCCTGGCTGAAGCTCGAGGACCTGAAGCCTGGGCGTTGGCTCGCCCTGAACCAATGACAGGGGGTAGCTAACGTTCAGCGTGACGTTAACATCATATAGAGTCACGGGGCCCTCGTAGAGGAGGGCTATGGTTAAGGGCATGAAGGAGGCGCCAGGATAGGCTACTAGGTAAGTTTCGTTGACTCCCCAGTGGCTGAAGGCCACAAAGGTGGGCTTAATGGATGGAAGCGTCTCGGCTGAGACGCTGAGGGACTTAAGGGGACTGGCAAAGACTGCGACCGAGACGACCAGGAGAGCTAAGGCGGCTAAAAGGCGCCCTGATGGCTTCCAGGCTCTACCATAGAGCCTTTCAGCTTCGCCGCCTGTCATATCAGGTCCCAAAAAGCTAAGTTAAACGATATATAAAAACGCTCACATGATAACTGATGTTAGGCCTTAGACTTAGCCCTCACGCAGGAACCCAGGCCTTTAGCTATGTCAAACAGTATTCCAAGCCCCTGGGATATGTCTGGGTCATTCAGCTTGTTCAGAAGTCCGAAGAGGCCAATCCTGCGCGGCTGGCTCAGGTCAACGCTTCCGAGCGCCTTGAAGGCGCATGACGTCAGGTCCTCCAAGTTGTTCTGGGCCCTGGATAGGTCTTCTGCTTCTACCTTGGTTATGCCCCTCTGAAGCGAGGCCAGCACCGCCAGGAGCCTCATGAGGGCCGGGTCCGTGGCGACCGCGAGGAAGGACTCGTCGGCCTTGTCAGCGAGGTAGGAGAGGAGGCCGAGGAGGCCGCTCCTCTTGAGGCCGACTATTGCGTCAAGTAGCTGGGCTAGCGCCTGGGCCTGGACCTCAGGCGGGACCTCTGGAGCTGGGGGCAGGGGCGCCTTGGCCTCGGCCTTTGATGCCTCAGGGCTCTGTGCCATCCCTTCTCACCCCCATCAGAACGTCAGTCCATCTATCCACCCGTGGTAGAAGGCCTGCTTGAGGAGCCTGCCTATGCTGTAGACCCCGGTGAAGTAGCACTTCATGGCATAGGTGCCCTTGCTGGGGTCGAAGGGCAGCTCGCAGGTACCTGCCCAGCCCCTCTCGCCGGCGTAGCCAACGCATGATACGGGGCTTGGGGCGAAGGCGGGTCCGAAGCCGCCAATTAGGTCACCAAGTATGTTGGTGGCGGCCGTTACAGCGAGCGACTCTACGAAGACGCCCGCGAGGCCAATCCCTAGCGGAGGCAAGGCGTGCTCACCGACAAGGTAAACGTCATCGTACTGGGGGTGCCTGGTGTTAGGCAGCACTGGGGTCCACCTGCTGTCCTGCTTCCAGGCAAAGCCCTCGCTGGAGGCCAACGCCTTGGGCAGCCTGGACGGAGGCACCTTCACGAGCAGGTCGTACTTGAACTCGCCGTCCGAGGTCACGACGGCCTTCTTCTGGGGGTCGACCTCCCTGAACTTGGAGTTGGGGTGGTACTCAACGCCGTACTTCTCAAGCTCCTCGAGCAGGAACCTAGATATAGAAGGACCTAGCGGAGAGGCAGGGGCTGGCAAGGGGTCTATCAGCCTGACGCTTACCTTTTTGTTGCGGGTCCTGAAGAAGGCAGAGATGGCCGTCGCAGCCTCATAGGGGTATATGCCACACCTGTAGGGTACCTCAGGGACGAGGATCGTTATGTTCTGGCCGTCCTTGACCTGGTTCAGGGCCTCCTTCATTTTAATGGCGCCCTCTAGGTCAAAGTTATGAACGCCCTCCTTGTCAAGGCCTGGGTAAGCGCTCCAGCCATAGTCGACGCCTAGCGCCACGACAAGGTAGTCGTAGCTGTACTTACCCCTTGCGCCTATCACGGTCCTGTTGGCGGCGTCTATGGACTGGGCTTCATCAATCACCACATTTATCCCGTACTTCATCATGTTCTGTATAGGCGCCCTGGTCTCCTCAGGCCTAGCGTAGCCAAGGGCCACGTCAAAGAAGAGGGGAGGCATGTAGTGATATGTGGACTTCTCCATTATAGTCACCTTCGCGTCCACGCCGTGCTTCCTGAAGCCTTCGGCTAGCCTTTTCGCCGCAACGTAGCCACCCACGCCGCCGCCTAGGACCAGCACCTCCTTCGGCAAGGGCGACACCAGGCAGGTTAGCCTTTAGTCGTATATAAAGCTAGTTCCATCAAGGTCATTGAATACCAGATAAAAGGGTAAAGAAAGCTATAGTCTTATTTTAGGAAAGACCTCAAAAAGCCCTCTCTTAAGAGGAGCCCCCTAGCGCCTTGGCCAGGGCCAGCATCACTGAGAGGCCCCTGAGAACCGCGGGGTCTCCAAGCTGAGCGAGGAGCTGGCTTAGCGTCGGCGCGGTCGTCGGCGGCTTTGCGAGGGCCTCCAGGGCCGGCGCTAGGGCTTGCACGTTCATCTTCGAGAGGACCTCTAGGAGCGACTCTAAGAGCTTCAGCGTCTCAGGCCTTGTGAGCCTCTCAAGGAGCGGTATTATCTGGGGCAACCTCTCAAGCAGCATGAAGAGCTCAGGCGTCATTATGAGCTTAGAGGCTGTCCTGAGCAGCTCCTCGTCGCTCAGCAGCTCGTTTAAGGTGCTAAGTAGGTCCATCAGCCTCTGAAGGGCCTCGGCCTGCCTTTCAGCCTCTGAAGTCATTTACCTCACCTCACTTGAATATCTGCCAGAGCCTCTCAGGCGACGTGGCGTCAAAGTAGGTGTCAAATATTGGGTCCCAGAACTCGGGGTACTTGACTATGTCCCAGTAGGCATCTGCGAAGAACCTCTTCATAACGTAGAAGACCCTCATAGGCGGCAGCTTAACTGCCGGGTGCTTGAAGTCGCTTATCACGAAAGTGCCGAGCCCAAAGCCCAGCTCTGTAGGGCAGTTGGTCCTGCCAGTGTTGACAGCGACCTCGCCCCTCAGCCTCCTCTCAACCACCTTGGCCTGCAGGTGGGCGGTGACGCCGGTCCTGGCGTTAGTGGAGGTCGAGGCGTCGCCTATCGCAAAGGCGTCATCAAAGCCAGCTACCTGGTTGGTGAGCTTGTCCGCCTTTACGAACCCGTCCTCGTCCTTGGCGTCCTCAGGGACGACCTTAAGCTTAGGCCCCTTATGCATGGGCACTATGATGGCTGCGTCAAAGGGCATCTCGCCCCCCTCTAAGGCTATCAGCTTCTTGTTGTCAAGGTCTACCGAGTCGACGGTGAAGAAGGTCTCAACCTCTATTCCCCTCTCCTTGAGCACGGGCTCCAGGACCTCGTTAAAGGTCTCAGCAGGGTAGGCCCTCGGGTAGGGGACCGCTATGGTTATATTGACGTTATCCCTTACGCCATAGGTCCTCAGCGCCTCGTCAGCCAGAAGGACGCCCTCATAGGGAGAGGGGGGACAGCGATGGCGTGGGTCAGCGACGGCTATTACCAGCCTGCCCTTCTTGATATTTCTTACGGTGGAGTAGACCTTCCAGGCGTTCTCAGGTGTCGAGTGGAAGTCGCCGAACTGCTCGACGAGCTTGTCGTTCCCCTTTACTGCGCTGTGATCTATGGTCAGCCCAGGCGCGATGACTACAATGTCATACGTGAGCTCGCGGCCCGAGGCCAGGACCACCTTCCTCTCCTGGAGGTTAACGGTCTCAGCCCTCTCAATGACCAGGTTAACGCCCCTCCTGACCAGTGAGTCTATAGGCCTCCTCAGCTGCCTGTCGTCACCCCTGAACGCTATCTGGAGCAGCTGGGGCCAGTAGTAGTGATAGGGTGTGTCGTTGATCAGCGTTATGTCGTACTCGCCCCTGATCGCAAGCGAGTTGGCCAGTATCAGCCCGCCGGCCCCGCCGCCCACTATCACTACCTTCCTCCTAGCGCTGGCCATCGGCCCACCTTCAGATGAAGAGGACCTGGCCTCCCTCAGCCTCCTGGAGGAACGTTGTAACTCCCACTATGTCGTCAACTAGCTCAGGGTCGAAGTCCTCCTTCTTAAGCCCCATGACCTGCGCCATCATGCTGCAGACGTAGATCTTGGCCCCCATGGCCTTGGCCTGCTTGATCATGTCAACCCAGCTGGGCGCGTTGATAGACTTCATACCGTTCATCAAGGCAGGCACCATGGACTCAAACTCCTTCGGCCACGTGGGCTGAGCGGCCTTCTTAAGGAACCTCAGCATGGCCCACCCGGTCACGAATACCCTGACCTCAAAGCCCAGGGCTGCAGCCGCCTGGGATATGACGCCAACAGGTATGAACTTGTCCTCGGTTCCAGAAAAGACTATTATTGAGAGCTTGTTCCCCAT
Organism: uncultured Acidilobus sp. JCHS; assembly: GCA_000495735.1. NCBI lineage: Archaea > Thermoproteati > Thermoproteota > Thermoprotei > Acidilobales > Acidilobaceae > Acidilobus > uncultured Acidilobus sp. JCHS. The sequence goes on along the minus strand of AYMD01000009.1, from coordinate 176,943 downwards.
GCTCCCGCCCTCTCTATTTAGAGAAAGTGAGTTGGGATAAATAAGCCTATAAGATCGCAGGGTACAGGCTTCTGTTAATATCGGCGTTCACTGTACATGCAACGGCAGGCTAAAGCTAAAAAGTTCGGTTCTCGATAGTTCTGTCCGTGGACGGGGCTTAGGGTGAGACTGGTACCTCCTGTAACCGTTGACCAGGTGCTGGGGCTCGTGAAGTATGTGGCCTCGCTCGGAGGCCGTGTGGACTCATCTAAGCTAGACGAGCTGCTTGACGTTGATATGGACTTGCTGCCGCACGTTGTTGAGGCTGCCGTGGTCCTTGGGCTGATGAGGCGAGAGGGCGGCGACCTGGTGGTGACGGAGGAGGGCAGAAAGTCCGTCGAGCTAAGGGGCAAGAGGTTAAGGGCGCTGATAAAGGAGCTAAGTGATGACGTGGAGCCCTTCAAGGAGATCTTCAACTCTATAAAGGATGACAGCATAGGGAGGGAGGTCCTGAGGGACATCATAAGGAGGGCCGGCTACATGGACGTTGACAGGGCCATTGAGGTATTTACGGAGTGGCTCGCTTACATGGGCATTGAGGTCACTGAGTGAAAGCCTTTTGACCCCAGTGGCCAGTTCCCCTTGAGGGGCCCGTAGCTCAGTCAGGACAGAGCGGCGGGCTTTTAACCCGTAGGCCGCGTGCCCTGGCCAGCGCGGGCGGAAGTCCCGGGTTCGAATCCCGGCGGGCCCGCCAACATCGGTCGGCTACAGGTTCATCGCGTTACTAGGCCGAGCTATGTCATAGACTAAGTTATAGTTTACACGGACTCTTTACGCTTCAATTCGGTCAATAGATCAGTTAACTAGAAAACCTCAGGGTACTACCGCTCCCCAGAGGGGTGTTAGAGAAGGCTTGCCCGCTGGGAGGCAACCTGACGAGAGGATACTTAGTCACTTCCTGGTGCCAAAGCACCGTTTGCTAAGCCTTGAGGAGGCCGTGGAGGTCCTTAACAGGCTTAACGTGAAGCCTTGGCAGCTGCCGCGCATTAGTGTCAACGACCCTGTTGTGAGGCTGCTAGGGGGAAAGCCGGGCGACATAGTTGAGATAGAGAGGGACTCGCCGACGGCAGGCAAGTACAAGGTTTATAGGATAGTGGTTGCTTATTGAGGGGAAAAGAAGTTGTCGTCCAATAATGTCACAAAGGATGACCTATGGGCTGTCTTCAAGCAGTTCATCAAGGAGACAGGCCTTGCCAGGCAGCACCTGGACTCTTACAACGCGTTCGTAAGCGAGAGGATTCAGAAGATCGTCGACTCCTTTAAGGAGGTAAGGCCTGCTTACAGGCTAGCTAAGAAGGGGGCTGAGCAGGCGATAGGCCCTGACGTGAAGGTGGTCTTCGGAAAGGTCCGTGTAGGGATACCGCAGGTCAAGGAGGCCGACCGTAACGTCAGGCAGTTCCCGAGCGTGACGCCGCTTGAGGCCAGGCTGAGGAACTTCACTTACTCAGCCCCCCTTTACCTGGAGATGACGCTTATCGAGAACAACACGGAGGTTGACCATCAGGAGGTCAAGGTAGCGGACTTCCCCATTATGATAAAGTCAGTGGCGGACCCCCTCTCTAAGCTCAGTGAGGAGGAGCTCATAAGGCATGGAGAGGACCCCAGGGACCCAGGAGGCTACTTCATAATAAATGGCAGCGAGAGGGTCGTAGTGGCCCAGGAGGACCTGGCGGTAAACAGGATCATAGTAGGCGTTTCAACGGCCAGCACTGCCAAGATAACTCATAGCGCTAAGACAGTATCCACGGTCCTCGGCCTTAGGAGACAGGTAATAGTTGACAGGATGAGCGATGGGTCGCTCGAGATAAGCATGAGCAGACTGAACTACAGGATACCCTTCGTCGTAATGATGAAGGCGCTTGGCCTCGAGAAGGACGCGGACATAGCGGCCGCGGTGTCGCCTGACCCCGATATACAGAGGGAGCTCCTGCCCAGCTTTGAGAAGGTCTCCGCCTCCATTAAGACCCAGGAGGACGCCCTTGAGTTCCTGGGCAACAGGATAGCCTCTGGGCAGCCTAAGGAGATAAGGATACAGAGGGCTGAGGAGTTCATAGACACCCAGTTCCTGCCTCACCTGGGCACAAGGCCCTCCGACAGAAAGATCAAGGCCTACTTCCTGGGCGAGATGGCTAACAGGGTCCTTCAGCTCTACCTCGGCAAGAGGCCTGAGGACGACAAAGACCACCTGGCCAACAAGAGGCTCAGGCTGGCAGGGGACCTGATAGCCGAGATATTCAGAGACGCCTTCCAGCAGCTTGTCAACACTATGTCAAGCCAGCTCGAGGAGTACATAAGCCAGCACAAGAAGATAAAGAGCCTTGACGTCCTGGTCAGGCCCGACATAGTTACGGAGAGGGTCAGGGCGGCGCTGGCCACAGGCAACTGGACAGGAAACAGAACAGGCGTAAGCCAGGCCCTCGACAGGACTAACTGGATGAGCCTCCTGAGTCACCTTCGCAGGGTCATCTCGCCCCTTAGCAGGGGCCAGTCGAACTTTGAGGCAAGGGACCTCCACGGCACGCACTGGGGCAGGCTCTGCCCATTTGAGACGCCTGAGGGCATAAACTGTGGCCTCGTTAAGAACCTGGCCATGACTGCCTACATATCAGTTGGCGTTGACGAGGAGCCCGTCGAGAGGCTCCTATACGGCCTTGGCGTGGTACCGATAGATGAGGCGATTAAGGAGATGGCCTCAGGGGAGCCTGAGGCCTCCTCCAAGTACATCAGTATGGCTAAGGTGTTCCTTAACGGCAGGCCAATAGGCTACGTCCAAGACGGCAGGTCGCTAGCGGAGACCATAAGGTCTCGCAGGAGGAAAGGCGAGATAAGCTTTGAGGTGAGCGTGGCGTACCTTGAGCAGGGCGAGGCCAAGGAGGTTTACATCAACACCGACGAGGGCAGGCTGATGAGGCCTGTCATAGTGGTTGAGAACGGCACGCCAAGGCTCACGAAGGACCTGGTTGATCGCCTCGAGGCTGGAGAGCTTTCCTTCTGGGACCTTGTCAAGATGGGGGTAATAGAGTTCTTGGACCCTGACGAGGAGGAGAACGCCTACATCGCTGAGACCCCTGAGGAGCTGACCCCTGAGCACACACACCTTGAGCTCTGGTCTCCGGGCATATTCAGCGTCGTCACGTCAATCATACCTTACCTTGAGCACAACCAGAGCCCAAGGAACACCTACCAGGCAGCCATGGCCAAGCAGGCGCTGGGCCTTTACGCCCTTAACTACCAGCTTAGGATGGACAGCCACGCTTACCTGCTGCACTACCCCCAGAAGCCGATAGTCCTGACGAGGTCCTTAGACCTGATAGGTTATAACGATAGGCCCTCAGGGCAGAACTTCGTGGTAGCCGTCATGACTTTTATGGGCTATAACATGGAGGACGCGCTGATAATGAATAGGACCAGCGTCGATTACGGCCTTGCGAGGGCCCACTTCTTCAGGGTCTACGTAGCCCAGGAGAACGAATACCCTGGCGGCCTTACTGACAGGATAACAGTCCCCTCGCCAAAGCTCTACGACCACAAGGGCGATCAGTACTACACCAAGCTAGGGCCTGACGGGATAATAGAGCCCGAGGTTGAGGTCGCCGGAGGCGACGTTCTGGTAGGGCGGGAGAGCCCGCCGAGGTTCCTGGGTGAGGAGAGGGTCATGACTCCAGGGGCGCTGATGAGGAGGGACACAAGCGTGCAGCTCCGCTACGGCGAGAAGGGCGTCGTGGACATGGTAGTTGTGACTCAGACCCTCGAGAGGAACAAGCTTGTGAAGGTGAGGGTCAGGGACCTCAGGATACCTGAGCTCGGTGACAAGTTCGCCAGCAGACACGGCCAGAAGGGCGTCATAGGCATGCTGTTCCCTAAGTATGATATGCCTTACACGGAGGAGGGCTTAGTGCCAGACGCCATAATTAACCCTCACGCCATACCGTCAAGGATGACCGTAGGCCAGCTGCTAGAGCTGATAACTGGGAAGGCGGGGGCCCTTGAGGCCAGGTACGTTGATGGGACGCCGTTCTTCAAGGAGGACATCGAGCCGCTTAAGGTGGTTCTTCTGAAGAACGGCTACGCGCCTGACGGAACGGAAGTCATGTACGACGGGAGGACGGGCAGGCTCTTTGAGAAGCCCATAGCGATAGGTCTGGTCTTCTATCAGAGACTATACCACATGGTTGCAGACAAGATGCACGCTAGAGCGACGGGCAAGGTCCAGCTGCTTACTAGGCAGCCGACAGAGGGCAAGGCAAGGCAGGGAGGCCTGAGGTTTGGCGAGATGGAGAGGGACTGTCTCGTAGGGCACGGGGCCACTATGTTGCTACGTGACAGGATGCTGGACGGCAGTGACGCGTTCACAATGTACGTCTGCACCCTCTGCGGCCACATAGCGTGGTACAACGCCAAGAAAGGCGTTTACGAGTGTCCAGTACACGGGGAAAACGGCGACATAAGGCCCGTAAAGGTGCCCTACGCCTTCAAGTTGCTCTTACAGGAGATCATGAGTATGGGGATAAAGCCGAAGATAGAGGTAGTTGATAAGACGGCCCTGGTTAGCAGAGTAAGCCCCTTAAGCCTCTCCAAGCTCTCCGCGGCTGCGAACGAGAGTGACAACGGTAAGGGCGGCTCGGGCAACGGCTCAGAGGACAGGAGGTGAAGGCCATGTCGTATGGGCCATATGGCGGCGCTGAGAAATACGTGATCAGCGCCATAAGGTTTGGCCTCCTCAGTCCTCGCGAGATAAGGGAGATGGCTAAGGTCACGGTGATCAGGCCTGAGCTCTACGAGAGCGACGGCTCTCCCGTCATGGGTGGGCTCAGGGACCCGCACTTTGGCGCGATAGAGCCCGGCGAGACGTGTCCGGTCTGCGGGAACAGAAGGGAGGCTTGCCCTGGTCACTTCGGCAAGATAGACCTAGCCAGGCCCGTGGTGCTGCCTCACCTAGGAGAGAAGATATACAGGACGCTTCAGGCTACGTGCAGGAACTGCGGTAGGGTCCTGATACCGCCTCAGCGGGCAGCTTACATGCTCTCGGTTTACAGGAGGTTGAGGGAGAGGTGGCCGATCCTGGCAGAGATTTTCGCAGAGGAGGTAATTAAGGAGGCCTCGTCGACCACGGAGTGTCCCCACTGCGGCGCCAAGCAGTACAGGATCAGGTTCGTCAAGCCGTACAACTTCTATGAGGAGAGGCCAGAGGGCGAGGTGAGGCTGACGCCGGCTGATGTGAGGGAGAGGCTCGAGAAGATACCTGACGAGGACGCTGAGCTCCTTGGCTGGAACCCAAAGGTCGCCAGGCCTGAGTGGGCTGTCCTCACGGTTCTCCCTGTGCCCCCGCTTAGTGTGAGGCCCTCGATAACCATGGAGACGGGCCTGAGGGCCGAAGACGACCTGACTCACGCCTTGGTAGAGATAGTCAGGCAGAACGAGAGGCTGAAGAACTTTACCTCATCCAGCGCCCCTGAGTCGATGATAGAGGAGGCCTGGCAGACCCTCCAGAACGTGGTGGCCGCCTATATAGACAACGAGTTGCCCAATATATTCCAGCTCTCGCACAGGGGAAGGAAGACCCTCAAGACGCTGGCCCAGAGGCTGAAGGGCAAGGAGGGGAGGCTGAGGGGCAACCTTAACGGCAAGAGGGTGAACTTCTCCTCAAGGACCGTCATATCACCTGACCCGCTCCTGAGCATAAACGAGGTAGGAGTCCCCGTTGAAGTAGCGAAGATATTGACCGTGCCCATGGTTGTGACCAAGTATAACATAGAGGAGGCCAGGATGTACGTGCTCAACGGCCCCTACACCTGGCCTGGGGCCACCATGGTTTACAAGAAGCGGGAGGGCGTAAAGATAGACCTGAGGTACCAGAGGAACCTGAGACAGCTCGCCGAGAGCCTCGAGCCTGGCGACGTAGTGGAGAGGCACCTGGTGGACGGGGATATCGTGCTGTTCAACAGACAGCCTAGCCTCCACAGGATGTCAATCATGGGCCACAGGGTCCGCGTAATGCCGGGCAGGACCTTCAGGCTGAACCTCTTAGTGTGCCCGCCCTATAATGCCGACTTCGACGGGGACGAGATGAACCTCCACGTGCCGAGGCTGGAGGAGGCCAGGGCCGAGGCCGAGGAGCTGCTGCTTGTTGAAAAGCACATCCTGACGCCGCGCTACGGAGGCCCCATCATAGGGGGCAGGCAGGACTACATAAGCGGGGCCTACCTGCTGACTGTTAAGACGACACTTCTAGACGCAGATACAATGGGCCAGCTTCTGGCTGCCGCTGGGTACTCAAACAGTGAGCTGCCCGAGCCAGCGATACTTAAGCCCAGGAGGCTCTGGACCGGCAAGCAGCTCGTAAGCCTCTTCCTTCCGAAGGACTTCAACTTCAGGGGGAGGGCTAAGATAAACGCTGGCGACCTAAAGTGCGATGATGAGAGCTGCTTTGTGGACTCTTACGTGGTGGTTTACAAGGGGAGGCTTCTAGAGGGAGTGCTAGACAAGAACGCCATAGGGGCCGAGCAGCCCGGAGGCGTTCTCCACTATTTAGCGTTGGAGTACGGCGGCGAGTTCGCTAGGAAGTTCCTTGACAGCGTCTTTAGGTCCTTCATAAGGATGCTCGAGATAAAGGGCTTCACGATGTCCTTGGAGGACATAGAGGTCCCAGGCGACGCAAGGGCGAGGATAGCCGAGATGGTCGAGAAGGCCAAGGAGGACGTAATGGAGCTGATAAGGCAGTACCGCGAGGGGTCGCTCGAGATAATCCCTGGGAGGACCCCTGAGGAGAGCCTCGAGCTCAAGATAATCCGGAGGCTTCAGAGGCTGAGGGAGGAGGCCGGCAAGCTGGCCATAGGTTACATGGACGCGTTCAACAACGCCTTCATAATGGCCAGGACCGGCGCAAGGGGCAGCGACATTAACATAACCCAAATGGCCGCCATGCTGGGCCAGCAGACCGTAAGGGGCAAGAGGATAGTAAGGGGCTTCAGGACAAGGACTTTGCCTCACTTCAGGCCCGGCGACCTTTCGCCGGAGGCGAGAGGGTTTGTGGTTGGGAACTTCCGCGACGGACTCAGGCCGCACGAAGTGTTCTACCACGCAGCCGGTGGAAGGGAGGGACTTGTAGACACAGCGGTGAAGACGTCGCAGAGCGGCTATATGCAGAGGAGGCTCATTAACGCGCTCCAGGATCTCTATGTTGCCTATGATGGGACGGTCAGGGACTCCATGGACGACATTGTTCAGTTCAGGTACGGCGAAGACGGCGTGGACCCGCAGAGGACGTATCACGGCGAGCCAGTAAACGTGGACAGGATAGTTGAAAAGGTGAAGGCCCTAGGAGGTGGCTCATGATGGTCAGGAAGGGCGCTAAGCGTAAGGGGCAGGCCCGTAAGGAGCAGGCCAAGGAGAGCCTTGAGGTAGGTGAGGAGCTCAAGAGGAAGCTGGACGCCGCAAAGGAGATACTGCCTTCCAAGCTATTTGACGAGCTCTACAAGAAGGTAGTAGACAATAACGACCTCACGTTACAACAGAAGGTCATAGCCGTAGAGGAGGCCGTTAGGACATATATAAGCGCGATGGTTCAGCCGGGGGAGCCTGTTGGCGTTGTGGCAGCTCAGTCTATCGGGGAGCCAGGAACACAGATGACCCTCAGGACTTTCCACTACGCGGGCCTTATGGAGTTCGACGTGACCCTCGGACTGCCCAGACTCATAGAGATAGTTGACGCCAGACACGAGCCCTCCACGCCACTGATGAAGATATACCTCGAAGAGAAGTACGCCAGCGATCCCGAGAAGGCGAGGGAGATCGCTAGGTCCATAGAGTACACCACGCTAGCTAACGTGGTCTCCGAGGTCTCCTGGTCCCTCGGCGAGAGGACCTTCATCATAAGGCTTGACCCCGAGATGATGGAGGACCGTGGCGTCACTAGGGATATGGTCGTGGACGCTCTTGAGAGGCTGAGGCTGGGCGAGGTCAGCGAGGGTGAGGACGAGTGGACCGTAGTTCTTGAGGCCAACAAGAGCGCCTTACCTGACGACTACCTCTTTGACGAGAAGACCTACGACGAGCTGGTCAACAAGATGAAGAAAGCCTACATAAAGGGGATCAAAGGCATCAAGAGGGCCATAATCCAGGAGAGAGTTAACGAGAAGGCGGGCAAGAGAGAGTACGTGATAATTACGGAGGGTAGTAACCTAGCTGAGGTCATGAAGGTCGATGGAGTAGATCCGCTGCGCGTGGAGACGAACAACATACACGAGATAGCGGAGGTCCTCGGCATTGAGGCCGCGAGGAACGCAATCATAAGGGAGATCATGGATGTGCTTCAGAGCTCAGGCCTTGACGTTGACATAAGGCACGTCATGCTGGTCGCTGACATAATGACGTGGACAGGCAAGGTTAGGCAGATAGGGAGGCTCGGCATAGTTGGTGAGAAGCCTAGCGTCCTAGCCAGGGCCGCCTTTGAGGTCACGGTGAACCAGCTTTACGACGCAGCCGTAAGAGGGGACGCCGAGAGCTTCAGGGGCGTCACCGAGAGCATAATCGCCGGGCTCCCGCCGAGGGTCGGGACGGGCCTGGTTATCACAACAGTGGGGGTCAACGCTCTTAAATCCCTGCAGGGCAACGTCCCGCAGGCAAGCACTGAACAGAGCTAAGGTGAAAGCGGTTGCCTGAGGCCATAGCGCTTGAGAGAGAGCTGAAGGCTGTAATGAAGTCAGGTAAGGTTGTCTTAGGGGCCAAGGAGTCACTCCAGCTCCTTCTCAGGAATGAGCTTAAGGGTCTCGTAATAGCTGATAACACGCCATATGAGGTAAGGGAGAGGCTCACATATGTGGCCAGGCTTAATAACGTACCTGTCGCCATCTTTAAGGGGACCTCAGCAGAGCTGGGCTCGGTGATAGGCAAGCCATTTAAGGTATCAGCCATAGGTATCATAGACCCTGGCGACTCCAAGATAATTGACCTACTGCTCGAGGAGCAAAGGTGAAGCGCGTGGCCATGGGGGAGAACAAGAGCGATAGAATAGGCCTTGAGGAGCTTCGGTACATATCAATCCTCCAGGACCTCACGGGGGCCATGGTGTACAGGGCCCTCGAGGACGATAATGACAACAGGATAATATACCTCGTTGACAGAAACGACGTCGGTAAGGCCATAGGTAGGGACGGGAGGAACGTCAAGATGTTGTCAAAAATACTCAACAAGAACATCGAGATAGTTGAATACGCAAACGACATTGATAACATGGTTAGGAACCTTCTTCCTGGCGTGACGGTACTTAAAGTTGAGGTCACGGAGAGGGACGGCCTGAAGACCGTCTACGTTAAGGTGAAGGATGACGAGAAAGGTAAGGCCATAGGTAGGGACGGGAGGAACGTCAAAAGGGCCAGGCTGGTCCTGAACAGGCTCTTCAACGTTGACAGGGTCGTGATAAGGTGAGCAGGGGAGCGCATATAAACCCACCTCATACAAGCCCTTAGGGAAGCGCCTTGCCAGAGGGACCAAATGGGCTCTTCGCGGCCAGGAAGCTCAGGAAGAGCAGGCTCAAGTTCAGGTGGGCTAAGAGGGAGTTCAAGGTCAGGTCGCTTAAGCTTAAGGAGAGGTACGACCCGCTAGAGGGCGCCCCTATGGCAAGGGGCATAGTCCTGGAGAAGGTGGGCATACCTTCAAGGCAGCCTAACGCGGCCTTAAGGAAGTGCGTCAGGGTCCAGCTAGTTAAGAACAAGAAGGTCGTCACGGCTTTCGTGCCCCGTGACGGCGGGATACTGTTCATAGACGAGCACGACGAGGTTATAATAGAGGGCATAGGGGGTCCTAAGGGAAGGGCCATGGGCGACATACCCGGCGTCAAGTACAAGGTCATAGCTGTCAATGGCGTTTCGCTCGACGCGCTGTGGAAGGGCAAGAAGCAGAAGGTCAAGAGGTAGCCTGCACAAGCTGACGGAATGTCAGAAGGAGGTCTCTCCCTCCTCGCCCTCTCCTCCCTCCTCGCCACCCTCCTCGTTCATCTTCCTCTCCATCTCAACGAGCCTACGGGTCACATATATGGGCTTACCCGTTATCATGGCCAGGTATATGGCCTGGCTGGGTATCATCTTCACGCTCAGGTTTATGCCTGAACCCTCGAACTCTACGGTGGCTGTGTAGAGGCCCGTGGTGAGGTCAACTTCGTCTATTATGACCCTCTTCAGGGTTCTGCCTATCAGCTCCTTGAACTCCTCGTGTGACGCGAGGAACGTGTATATGCTCTGCCTGCGGGGCGGGACGCTGCCGTCGTTGAGTATCTTTATGGCCTCGGCCACGTCGTAAGGTATGTTTACGAGCGTGAACTCGCCGCCGTCCTCAAGGGTCAGCGAAAGGCCCACCAGCGAGAAGGTCATATGGGTCCTGCTGTCCTCCACCACCCTGTAGAAGGGCTCAACCGAGGTCACCCTTACCAGCTCTTCCTCGCTCAAGACCTGTGAGGCCCAGCGCCACAACTTGAAACGGAGGCTCTTAAGTCTATCCTAAGCACAACTGGGACTGCCTTTTGCTTTTAAACCTCGCCCGGGCTCAGGCCCTGGATCAACATGTCGCAGGAGTCCAAGGTGCCAGACCCAGCAGTGGTGGGCTCCGGGGCAGCCAGTGTAAGGCTCTTCGGCAAGTGGGACTGGGCAGGCGTTGAGGTGAGGGACCCCAGCCTCAAGAAGTACATAAGCCTGAGGCCTGTCCTACTGCCGCACACCGGGGGTAGACACGAGCACAGGCGCTTTGGCAAGGCCGAGGTGCCCATCGTTGAGAGGCTGATAAACAGGCTGATGTACCCTGGCAAGAACGGCGGCAAGAAGGCGCTGGCCTATAACATAGTAAAGGCGGCCTTTGAAATCATCCACGCAGAGACGGGCGAGAATCCAATACAGGTCCTGGTCAGGGCCATTGAGAACGCGGCTCCCAGGGAGGAGACCACGAGGATAATGTACGGCGGCATAATCTACAGGGTCTCAGTCGACGTCTCGGCCCAGAGGAGGGTCGACCTGGCGCTGAGGTTCATAACCGAGGGGGCCAGGCTCTGCGCTTTCGGAAGCCCTAAGAGCATCGAGGAGTGTCTCGCCGAGGAGATAATGGCGGCGTCGCGCGGCGACCCCTCAAGCTATGCGATAAGGCAGAAGGAGGAAATAGAGAGGATAGCGCTCAGCTCCAGGTAAGCGACGTCCTCTCCCCCAGTGAGCTTTTAAATCCCCGCTACCTCCTGTCATAACGCAAGGCAGAGGGTGAAGGATATGCCCGAGAAGCCACACTTGAACCTAGTGGTGATAGGTCACATAGACCACGGTAAGAGCACCCTGACGGGTCACCTGCTCTTCAGGCTCGGGTTCATCGACTCCAAGGTCATGCAGCAGATAGAGGAGCAGGCCAAGCAGGCGGGCAAGGAGTCATTCAAGTACGCGTGGGTACTCGACAAGATGAAGGAGGAGAGGGAGAGGGGCATCACGATAGACCTCTCGTTCATGAGGTTCGAGACCAAGAAGTACTACTTTACGATCATAGACGCCCCAGGCCATAGGGACTTCGTCAAGAACATGATAACCGGCGCCAGCCAGGCTGACGCGGCGCTCCTCGTGGTCTCTGCCAGGAAGGGAGAGTTCGAGGCCGGCATGAGCCCTGAGGGGCAGACACGTGAGCACGTGCTCCTGGCGAGGACCCTGGGCATAGAGCAGGTCATAGTGGCCGTTAACAAGATGGACGCCCCTGACGTAAGCTACAGCCAACAGAGGTACAACGAGATAGTGAACACCCTCAAGAAGTACTTCAAGAGTATTGGGTACAACCCTGACGTCATACCGTTCGTGCCCGTGAGCGCCTGGACCGGTGAGAACCTTATAGAGAGGAGCCCCAACACGCCATGGTACAACGGCCCCACGCTGGTTGAGGCCTTTGACAACCTCAAGCTGCCGCCCAAGCCTGTCGACAAGCCGCTGAGGCTCCCCATCCAGGGCGTCCTGAGCATACCCGGCGCTGGAACCGTGGTGACCGGCAGGGTGGAGACGGGCGTTCTCAAGCCAGGCGACAAGGTCATGATAATGCCGGCAGGCATAGTGGCTGACGTGAAGAGCATCCAGATGCACTACCAGGACCTGCCGCAGGCCGAGCCTGGCGACAACGTTGGCGTTGCCCTCAGGGGCGTCGAGAAGAGCCAGGTGAAGAGGGGTGACGTAATCGGCCGCACTGACGCGCCGCCGACCGTGGCCGAGGAGTTCACCGCAAGGGTGGTCATAGTGTGGCATCCGAGCGCCGTAGCCGTGGGGTACACGCCAGTGATACACGTCCACACGGCCTCGGTGGCCTCAAGGATAACCGAGATAGTTGCTAAGCTGGACCCGAGGACTGGCAACCCGGTAGAGCAGCACCCGCAGTTCCTGAAGGCCGGCGACACCGCTATAGTGAAGTTCAAGCCCATAAAGCCGCTTGTGATTGAGAAGTTCAGCGACTTCCCGCAGCTCGGAAGGTTCGCTATGAGGGACATGGGCAGGACCATAGGGATAGGGGTAGTAGTTGACGTAAAGCCGGCCAAGGTTGAGGTCAAGAAGTGAAGCTGACCCCGCCAACCCAAGCGGTGTCAGGTCATGGCGGCATTCAACGTTAGGATATGGCTGTGGAGCACCAACCCAAGGAGCCTCGAACAGGTAGTACAGCAGATAAAAGACATAGCGCAGAAGACCGGGGCCCCGATGAGGGGTCCTGTGCCGCTTCCCACGAAGAGGCTCGAGGTCCCCATATTCAGGCTGCCCCACGGCGAGGGCAGCAAGCACTGGGAGCACTGGGAGATGAGGATACATAAGAGGCTTATAGACATAGAGGCTGACGAGAGGGTCCTCAGGAGGCTCATGAGGATCCAGGTTCCCCCGGACGTTTACATAGAGATTAAGTCAAGCAGATGAGTTTGCCTTTTTACTCCTGGGCGTGTTAGGTTCCTGGCGGCGCCGGGGTGCCCGAGCGGCCCAAGGGGACGGGCTTGAGACCCGTTGCTCCATAAGGGGCGCGTGGGTTCAAATCCCACCCCCGGCGTCTTCCTCAACTATCCTCTTCCGAGTTTTAACTTCCGGACGCTACTTCAAATACGGGGGCAGACATGGCAGACTTCAAGTTCGAGGAGATAGCTAAGACGTTCGCTAGCATGGAGGGAATAACTTCAAGGACTCAGCTGACCCAGCTCCTGGCAGGCCTCCTGAAGAGGACACCCCCTGACGCTATAGACAAGGTCGTCTACCTGATACAGGGGAAGCTGGGGCCCGACTGGAAGGGCATACCCGAGCTGGGCGTCGGGGAGAAGCTGCTCATACAGGCCGTAGCTATGGCCTACGGCAAGACCGAGGGCGAGGTCTCCAAGCTCGTAGACAAGCTAGGGGACCCGGGCAAGGTGGCCGAGCAGCTGGCCCAGGCAGGAGGCCACGTCAAGAGCAGCCTCGCTGCCTTCATGGGCGGGGGTGGGGCCCAGCTAACCGTGTCAAGGGTCTTCGAGTCCTTTATGAAGATAGCCTATGCCGTGGGCGAGGCGAGCAGGGACCTCAAGCTGAGGGTCATGGCTGGCCTCCTAAAGGACGCCAAGCCCGTTGAAGCGAGGTACATAGTTCGCTTCGTTGAGGGACGGCTTAGGCTCGGCATAGGGGACGCTACCATACTTGATGCACTGGCCGTGGCCTATGGGGGCGGGAGCGCTGCAAGGGAAATCATAGAGAGGGCCTACAACCTGAGGGCCGACCTGGGCGAGATAGCCAGGCTCGTGGCCATGAACGGTGTGGAGTCCCTTAAGGGGATCAAGCCCGAGATAGGCACCCCCATAAGGCCCATGCTGGCAGAGAGGGCCAGCGACGTCAGGGAGATACTCACAAAGGTCGGAGGCAGGGCCTTCGTTGAGTACAAGTACGATGGGGAGAGGGGCCAGATACATAAGGACGGCGACAAGGTCAAGATATTCTCAAGGAGGCTCGAGGACATAACGGCCATGTACCCTGACGTTGTGGAGGGCATTAAGAGCGCCATCAAGGCGGAGAGGGCGATCGTTGAGGGCGAGATAGTGGGCATAGACCCTGACACGGGCGAGTTCAGGCCCTTCCAGGAGCTTATGCAGAGGAGGAGGAAGTACGACATAGAGAAGATGATGAAGGAGGTGCCGACCAGGGTCTTCCTGTTCGACGTACTCATGAAAGACAGCGAGGACCTCACGATGACGCCCTTGCCCTACAGGAGGAAGGTGCTGGAGTCCATACTCGAGCCTAACGACAGGGTCACGTTGGCGAACTACATAGAGAGCTCGAACCCTGACGAGATAATGAACTTCTTCCTGCAGGCCGTCTCAGAGGGAGCGGAGGGGGTAATGATAAAGGCCGTCCACGACGAGAGCATCTACAGGGCTGGCGTCAGGGGCTGGCTCTGGGTTAAGTTCAAGAGGGACTACAGGAGCGAGATGACCGACACCGTCGACCTCGTGGCCGTTGGAGCCTTCTACGGGAAGGGCAAGAGGGGCGGGAAGCTCGGGACCCTGCTAATGGCGGCCTACGACCCGAAGAGCGACGTGTTTAAGACGGTCTGCAAGGTCGGCACAGGCTTCACAGACGAGGACATAAATAAGATGTATGACCTGTTCAGCCCTTACATAATTGATCACAGGCACCCGCGGGTAGTCTCAAGCCTTGAGGCCGACGTCTGGTTTGAGCCAGTCAAGGTGGCCGAAATAATAGGGGCTGAGCTTACCCTCTCGCCAGCGCACACCTGTTGCATGGGTGCGGTGCGCGAGGGCGCAGGCATATCGATAAGGTTCCCGAGGTTCATAAGGTGGAGGGACGACAAGGGCCCTGAGGACGCGACCACCGAGGAGGAGCTCCTGGAGATGTATAAGAGACAGCTGAGGAAGATAGAGGAGAAGCCAGCGGCAGAGGAGGCCTAAGGTGACGGACGTAGTTGATATCGTGCTTGAGGACGCTCAGAGGCTTCTCGCTGAGGCGGCGAGGGCCGCCCTCGAGGGCGACTACGAGAGGTCATCAAGGATTAACGAGCTAGTCCTAAGGATGGCACAGGCGAACAGGGTGAGGCTGCCAAGGGAGATGAAGATCTCTATCTGTAAGAGGTGCCACGTCTCCCTCGTACCTGGCGTGACCCTCTCAGTAAGGACTAGGTCCCAGGGCAGGCACAAGTACATAGTGAGGAGGTGCATGGTCTGCGGCTACATACACAGGCTTCCACTATCCTAGGCCTAAGGAGGCGCCGGCGTCCACAACTATTACCTGGCCGTTGACGCCGCTTGCGTCAGGGCTTGCTAGGAAGGCGACGACGGCAGCCACCTCCTCCTCAGTCACGAGCCTCCTTGGGGGTATCCTTGACAGGAACTCCTTCAGCGACTCCCCGGGCTTCCTGGCCAGCCTCTGGTCGAGCCACTGGAAGTAGCTTAGCCCAAGCCTGGTCCCTACGAAGCCAGGCGCGACGACGTTCACCGTGATGCCCTTTGACGCCACCTCGGCGGCCAGCGCCCTGGCCAGGCCTATGAGCCCTGCCTTTGCTGCCGAGTAGGCTGACAGGAACTCAACGCCCCTCAGACCCGCCACGCTTGACATGAAGATAATCCTTCCCCAGCCAGCGCTTAGCATGTCCTTTAGCGACTCCCTGGTGACCAGGTACGCGCCGTTGAGATTTACTTCTATCTGCCTCCTCCAGGACTCCAGCTCAATCTCCTCAAAGGGGGAGGCAAAGCCGACGCCCGCGTTGTTAACAAGTATTGAGACGGGTCCAAGCCTGGCCCTCACGGCCCTCACGGCCTCTATGGCCTGCTCAGCAACGCCTAGGTCGGCCTGGACGCTGACGGCCCTCACTCCCTCAGCCTCCACCTCCCTAAGGGCCTCAGCGGCTTCCTCAGCCCTCTTCCTGTACGTTATAGCTATGTCAGCCCCCATCTTAGCCAGCCTTAAAGCTATGGCCTTCCCTATTCCCCTGTCCCCGCCTGTGACCAGCGCTACCTTGCCAGCGAGGGGGCGGTCATCAGCCATGTTATCGCCATCCCCCTGAAGGGTCCGATCCCGGATTCCATATCATCCCGTTCCTCAGGCGACAGGAAGGCCTTATTAAGCTAAGAGGACCGAGTTGATGAGGGCAAGCGTCGAGAAGAGCGCCTCCTCAGACCTCACTGTCTCGGTGCCCTGGCCAGGGACCGTGTTAATTACTAGGTCAAAATCTGTTCTCCTTGCGTACTGAAGGAGGCCCGTCCTAGGCCCGCCGATAACCACCGCCAGCGGCCTCTCGGCCAGCTCCTTGAGGAGGCCATATTGGGTGGAGCCGTACCTGCTGGTGCCTATCACTGCGAAGCCGGAGGAGCGCAGCCTCTCCAGCTCCTTCATTAGGTCATCACCCAACTCTACCTCATAGCCCACGTACACCCTTCCCCAGCTCGCCCTCTCCAGGAAGACCCTTTCACCAGAGGTCGAGGTTATGACGACCGTCACCACGTCGCCAGGCCTCTCCTTGCAACTACGAAGGAGGCCTGTGCCAACGTCTCCGAGGAACACCTCACAGCCCTCCTCCCCCTTAGAGATGACGAGGCCGTCAATTATGGCCCCTGCCCTGGCCTCCTTAGGGGGCCTGTGGTTAGGCAGGTTAAGGGGCGGCATGAGGCCGGCATACTTCAGCTCCTCCTTCAGGGGGAAGACCTTCCGCTTAAGGTGAGGTGGCGTGACCTGGTACCTCAGCAGCTCAGCCAGCAGCGACTTGTCCCGCTCGGCCGTCTCCTCGTCCGAGAATATAGTGACCCTGTCTACCCTAAAGAGGGCAAGGGCCCTTGAAATGAGGCCAGCCTTATAGGTCTTGTCCCTTAGGTCCTGCTCGACGGAGAGCACGCTGCCTGGCATCAGGACCTCAAGGGGCTGGCGCCTCCTCAGGGGCTGCCAGGGCGCCCAGCTCAGGCTCAAGACTTCTTACCCTTCTCCTGCCTCTGCTCCTTAGTCATGAAGAGCGTGGTCCTCTGCCTGCCTCCCAACGTTCTCACCCTCAGCGCTGGTCACAGACTTCAGGCTATAAACATAACGAGCTTTCACGTTAAGCTGGTTATGCTGTCTCAACAACCAAATAATAGTTGGACCCAGCCTCTGTTCTGTAGCGGTGGGGGCTATGGCCTACCTTTATAGGATCAAAGGCGACGTTCATCCCTCACAGAGGCTGAGGGACCTCATAGCTAAAAGGGACGTCATAGTTGCGCCTGGGGTCTTCGACCCTATCTCAGCCCTGCTGGCCGAGTCCGTGGGCTTTGAGGCGTTATATCTCTCCGGGGCCGCCCTCACGGGAAGCCTCGCCATGCCCGACCTCGGCATCATAACCTTCTCAGAGGTCCTCGACGCCGTCAGGAGGATAAACGAGGTCGTTGATCTGCCGCTGATAGTGGACACGGACACAGGCTTCGGGGAGCCACTTAACGTCTATAGGACCGTCAAGGAGCTCGAGGAGGCCGGGGCGGCAGCTGTACAGATAGAGGACCAGGTCATGCCGAAGAAGTGCGGGCACCTGTCAGGCAAGAGCGTGGTCCCCCCTGAAGAGATGGTGAAGAAGGTAATGGCGGCCGCTGAGGCCAGGAGGAAGGGCATGGTGATAATAGCTAGGACCGACGCAAGGGAGGTCGAGGGGCTCGAGGCGGCCATCGAGAGGGCGCAGCTTTACGTTGAGGCCGGCGCCGACGTCATATTCCCCGAGGCCCTTCACAGCCTTGAGGAGTTCCGCGAGTTCGCCAGAAGGGTTAAGGCCCCCCTGCTGGCCAACATGACAGAGTTCGGCAGGACGCCATACATAACCGTTGATGAGTTCAGGGAGGCCGGGTACAAAATAGTGATATTCCCAGTGACCACGTTCAGGGCCGCGATTAAGGCGATCAAGGACGTCCTAATTGAGCTTAAGCAGAGGGGGACCCAGAAGCACATCCTGGACAAGCTGATGACGAGGCAGGAGTTCTATGAGCTGATAGGATATTACGAGTACGAGAGGAGGGACTCGCAACTAGCCGAGAGGGCCGGTAAGCTGCTGAAGGGAGGCCATTAGGCAGCGTGTGGTGCGGGGGGTGGGCTTTGAACCCACGCAGGCCTACGCCATCGGGCCCTCAGCCCGACCCCTTTGACCAGGCTCGGGCACCCCCGCACCTGTGATCTAGGGATTAGGAGAGCGTATATAAAGGGTTTTTCTCTGCTAAAACAAGGGCCGGAAGGCTTTAAGTGGGATAGACCTTGGCAGACGAGAAGGAGGAAGAGGGGAAGGCAAGAAAGACCAAGGCCCTGACGAGGTTAATTAAGAACATTACTGTAAGGACCCTGTGGATATACGTGTTGGCCGTCCTGAAGGACAACCCCACGTACCCTTATCAGGTCAAGAAGAGCATAAGGGAGAAGTTCTCCTTCAACCCGCCCACGGTCACGCTCTACACAGTGATGTATAGGCTTGAGAGGGAGGGCCTCATAAGGAAGAACGAGCACGGGGCCTATGAGGTCACGGGGCTGGGGCTTGAGGCGCTTAAGGAGGCGGCTCAGCTGCTTGCAGAGGTGAGCCATAAGCTTACCGATATGACTTCTGAGGGGCCTCGTTGAGATCGGTGGTCCTCATCCAGGCATCAGCGCAGGTCAGCCAACTCATCGGCCTGAACAGTTTAAGGCCTCTGGGGCTAATCTAGGTTATGCCGGCTGACAGGCTTGAGCGAGGAGGTCGAGGAGGTCATAGTGGAGTTCGCGGGCTCTAGGGTTAGGGCGCTGAAGGAGAGGTCCACGGGGCTCCTCCTCTGCCCCATCTGCAGGAGGGCCAGGTTCTCGACGCCAGAGGACCTGTTAGCGCACATGGTGGCGCACGCTAAGGGGACCCTTGAGCACAGGAGGCAGCCCCCCTCAAGGTCCGCCCAGGCAGGTGAGGAGGGTAGGTGAGAGGCATAGAGTGCGAGCTTATGGACTACACGTTCACATTCCCGCCCGAGCTTAAGGAAGCCAGGGGGCCAGTGGTCCTTCAGCTTCCGCCAGGCCTGAAAAGGGCCGCTGCCGAGCTTGTTCAGTGCCTCAGGACCTATGGAGTAGACCCCATAGTTGAGGTAGACCCAACCTACGGCTCCTGCGACATCCACGCGCCCCAGCTAAGGGAGGCGCTGGGCAGCAACGTGACTATAGTTCACGTGGGTCACACCCCGTACCCTCCTGAGCTGGCCAGGGGGGCTTCAACTGAGGGGGTCAAGGTAGTCTACGCCGAGGCATCATTTAACATACCGCCAAGGAGCGAGGTCATAAGGGGGGCGGCGGGGATCCTCCTCTCGAGGGGGCTTAAGAGGGTCTCGGTCCTGACCACAGTCCAGCACGCTAAGTTCTACGAAGCAGTCGTAAGGGGGCTTGAGGAGGCCGGCCTGAGCGTGATAAGGGCAGGCAAGGCGCTGCCCTACCTCCTTGAGGGCCAGGTCCTTGGCTGCGACTACAGGGTAGTTCCAAGGCTTGCCGAAGGCTACGTCATGTTGGGAGGGGGCCTCTTTCACGCCATAGGCCTATACCTGGCCACCCAGAGGCCCGTGGTGCAGGTGGACCCCTACAGGCAGGAGGCCAGGGACATGACCAGGGAGGGCGAGAGGTTCCTAGCTATGAGGCTGAAGAAGGTTTCTGACGCCATTAACGCCAGGAGATGGGGCGTCATAATGGGCCTGAAGACAGGCCAGTACAGGCCCTGGGTCCTCAACGCCTTACAGGCCTCCCTCAGGCATCACAATAGGGAGTTCATCTTGTTGGCGTCTGACGTGCTAAATCAGCAGTACCTGAGGGACGTTGATAGTGAGTGGTTCGAGGCGTTCGTGGTGACCAGCTGTCCAAGGCTGCCGGTGGATGACCTTTACGAATATGAGAAGCCCGTGCTGACCCCTGGAGAGGCCTTCATGGCCCTTCAGGGCCGCCTCGAGCCTTACATGTTTCCCTGGTAAACCGGGGAGTTAACAGTGTCGATAGGCAGGCTTAAGGTGCTGCTGGAGAGCGCTGTGCCCGTAATTGAGGCCCCGAGCAGGGACCTGGAGCAGTACACCACCCCGGCCGAGATAGCCCTGGCCATGACGTCCTTTGCCAGGGAGGCAGGCCTCCTTGAGGGGGCCACGGTCGCTGACCTGGGCGCTGGCACCTGCAGGATAGCGCTGGCCGCCCTTCTTTTGGGCGCCTCCAAGGCGATAGCCGTTGACGTAGATGAGAGGTTAGCGACCCCCTGCCTTGTCGCCAGCAGGTACCTGGGCGTCGAGGACAGGCTGTCATATGTGGTTAGCTACATATCATCTGAGGAGGGCCCCCTGATGCCAGGAACCATTGACCTAGTTCTGACGAACCCGCCCTTTGGGGTGTGGAGGAGGGGGGCTGACGCCGAGTTCCTAGCGTACGCCATGAGGCTCAGGCCGAGGGCCGTGATAGCGGTAGTTAAGTCGGGCAACCTGGAGTTCCACAGGAGGATGGCCGAAAGGGAGGGCTTCTCCTTGAAGCTTATAGGCCTGTTCGACTTCCCTATACCTGCCTCTATGCCGCACCACAGGAGCAGGATAAGGAGGGTAAGGGTGGACTTAATTGAGCTCTCAGGAGCGCGATAGGAGGGTCGTGCCAGGCGACGTGATAGGGTATGAGGAGGAGTACGTCGAGGGTCAGAACGTGTTCCTTGAGGAGCCCGCTGGCCTCCTAAGGGCTTCAACTGTAGGCGTCCTCAGGCTTGACGATA
Organism: uncultured Acidilobus sp. JCHS; assembly: GCA_000495735.1. NCBI lineage: Archaea > Thermoproteati > Thermoproteota > Thermoprotei > Acidilobales > Acidilobaceae > Acidilobus > uncultured Acidilobus sp. JCHS. The sequence goes on along the minus strand of AYMD01000009.1, from coordinate 156,204 downwards.
ACTTGAAGGTAGCGTCAGTCCTGCCAGCTAGGACCCTGAGGGCCCCAGGCAAGGGCTCGTTCGTCATTGGCATGGTGACGCAGGTCAGGGAGAGCTTGGTCTTCACGGAGCTCTATGGGGAAGTTTCGCTGGAGCCTCGCCCTAGGTGGGTCAAGGAGTTCTCAGGCAGGCTAACAGGCGTCATAACCCCTGAGCACATATCTAACTCCAGGATTGACGACATATATTCCTTCTTAAGGCCTGGCGACATAATAGTCGCCAGGGTCGTGAGCACTATCAGCCCTTACCTTCTCTCCCTGAAGTTGCCTCAGCTGGGCGTGCTCTACGCCTTCTGTTCCCGCTGCGGCTCACCGATGACGCCTGAGGCTGACGGCTTCAGGTGCCCACGCTGTGGAAACTTTGAGAAGAGGAAGGTCTCAAGCCTGGCTTACTCGCGGGACGCCATAAAGATAGACGTGAAGAGGATCGGGCTGATCCCGACCTAAGGTGGGCCCATGAGATACGAGTTCGTGGCCTCCTCGAGAGGGCTCAGCGCTGAGGACCTGGAGAGGCTCATAGAGAGGCTCTCCTGGTCTGTGCCCTCAGAGGGCCTGAGGGTTGAGCTGAAGGGCGACAAGGTCAGGGTCCTGGTGGAAGGGCCAGCGAGGCCAATTGACTACGTCAGGCTGGCAGTTCAGTCAGCCCTCTCAGAGGTCATGGGTCCTAAGCCCTACAGGACTGAGGTCAGGGTGAGGGACCTGCTGCCCCAGGCCAACAGCATGCCAGCAGACCTGCTGGCTGAGGCCCTCAGGAGGAGGGGCTTCGGGAGCGAGGCTCAGGACGACGTTGTCAGGACCCATGCCCCCCTTGACGTTGTTAAGGAGGTGGCGTTCGCCCTCGTCAAAGTGTGGAATGAAGTCATCACGCATAAGGAGCTCAGCAGGTCCGCCAGAAAGGCCGTAGCCTTAGCGTCCTTCATGACTTCGAGGCCTGTGAGCGAGCTGATAGAGGTCGGCGTCAGGGAGGGCGTCTTGAGCAAGTCAAAAGCTAATAAGGTCCTAGCGGTTACTGACTGGGTGTCCACGGCCGATAGGATAAGGAGGTCGGTAGGCCTTGGCTGAGGGCCTGAGCATATCTAAGGCAGGGGAGAACGTCTACGTTGTCACGATAGAGGGCGAGGACCACACGATTGGAAACCTCCTGGCGACGACGCTGATGGAGGTTCCTGGCGTCAGGCTAGCCTACTATGAGGTTGAGCACCCACTTGAGAGGCGGGTCAAGGTCTACGTTCACCTGGACCAGGGCTACGACGTTAAGGAGTCCCTCAGGCAGGCCCTGGTCAAGATAAAGGAGCTGAACGAGGAGTTCAGGAGGGCCTTCCTGGAGAAGGCAAAGGAGCACGGCGTGGAGGAGCTTGAGTGAAGCCCGAGGCCAGAGTCGCCGCCTCGGCGTGTGCCAATGAGCTCTGCGTCGCGCTCATAGTCAGGTCAAACAGCATAGACGGCGTAGTTATGGCCAGAGGGGGCTGCCCCAGCCTGTGCTCCAGGCTCTCGGAGACAGGCTACCTCAATGAGGTCAGGTACTTCCTAGGCCCCTGCGACTGCGGCGTGGAGCCTCTGGAGGAGGGCAAGAGGAGGACTTACCAGTGGGCCCTCGACTTCGCCGCAAGGATAGCGGCCGCCGCCCTCAACTTGGTGGTTAGCTCTGAGCTTTTAACTCACGGAGGCCGCGATGACTGCGGTGCGGGGGTGCCCGAGCCCGGCCAAAGGGGACGGGCCTAAGACCCGTTGGCGTAGGCCTGCGTGGGTTCAAATCCCACCCCCCGCACCACCCTTTACCTCGTGGACGAGAGGCCTGCTCTGGGCTGGGCTTAGGGGTAGACTTGCTTACCTGTCTCTGGAAGCGTCCTGTAGCCGGGCAACTCCTTCGGCAACAGCTCGGCGAACTCCCTGCTGGCCAGGGCATCAAGGAACCTGCGCACGGCGGGCTTCTCAAGCCTCTCCCTTCTGACGGCGAAGTCGTATATCTCCTCGCCAACCGGTATGAAGTCAAGGTCAAACATCCTGGCTACGGCCTCGAGCGAGAGGCCCACGTCAGCCCTCCCCTGTATTATGGCCGTGGCCACGGCGGTGTGCGTCTTAACCTCATAGGTGTAGCCCTTCACGGAGTCCTCTGGTCTCTTACCCCCGAGCAGTTCCCTCAGCCTGAGGTCAAGCAGTACCCTGGTCCCTGAGCCCCTGTTGCGGTTAACTATAACTACGTCGTCACGTAACATGTCCTCAAAGCCCCTTATCCTCTTCGGGTTACCCTTCCTGACCAGGAGGCCTATGCGCCTGGCATAACCCCTGAAAATTACTACCTTGCCCTCAAGGCCTACGACCTTTGGCATGTGGACGTTGTACTGCAGGGTCTTTTCGTCAAGGAGGTGTGTGCCAGCTATATCGGCGTCTCCCCTCCTCAAAGCCAGCCAGCCGCCCATGGAGCCAACGCTTATGATCCTTGAGGACCTGGAAAGGCCAGCCACCCTGAGAACTACCTCAATGCCTGGGCAGTTGCTGCCTATGATGTTGAGCTCCGGCACCCTCAGCGACCTGGAGAAGAGGGTGACCTCAACCTCCTCGTTCTCATCGAAGTACTCCCTGGACTCCTCAGCCACTATGAAGCCGTCTGAGAGCCCTATGCCAGCTATGGAGCCTGACCCTGCCATCAGGGGGTAGGCCGAGATGCCCTCCATGCCCTGGACCAGCTGCACAGGTATGAGCTCTGTGAAGCCCCTTCCCGCCTGGAACCTGAAGGGGATCCTCGCCCTGACCTTCACGACCTCACGTGTAGGCTCAAGGCCCATCATCCTCAGGACCACTGGGGTCACGAGCGTGTAGAGGTTCATCATGGCCGAGAGCGGAAAGCCGGGGAGGCCGAACAGTACCTTGCGGCCCTTGACGGCTATGGCTGTCGGCTTGCCGGGCCTGGCCTTAAGCCCGTGGACTATGACCTCAGCGCCCAGGTCCCTGAAGACCCTGTAGATCATGTCGCCGTAGCCAGCTGACGTGCTGCCAGTAGTTATCACTATGTCTGACTCCTCGAGGGCCTTGGCCACGGAATTCAACATCACCTCGTAGTTGTCAGGCAGTATCCCAAGGAACTGGGCGTCAACTCCGAGCTCCCTCAGTGAGGCCGTCACCACGTAACCGTCCACATCATAAAGGTGGCCTGGCTCTAGGGGCGCACCAGGCGGCGTGAGCTCAACGCCTGTAGAGAATACTGAGACCCTGGGCGGCCTGTAGACCCTCACCCTGCTGACCCCGAGGCCCGCCAGGACCGCTATCTCGCGGGCGGTTAGCAGGGTCCCCGCCCTCAGCACGACGTCCCCGGCTGAGACGTCAGAGCCGGCCTGGCTTATGTTCTCGCTGGGCGCTACGGACCTGTAAACTGTGAGCAGGTCACCTTTTCTGCTAACGTGCTCCTCCATAACGACAGCGTCGGCCCCCCTTGGTATCATTGCCCCCGTGGCTATCTCGTACGCCTCGCCGGGCCTGACCTCGCCGAGAGGCGCTGACCCAACGCTTACCTTGCCGGTCACCCTTAACGAGATAGGCGTGACCTCGCTGGCGCCCGCCACGTCAACTGACCTGACGGCGTAGCCATCGACGGTTGACCTGTCAAAGGGAGGATAGTCTATAGGGGCCCTCACGTCCTCAGCTAGCACCTTGCCCTGGGCTTCAAGGAGGGGCACCTCGATTACTTCAAGGGGCCTTATGCCGCCAACCTTCTCCTCAAGGAGCCTCAACGCCTCCTCAACGCTAACCAGCTTATGGAACACCAGGGCCACTAACTACACCCTGACATGGCTAGCGTCTCCCTCACGGCCTTAAAGCTGTGCTCTTGGGGCTCTATTACTGTGGCCTTGGGGCACAGCTCCTTTGCTTTCCTCGCGGCCTTTGGACCCATCGCTATGACCAGGTCCACAGTGTCCTTAAGCCTCTGGCAGGCAGCCTCGGCGATCAGCGCGGAGGAGGCTATGACCACGTTGAACCCAGTTGGTATTAGGTCGGCCAGCACCCGCTCCCTGTAGATGTTAACCCTGTGAACGCTAGCGCTGGCTTTGACCGCAGCCTCAAGCTCGTCGTCCCCCTGCTCAGACCTTAACGTCAGTAGCGACCTGCAGTTCAGTTCAAGGGCCAGCGACGCCAAGGAGCCCGTAGTGTAGGTCCTCGGCATATAGCACCGGAGGCCGAAGGCCTCAGAGAAGGCCCTGGCGGTGCCTGGGCCCACGCACAGCGGCCTCGGCCCGCTCGGCCAGCCCTGTAGGAAGCCCCTGAGGAGGAGGGGGCCCCTCGGGCTCGTGAAGGCGACGCAGTCATAAAGGCCCTCCCTTATGAGCCTCGCCGACTCCCTCAGGCCCTCATCAAGCGGCTCTATCACCACGGCCTTAACCCACGTAAGCGACCTGAGGTCCCTGAGCTCCAGCGGGAGCTCGGGGCCTAGGTAGAGCGCTCTGCATCCGCCCTCCAAAGCCTGTCCCTCGCCAAGGCCGCGGGCCCCACTATTATGACGGCGGGGTTCCTCAGGAGCCCCTCCCTTGAGTACCTGGCTAGGTCCTCTATGGTGCCTGCGAGGGACCTCTGGGTCGGCATGGTTGCGTCCATAATGGCTAGGGCTGGCGCTGAGGGACCCTTGGCCTCAGCCAGCGCCGTGAGAACCCTCTCCGAGGTTGAGACCCCCATGAGGACCACCACGTTGTCGACATGCCTTGCCAGCTCCCTCAGCCTCCTCAGGTACTCCTCCATCTCGGGCTCCCCGCCCGCGACGCGTCCCGTGACAACGACAAAGCTTGACCCGTAGACTCTCCCTGCCAACGGCGCGCCGGCGTAGGCAGCGGCGCCGACATAGCTTGGAATGCCAGGCACCACTTCACACTCTAAGCCCCTTGAAACGACGTACTCGCACTCCTCTTCACCTCTGCCGAAGGTGTAGGGGTCGCCTCCCTTGAGCCTCACGACCAGGAGGCCCCTTGAGGCCCTGTCAACGAGCAGCTCGTTAATTTCGTCCTGCTCAAGCTCGTGTCGGCCAGGCTGCTTGCCAGCATATATGAGCTCACAGCCGGGCTTTACCCCCTTAAGCAGCCCCCTCGGTATTAGCCTGTCGTAGATTACTACGTCAGCTCTCCTCAGCGCCTCAAGCCCCTTTACGGTGATGAGGCCAGGGTCCCCAGGTCCGGCCCCCACTATGATGACCTTGCCCTTCAAGAAGGGCACCTCATAGGAACCTCTTTAACTCCTCAGCAGCCCTCCTCCCCAGGTCCTCAGGCCTCGACCTCTCGCCTCTTACCCTTATCACGGCCATTGAGGCGCCCTCAGGGCTCGCTGCCCCCGCTATGAACGTCATCAGGTCGCCCTTCAGCGCCTCGGACACGCCGCCCACCGGAACGCCGCAGCCCACCCTGAGCGTCCTGACGAACTCCCTCTCGGCCATAGCCATCGCCATTGCCAGGGGGTCTGAGGCCTCGGAGAGCCTCTTAGCGACAGGGGAGTCCTCAGGCGCTACGACAGCTATGAGGCCCTGTCCTGGCTCTGGGGGGAAGTAGTCGAGAGGGAGCCTGAGCCTGGGCACTTCAATACTCAGCCTGAGCAGGCCGGCCTCCGCCAGGACCAGGTAATCCACTTCCCCTTCCATGAGCTTCCTGACCCTCGTGTCAACGTTTCCCCTGACGAGCTTAACCTTGACGTTAGGGTTGTGAGCCAGGACAAAAGCTGACCTCCTCACGCTCGCTGTGCCTATTGAAGAGCCCTCAGGAATTTCCTCAATGGAGCCTACAGGGGGCCTGCCCTTGCCGAAGACGAGGGAGTCGTTGGGAGGGTCCCTCGGGGGAACCGCTACTATAGCTAACCCTCCGCTGAGCTCCCCCGGCAGGTCCTTGAGGCTGTGCACGGCAACGTCAGCCAGGTTGTCAAGGACAGCCCTGTTGACCTCCTTCTCAAAGGCGCCCTTCACGCCGATCTGACTTATGGGCCTGTCAAGGACCTCGTCCCCCTTGGTCCTGACTATGACTAGCTCATAATCTACGGCTTCCCCAAGCCTATGGGCTAAGTAATTCATGACTATCTTAACCTGGACTAAGCTCAGCTTGCTGCCTCTCGTCGCGACCCTTAGCTTCATCTCAGCTCCCTTAGGGCGCCCTCCACAGCATTAACTGTTAGGCTCAGGGCCTCCTCGTCGTGGGCTGTGCTGGTGAACCAGGACTCGTACTGGCTCGGCGGCGAGAACACCCCCAGCCTCCTCAAGGCCTCATGGAACCTGGCGTAGAGCTCCCTGTTAGCCCTCCTGGCGTCGTCAGCGTCCTTAACAGGCCCCTTGACGAAGAAGACCTGGAACATGCTCTCAACCCTGTTCACGGTGTACCCTGGGGCCTCAAGGGCCTTGGCGACCTCCTCGGCAGCCCTCGAGGCCCTCCTGAGGCCGTCCCCGTTCTCGAGGACCTCAAGGGTTGCTAGCCCCGCAGCCATTGTGACTGGGTGGGCGTTGAAGGTGCCCGCGTTGAAGACCTGCCCCAGCGGCGCGAGCATGTCCATTATCTCCCTCCTGGCGACTATAGCCCCCACGGGGAACCCTCCGCCTATTATCTTGCCGAGGGTCACTATGTCGGCCCTTACCCCAAAGTACTCCTGGGCCCCGCCCAGCGAGAGCCTGAAGCCCGTGATGACCTCATCGAATATCAACAGGGCCCCGTGACGGTCAGCGAGCTCCCTGAGCGCCTTCAGGAAGTCCTTGGCGGGCGGTATGACGCCCATGTTACCTATGACTGGCTCAACTATTATTGCCGCCAGGTCGTCCCCTGCCGACTTGGCCGCCCTCTCCGCTGATTCTATGTCATTGAACCTGGCTATGAGCGTCAGCGAGGCTGCCTGGGGCGGAACCCCAAGGCTGTTAGGGACCCCGAACTCTGAGGCAGCGCTTCCCGCCTGAACTAGGACGTAGTCGTGGGCGCCGTGGTAGCACCCATCGAACTTCAGTACCTTGGTCTTTCTCGTATACCCCCTGGCAAGCCTTATGGCCGTCATGGTGGCTTCGGTCCCTGAGTTGACGAAGCGGACCTTCCCGCCAGGCATAACGTAGCCTACTATCTTTCTCGCCAGCTCAACCTCCGACCTTGATGGGGCCCCGTAGAGCCAGCCCCTTTCGACCTGTTCTAAGACCCTCCGGCTGACGTAATCGTTTGCGTGCCCCAGTATGAGGGGACCGTAACCCAGTACGTAATCTATGAGCTTCTCGCCGTCCTCGGTGAACAGGTAAGCCCCCTTAGCTGACCTGACGAAGAACGGGTAAGGCCTGACGGCGGCCCTGACAGGGCTATTAACGCCGCCCACGAGGACCTCCTTGGCCTCCTCATAGAGCCTGAGGCTCAAGCCTTCCGCCCGCAGTTTACGAACTCCGTCCCTCTATTTGAGGTATTACTAGCGCTAGTTTGTGAAGGGCTTCGGGGCGATACCTAAGATGGGGTTTGGCGTGATCTCGAGGAGCGAGTGGGAGCTTCATCATGAGGCCCCAGGCGCCGTCGTTATGGTTGCGGCGGCCCTGGCGAGGAGCTGGGAGCCCGAGAAAGTAAAGGAGGCGCTCGAGGGCATCTCAAAGACAGGCGATGGATGGCCGCAGAGGCTGGCTTACGAGCTGGCGCACAACGGCGACTTGCTAAAGGAGGTTATAGGGGAGCTTAAGCAGGGCCTCCGAGTTAGCCCTCAGCTAATAGATGAGGTCAGCAAGAGGATAGGGCTTCAGGTCAACTTACGGCCTCCTTCATGAGATCCCTGACCTTGTCCTTTATATACTTCCTTAGCTCATCAGCTCTAGGCCTCAGCGAGTCGGCGTGGAACTTCTCGTCGTTGGAGTAGGCGTACAGAAGGACTACTGGTATCTTGGCCTCCTCCGCTAGCCCGCGCAGGTAAAGCGAGTCGTTCCAGTTGAAGACCCTGAGCCCTGAGGCCTGAAGCTTAGCCGCGTCAACAATGGAGCTCTTAAAGAAGTCGAGCTCTAGCCTATCAGAGAACGCCTTCTTTACGTCATCGATTAGGCTCTTGAAGTTCACCACAACGTATTCCATCAGGTCAGCTACTCTCTGAGGCGTCTCAGGCAGCCCTTTTGACCTAAGCACGTCCTCAGCTACGAGGACGAGCTCCTCGCTTCTCTTAAATACGGACACGTGCACGAGGTCACGCCTATCAAGGAGGCTTAGGGCCCATCTCCTGGCCAGCTGACCGCGGGCCGCGTAGACCTTGACCATGTAGTCTAGCTCAGAGTCGTCAAAGTAATAGGCGTCGTTCATGATGGCCTCGGCCAGCCTTGATGGAAGTAAGAGTGAAGGGAGGGAGTCATTGCCGTAAAGGGGGAACAGGCCTGGCTCCCACTCTTGGGATAGGGCCTTCATAAACATCGTTATGGCCTTGGAGAACGCCAGGACCTTGTGGTGGAAGTAAACGGACCTATACATCTTATACCTGGCGTCAAATATGTCCTCCAGCGTCTGAAGGCTCTTGATATCAAGTCCCAGGAGGGGCCTTCCATCAGGGTCTATTGTTAACGTTATGCCGTGGATCAGCCTCGCAATATCTATGTTGCCATAGACTATGCCTGTTGCCTGAGCATCCCGCTGAAGGTAGTCGAGCCTGTCAGCGTCCGCTATCTCATTACTTATAATGTCATGTATTACCTTGACGCTGCCCTCGCTCAGGCCAAGGTCCTCAAGGACCCGTAGCCCGGACCTCGTCGAGCTACCTGTGAGTGAGAGCTTCGCGGCCATAAGGTAGCCCTCAAGGTCTTTGAGCTTCCCCGCCCGCGGGTCCTCGGAGGCCAGCCTCAGAAGGCGGTCTATGAAGACCTGGGCATAGGCCTCATGGACCTTGAGGTTGCCCCCAGACAAATTAGTGAGCTCCTCAAAGAGGGCCCTTGATCCTCTTCCCTCCGCGAACAGCGCGAGGTCCTTCACGGCCTCCTCGGTCATGTGGCTGTACGCCAGGTGCCCTATGTCATGTAGTAGGCCTGCCAGCCTAGCGACCTGAATTAGGCTTTCAGCGAGCCTGTCGCAGTCCGAGGCTAACGCGTCACAGACCCTTTGGTCCCTCTTGGCGACGCTGGCGACCTTGGCGGCTATCATGGAGGCCAGGTGCATGACGCCAAGCGAGTGCTCGAGTCTGCTGTGGCGGGCCGAGGGAAAGACGAGGAAGGCCATGCCCAGCTGCTTAACCCCGTGTAATCTTCTCAGGAAGGGTGTCTGAAGAAGCCAGTACTCAGCGTCATTTATTGGGATGAAGCCGTGTATTGAATCCTGTATTACCCCTTTAGGTTCATAGGCTCCTAGCCTCCCCTCGCTATTGAGGCCCATCAGTTCCTGGCCTCCCCCATGATCAGAGAGAGGACAAGTTTTAAAGATGTCGTGATCAGCCGAGCCCGGCCTCCTCGAGGGCGTGCTTGTACTTGCCCGTTATCTCAGTTGTCCTGGGGTCAACGCCCCTTAGCTGGGCCAGGTAGACAGAGACGTAGCCGCCTAGCAGGGAGCCCTGCAGCAGCTGGGCGAGCAGCCCCTCGCCCCTTGGGGTAACCCTAACAGTGACGTCGCCTTGGCCCTCGTAGACCCCCCTTAGCATGTCAGTTATAACTGAGCAGAGCCTGCCACCCCCCTCTATTAGGACGAAGCCCTTCCTTAGTTTATGTTGTACCTGCCACGCCACTAAGTCGTTGTGAGCGGACTCCGGGTAGAACTCCGTCTTAGCTATGACCTTCGCGTTCTCGCTGAGCTCCTGCCTCCACCTATGGGCAATTATCTCAAAGGGGCCGCAGCCAGCTATTATGTAGACATCCCTGTCCCCGATGGCGTTAGCTATAACAAGGCCCTCCTCAGCCGAGGTCGACCTGAGGGCATCGGCTGCTGCCCTTACCTCATCATCACTTACCAGGTCAACCCCTGAGGCCTTAAGCAGGCCAAGGGTAGCGCCTATCAGCATCCCAAGGGCCGTCCTGGGGTAGTAGTTGGGCTCTATGAGGGCCAGCGGAAGCCCGTTCTCTTTTGCCCACTGGCCCAGCTTGCCGCCGCTCGTCACAGAGCCCACCAAGGCGCCTCTGGACCTGGCCTCCCTGGCGCATGAGAGAGTCTCGTATGTGTTGCCTGAGTAGCTAATCGCTATGACGAGGTGGTCTCTCGTGACCCAGGGAGGCAGGCCTTCGCTCTTGTGGACAAAGACGGGGACCCTAAAGCCCTTAGCCGCGGCGAGGGCGAGGACGTAGTCGGCGGTGACCCCGCTTCCCCCCATGCCACAGAGGACTATGCCCTGAGGCGTGATGCGGGGGACCTTCACGTTCAATGCGTCTCTGTAAGATCCAAGGAGCTGGTCAGGCCAGGTCCCGTAAAGCTTCAGCATGACGCTAACTCCTTCGCTTACGCTCAAGGCTCATGACCGTCTCCTCTATAAGGCCAGAGGCGATAAAATGCGTTTTCGTTAGGCTTCCCTTCACTACTAGCTCGGTGTGCACGGAATCACGAGGTGGGCAGGACAAGACCTGCATAAGGGTACAGGTAGATAACAGATAAAGGAAAAAGGGCGTTAGAGGTCTTCTACGGTACGTCAAACTCGCCGTAGAGTATCCTCATCTCATCTATGCTGAGCGGCTCGCCCCTCCTCGCCTTCTCCTCTATCTCCTTTCTTCTCTCCTCGAGCACCTTGAGCTGTATCCCTCTCTGCCTTGATACCTTCAGCTCCTTCAGCCTAACCATGATCTCCCTATACTTCGTGTAGAGCGCGTCAAGGACCTTTGACAGACTGTCTATCTCCTTGCTCTTCTCATCAATTAGGCCCTTTAGGGAGTCTATCTCCTTGTTCATCCCGTCTACCTGGCTTGACAGGGACTGAACCTGGCTCTTCAAATTCACCGCCTTCTGCCTCAGCTCGTTCCTCTTATTGATGAGCTCGTTGAGCTTCAGCTTCAGGCCCTTCACCTCGGCCTCGAGCTCCATTATCGATATCTCCTCCTGTCTGGCCTTCCTGATCCTCTCGGCCAGCTGCTCCAGCCTCTCTATCTCCTCGACGAGCCTCTTCTCCTCCTGCGGGGGCAGGACGCTGGTCTGCTGCCTCCACTCAAGCTCCTCAATCCTCTTCATGACCTTCCTCAGGCTCAGCTTCGCTATACTGCCCTCCTTCTCAAGGAGCTGTCTCGCCTCCCTCAGCTGCTCCCTCTTTGACTTGAGCTCGTTAAGGGCGTTGTTCAGCTCCTCCTTGACCTTGGCGAGCTCATCCAGGACCCCCTTCCTCTCCTCCCTCAGCTTCAGGAGCTGGCCAACGACCTCCCTCTTCTTATCAATAAGGGACCTCCGCTTCTCCCTGAGACCCTTTACCTCCTCTATAAGCCGGGTCCTCTGCTCCTTGACTTGGACTATCTTATCCCTTATCCTGTCAACTATCTGGTAGAGCTCCTCCTCAGGCTTGTTACTTATATCAATATTAACTAGCTCCTGGACGTCAGGTAGAAGCTGGGGCTTCTCAGCCCTCTGTTGAACCTCATTTGCCGTGTTGGCCTGGCTTGCGTTGGCCTCTGCACTCTCGCGTGGGTCATCGTACAACCGCTTGACCACCTCCCCTCGTGACCATCACTCGTGCGTCTACAGCGGTTGCTGTGTCTTGGTTAGCAAGAATAGGATTTATATCTAACTCTTTTATCTCATCGTGGTCATTAAGTAGGAGACCAACCTTAACTACTATATCGGCTATTGCGTCTATGTTGGCCGGGACCTCTCCCCTGAAACCCTTGAGGAGCCTATAGACCTTGGTGGCCTTAATCATCTCGAGCGCCTCCTCTTGGTCAAGCGGGGAAAGCCTCATGGCGACATCCCCCAGAAGCTCCACCAGCAGTCCTCCTGCGCCGAACGTCACCACTGGGCCGAAGGCTATGTCGTTAAGCCCTCCCACCATGACCTCATGGCCTGACTCGAGCCTCTGGACTAGGACCCCCTCAATCCTGGCCCCAGGCGCCCTAGACTTGACGTTATTAATTATGGCCCTGTACGAGGAGACAGCGGTCTCAGGGGTCACGCCCACCAGGACGCCTCCTACGTCAGACTTATGGGATATGTCAGGCGATATAACCTTCATGGCCAAGCGGGGGCCCACCTTCTCGGCGCAGGCTGAAGCCTCCTCCTCGCTCCTGGCCACGCAGAAGTCGGCCACCTTGACCCCATAGGCCCTGAGAAGCTCCAGCGCCTCGTCCTCAAGGAGCTTGCTTCTGCCCTGTGAGAGGGCCCGCTGAATTATCTCCTTGGCTCTCGCGAAGGCCTCCTTAGAAACGGTTGGCGCGGGTCCCCTGGGCTTTATGATGTCCTTGGCCCGCCTGAAGTGAAGGAGAGAGGCCAAGGCCCTGGCAGCGCGGTCAGGGAGCTCAAAGGTCGGTATGCCTAGCTCCTCCAGCGCCCTGGCCAACTTAGCGCCTGCCTCGGCCCCTATGGTGACCACGACCAGGGGTACTCCCTCGCCGTCATCTCTTATCAGCTCGATAGTCCTGAGGGTCTCATCAACGTCCATCGTGGGAGGCTGGACTAGCGATATCAGCAACAGCGAGTCAACAAGACCCCCCTTAACCAGTGCTTGAGCTACGAGCTTATACTGCTCAGGCCTCGCGTCTCCAGTCAAGTCAATAGGGTTCCTCAGGGAGACCCTGTCTGGGAAAATCTGCCTGAGCGAGCTAGCTATGGCAGCGGGGGTCTCAGGGACCTCAAGGCCTTCGGCAGTCACAGTGTCGGCCGCTATGACGCCATGTCCTCCTGAGTTAGTTATTACCCCGACCCGAGGTCCTCTGGGCAACGGCTGCGAGACCAGCACCTTGGCTGCGTCAAAGGCGGCCTCAAGGTCCTCGAACAGCAGCGCCCCGGCCTCCCTCATGGCCTCCTTGAACACGTCATAGGAGCCAGCTATTGAGGCGGTGTGACTTAAGGTAGCCCTCGCGGTCGCCTGGGACCTGCCGCCCTTCACTACTATTACGGGCTTGCCCTCATTTACGTTAAGCCTTATGGCATCTATTAGCGCCCTCCCCCTCGTGACGCCCTCCAGGTAAACAACCATTGCCTTGACGTCAGGCGCCTTTGCCATGTACTCAAGGCTGTCGACCTCATCGACGTCGGCCTTGTTGCCGAAGTTTATTGCTTTACTGATTCCTATGTTCCTGGCTGACGCCCAGTCCATGAGAGTGGCCAGCAGGGCTCCGCTCTGGCTAACCAGGGCTATGGGACCGGGCGGCGGCCTCTTCATCTTTGACCTCGGCAGGAAGAACGTGTCAAGACCGTTAGAGTAGTTGTAGACGCCTATGCAGTTGGGTCCCAGCAGCCTGACTCCGTGCCTCTTAGCGACCTCAACAACTTCCTCCTGTAGCCTCCTCCCCTCATCAGTGCCTGTCTCGGCAAAGCCGCCGCTGAAGACCACTACGCCCTTAGCGCCCTTAGCGCCGGCGTCCTCAACTACCCTCGGCGCCAGCCTCGCCGGCGTGGCCACCACTACGAGATCAACTTCATCGGGCACCGCCTGAACCGATGGGTAGGACTTGAGGCCCAGGACCTCTGTGTAGCCTGGATTGACCACGTAGACCTTTCCCTTGAACCCTGTCAAGAGGTTCTCCAGGATGGCCCTGCCCAGGTTGTCCGGCCTGGGGGACGCGCCTACTACGGCTACCTTCTTAGGCTCAAAGAACACCTCGGCGCCAGCTGTATACATTTCAGGCATTCCATCGCTAAGAGGCCCTGGCCCTATTTAGGCCCTACCTTATGTCAGGACCTGGCCTGACAAGCGGATTTTAAGCCTAGAAGCTAGTGCGTTCTAGGAGAGCGACCTTGTCTAAGCAGTCAGTGACGCTCACGGTCGACGAGGCCTACAGGAGCGACAGGCAGGGCGTTAAGATAGTTAGGATAGACCCCTCAAAGATGGAAGAGATAGGGGTCGGCACTGGCGACTTTGTGAGGATCAAGGGCCAGAGGGCTGAAACCGTCGCAGTTGTTTGGCCCCTCAGGAGTAATGACATGGGTTCAGACAAGATAAGGATGGACGGCTACATGAGGAAGTTCCTAGGAGTAGGCATCGGCGATAAGGTCGAGGTGTCAAGGGCTGACAACGTTAAGCCTGCCTCGATAATTGTGGTCGCGCCGCTGGACCAGGCTACGGTGCCGACGTTCTTTGGGGCGGTGCCGATAAGTGCGGTCATATCAGGTGACGAGATAAGGGACGAGTTCATAAGGAAGCCCGTCATGAGAGGTGACGTCTTGCTGGTCCAGGGCGAGATACCGTTCGTCGTAGTTCAGACAACACCTACGGACCCTGTTTACATAACCGACGACACGGAGGTCGAGGTAAGGCAGGAGCCCGTCAAGAGCTCTGAGTACCCCCTCCTGGCCAGGTCGACAAGGGTCACATGGGAGGACATAGGGGACCTCGAGGAGGCCAAGGAGAGGATAAGGGAAATCGTGGAGCTCCCACTTAAGCACCCAGAGATATTCCAGAGGCTTGGCATCGAGCCGCCAAAGGGGATACTCCTCTACGGCCCCCCTGGCACAGGCAAGACGCTGCTGGCCAAGGCGCTAGCTAATGAAATAGGGGCGTACTTCATAGCCGTCAACGGCCCTGAGATAATGAGCAAGTTCTACGGCGAGAGCGAGGAGAGGTTGAGGGAGGTGTTCAAGGAGGCCCAGGAGAACGCGCCAGCAATAATATTCATCGACGAGATAGACTCCATAGCGCCAAAGAGGAGTGAGGTTGTAGGCGAGGTTGAGAAGAGGGTGGTCGCTCAGCTCCTCACGCTTATGGACGGAATCCAGGAGAGGGGAAAGGTTATTGTCATAGGGGCCACCAACAGGCCCGACGACATAGACCCGGCCCTCAGGAGGCCCGGGAGGTTCGACAGGGAGATAGAGATAAGGCCGCCTGACGAGAAGGGCAGGTTCGAGATACTGCAGGTCCACACGAGGAACATGCCCTTAGCTGAGGACGTTGACCTTAGGGAGATAGCCAAGATGACCAAGGGCTACACGGGCGCCGACCTGGCGGCCCTCGCCAAGGAGGCGGCTATGGCCTCGCTAAGGGAGTTCATGAAGAGCGGCAAGGTGGACCTGAACAAGCCAGGCGAGATCAGGCGCGAAATACTTGAGACCCTGAAGGTAGGCCGGAGGCACTTCCTTGAGGCCATGAAGTTCGTAAGGCCGACGCTCATGAGGGAGGTCTACGTCGAGGTCCCTGAGGTCCACTGGGACGACATAGGCGGCCTTGAGAACGTTAAGCAGGAGCTCAGGGAGGTCGTCGAGTGGCCCCTGAAGTACCCAGAGGTGTTCCAGAAGATGGGCATCGAGCCGCCAAAGGGGATACTCCTCTACGGCCCCCCTGGCACAGGCAAGACGCTGCTGGCCAAGGCCGTGGCGACGGAGAGCGGGGCCAACTTCATAGCGATAAGGGGACCTGAGCTGCTGAGCAAGTGGGTCGGCGAGAGCGAGAAGGCCGTGAGGGAGGTCTTCAGGAGGGCCAGGGAGGTGGCCCCTGCCGTCGTGTTCTTCGATGAGATAGACTCCATAGCTCCTGTCCGCGGCCAGAGCTTTGACAGCGGCGTCACAGACAGGATAGTGAACCAGCTCCTGACCGAGATGGACGGCATAGTGCCGCTGTCTAACGTAGTGGTTCTGGCGGCCACCAACAGGCCAGACATGCTTGACCCCGCTCTCCTGAGGCCTGGCAGGTTTGACAGGGTGATCTACGTGCCACCGCCTGACAAGGAGGCCAGGAAGCAGATACTGAAGATACACACCAAGAAGGTGCCACTGGCTAACGATGTTGACCTCGACAGGCTAGCAGAGCTCACGGAGGGCTACACGGGCGCCGACCTGGCGGCCCTAGTCAGGGAGGCCGCGTTGCTGAAGCTGAGGGAGAAGCTTGAGCCAGGTCCGGTTGAGTGGAGGCACTTCGAGCAAGCCCTTAAGAAGGTCAGGCCCAGCCTCACAAGGGATGACATAGCTAGGTATGAGCAGATGGCTGACAGGCTCAAGAAGCTCATGTACATGTGAGCAGTGGGCGATCTCATTGTCGCGCGTCGAGGTTGAGGTCAAGCTTAGGGTCGGGTGCGAGGAGGCCAAGGCCCTGCTTCAGAGACTGTCATCAATAGGCCTCATGAGGGGACCCCTCAGGGAGAGGGACGTCTACTACAGCCATCCTTGCCGCGACTTCTCGACCTCTGATGAGGCCGTGAGGGTCAGGTACGTTAACGATTCGCCTTGCTGTCTGACCTACAAAGGGTCTCGGCTCGAGTCCCAGTTCAAGGCTAGGACCGAGATAAACGTTAACGTCTCGGAAGACCCTGCCGGGCTGCTTGAGGCCCTTGGCTTCACAAGGTATGTGGAAGTGGTCAAGACCAGGTACTATATTGACCTTTCTGACGTCCAAGTGACTATTGACTTTGTCAATGACCTGGGCTGCTTTGTCGAGGTTGAGTCCAAGGACTCTGACGAGGCCAGCGTCACGAGGGCGCTAGAAGAGTTCGGCATAAGGGGCGAGATCATTAAGGAGACGTACGCTGAGCTGATGTACAGGCGCAGATCAGGCAACCTTAGAAGTACTTAGCCAGCTCAGGGTTCTCCTTAGCTAGTTCCTCGGCTGTTTCCTTGGCGACCTGGTCTATGAGGCTTCTGCCCTTCGGGCTCAGCGTCCTGCCCTTGGCGGTCATCTTAACGAGGCCTGCCTGCTCAAGCTGCTGTAAAAGCCTCCTTACAATGCTGCCTGAGCCCTTAGCGAAGTGGGCGGGAGCTACGCCGTTCCTTTTGCGTCCTCCATAAATCGTCCTCAGGGTCCCCACGCCAAGGGGGCCCTCGGCCAAGTAGAGCTTCCTGAGCAGCGAGGCAGCCCTCACATACCACCAGTCAGGGTCTGTGGGCGGCTTCTCCTTAAAGACGCCAGTCTTAACGTAAGCGGCCCACTCCGGCGGCTTAACCTGCTCAAAGTTCTTGAGTCTCATAGCCAGCCTCTTTATGAGCTCGTCCGCTGGCACGTCCCTGGCTGTCACCATGGCTGTCCTGCGCCAGGTGCTATGGGTTAGGCTATAAAGGTTTCTTCAGCTACGCGCTAAAGCCGTGATAGAGGGCATCTACTACGAGTTCATAGGGCTGCCCTGCGGGGCCAGGGTCTCGATGCCGCTAGGCGTCGTGGCCGGCGACCAACCCACGTTCTTCGTTTACAAAGGCTCAAGGCTTTACGGCTCCCTCTCCACGTCAGGGACGCTGAGGCTCCTCTCGCCCAGGGACCCGTTGCTCTTTGTGAAGAGCCTTAGACACGAGCTTGAGCAGGAGCTTCAGTGGTCTGGGGGGTGTCCGGCCATCGACGAGAGCCTTGGAGCCTGGTACGATTGCAGGTACAGGTTGCTAAGCTTACAGGAAGAGGGCTCTTCCTACGTCTGTGACGGCATAAGGTACCTGGGAGGGCTCACGGGACCCTTCACCAGGACCTATGGCTGCCTCGTTGAGCTCCTGGTGTTGCTGACTAAGGCGAGGGCAGGGGTATGGGAGGAGTGGTTCCTCCCCTATGCGAGGGGCCTTACATGGTGCGTGGAGAGGTCCTCAAGGGGGTCGGAGAAGTATGTCAATGCCGCTCTTGAGGTACTGCGGGAGCTTGAGGGAATACGAGGCAAGGCTGAGGGTAGGCCTTGAGGCCTACCTGAAGCTGGTCGAGAGCAGCACGGGATATCCAAGGGAGCGGGAGCTAGAGAGCGCCTCAGAGGCCTTAGGGCTCTTGGACTGCGACGTTGCCTGTAGGGCGCTCCAGGAAGTCTTAGGAAGGCTGGAGGACGCCGAGGTCTGCGTCATTACGCCTGTGCCCGGCGGCCTTGAGCTTTTGACGAAAGGCAGCTGCGAGAGGGTAGTGGCCACTGACTCCTCTATTGAGACCTTGGCAAAGGCAGGCCGCAGGCCTGACGTCCTCGTTGGTGACGCAGATCCTTCCCTTAGGCTCCTCGGCCTAGCCCTTCAGCTGGAGGCGCCTTACCTGCTCCATTCTCATGGAGATAACCTGTACAGGCTGAAGCCCTTAACGGGCCTTCTGAGGCGCTCAGCCGTCATACTGACGACCCAGGTGGAGACCCCCTACTGCACCCTACCCGTAGGGGCCTTCACAGACGGCGATAGGGGGGCTGCAATAGCCATGTACTTCAGGGCCTCCAGAGTTATCATTAACCGGCTTTCGTCGCAGAGGCCCTTCTGCGAACACAAGGACCTCTGCGACGAGGGCTTGAAGGCCTCGAAGCTTGAGCTGGCGCAGAGGGTTCTGGCATACATAGCGTCAAGGCTTGGCTATAGGGTCGAGGCCGCTGGTGACCAGGTAATCCTTAAGAGGACGTGAAAATTACGCAGGATTATAACCCATAGGGTCCTGACCCTTAGTGGTGATAACCAACGTCCCTCAGCGAGAAGAGGCTAATGGAGGGCTTCAAGTCACTGGCCAGAGTCGATGACGCCCTGAGGCTATTGTTGGCCCACACGACTCACAGGCCAAGGCCAATAGAGGTTGACATAGAGGACTCCCTGAACCTTATATCTGCAGAGGACGTTATAGCCCAGTCAGACTTCCCGCCGTTTGACAGGAGCGCTGTGGACGGCTACGCGGTCAGGTCCTCTGATACTCTGGGGGCAAGCCTGTTGAATCCCGTCGAGCTAAGGATAGTGGGCGAGGTTGAGGCGGGGACGGACTCTTCATCGCTGAAGCCCCTTGGCGAGGGCGAGGCCTACATAATATACACGGGCGCGCCCTTACCGCCAGGCGCCGACGCCGTTGTGATGGCCGAGGACGCTTTTCGTGAGGGCGACGTTGTGAAGGTTCAGAGGCAGGTCACAAGGTACCAGAACGTGTCGAGGAAAGGCGAGGACTTCCAGGCGGGCAAATCAGTCATAAGGAGGGGCGAGAGGGTGAAGCCGTGGCACATAGCGGCCCTGGCATCGCTTAACATCAGGAAAGTAAAGGTGTACAGGTTAAGGGTCGCTGTCCTCAGCACGGGGTCCGAGGTAGTCGAGCTAAGCGACCCCAGGGCTGGGTCGCCAGGCACCATCATTAACAGCACGAAGCCTCTCCTCAAGTCCCTGCTCAGGGCTGACGGCTATGAACCGCTTGACCTAGGGACGGTACCCGACGACGTGGAGCTCATAGCCAATAAGCTCTCAATAGGTCTCAGGGAGGCTGACGCATTCATAACCACCGGGGGCACCAGCATAGGGGCCTATGACGTAGTTCCCGAGGCCGTCAGGAGGCTTGGCAAGGTGCTCTTTAACGGGGTCAGGATGAGGCCAGGAAAGCCCACTGGGGCTGGGGTCGTTGACGGCAAGCCCGTCTTCATGCTCTCAGGCTTTCCGGTTGCCGGCCTCGCTGGCTACATGGCCTTCGTCAGGCCGACCCTGCTTCACATGACTTCAAGTCGCGAGGAGCCCCTGCCAAGGGTTAAGGGGGTCATTACGAGAAGGGTGGCTAACATAGCTGGGGTCAGGACCTACCTCAGGGTCAAGGTCAGGGCCACGGGCAAAGGCTACGAAGTGGAGCCCTTGGCTATAACCGCCTCTGGCGTGCTGTCAACGCTGACGGAAGCCAATGGCCTGCTCATAATACCTGAGGACGTAGAGGGCTACGACGAGGGTGACGAGGTAGAGGTCGTCCTGATCTCCCCGCCAGAGGGGCTTTAACTCAGTTCGTAAACTGTCCTATCTGAGGCGCGGTGGTAACAACAATAGAGATAAGCGGCTACATAGAAGACCTTCTCGAGGCGCTCGTGAGGGCAGGGCTTTACAGCAGCAAAACCGAGGCCATCAGGGAGGCCGTCAGAAGGCTGGTTGAAAGCTATGACCTGAAGGACCTGTCCCTCAGAGCGTTCAAGAACGGGGGCATAAGCTTCCAGCTAGCCGTTGACATAAGTGGGATAAGCATGGATGAGCTAATATGGTTCTTCCTATCGCATGACACTCCGCCGCAGCTGGGCGCCGACTCCGACGAAGAGGTCAATGAGGGGGTCAAGGCGCTCAGGGATAAGGGACTGGTGGTCCTGGACCTGTCCTCACTATATGTTATGCTTGAGCTCAACCTGTTCAGTTACCTGCCTAAGCTGAACAAGAGGTTCGTGGTCCCAGACAAGGTTCAGGAGAGGGCGCAGGCGCTCCTGCTCAGGTTCTCAAAGATGAGGGGCCTCATAGTGGTCATGGATGGCGTTGAGGTCATGAGGGTGAACAAGAGCCTGGCTGAGTTCTCCCGGAAGAACGGGATATCCCTCCAGGAGTCCCACGCCATATACCTTGCTAAGAAGATGAACGGCGTCCTGCTAAGCGATGACAAGAGGACCAGGCAGGTTGCCAAGGTTCACGGAGTTCCTGCGGCCCCTAGCGTATCCCTCCTGGTCCTGGGCAGGGACGTAGGGGTACTGGATGAGCAGACCTTCAAGTCCCTGCTTGGAAGGCTTGGCTCGATACCGCTCCAGATACCAAGGACTCTCTTGGGTTAGCGGGTTTGTTGACAATAAGTATTTAAATTTAACATCAAGAAGTAACCCGGGGGAAAGGTATAGCCAAGAGGTTCTTAGGCAGGGCTGTAGTGATAGCGATCGACGCCAGCATCAGCATGAGCCTGAGGGACGTAAGGCCGAACAGAATGGAGGTCGCGAAGAGGAGCGCCTCTGTGATAGCAAGGTCAGCCCTAGGTAGCGGCGTCCCGACCCTGATAGGGCTCATAGCGTTTTATGGACGCTCGATGCCGCTGGTGGACCTCACGAACAACGTGGACCTGGTGGAGAGGGCCGCTTCATCTATATCTGTAATGGGGAAGGCCACCAACGTCTCAGAGGCGCTCAAGGACGCCTACTTCATGCTCAAGTGGGCCCCCGCAGGGTATCATAAGAGGGTTATCCTGATAACTGACGGTGACTACAACGAAGGCTTTGACCCCGAGTCCCTTGTCCCTCTCCTGACCCTTGACAGCGTAAGGGTGGACGCCCTCTTGATATCAGGCTCCACGCCTTCAAAGGCGACCAGGCTGGAGTCGTTAGCCGCCCAGACCGGGGGTAAGGTTTATGTAGCGAGGAACGTTGATGAGGCCCTCAAGGCGTCAGCGGTCCTAGCCGTCATGGACTGAGAGGGCTTAAGCCCTTAAACCCTCCGAGAAGTCTGCCCTGGGCGACCTAGATGGGGGATAAGAGGGAAAAGATAGCCTTCATATACATGGGTAAGGACAAGGGCTACCTCAAGGTGAGGATCTTCCGCAAGAGGAAGGAAGAGGACCCGGACAGAGTAGTTGTCCTGGGGAGGGCTAAGGAGCCTTTGCCAGGGTACCCCGTGATCAGGCTTAGCGAGCTGGAGGCTGCCGTGAGGGAGAAGCTTGAGAGGGTTTAGAATGCTTAAAAGAGGGCCTGGCTTAGAGGCCTAGGAAGCGCAAGGTAAAGGTGACGGGTTTGCCAAGGGCGCTGCTGGTCGAGAGAAGGGTTGAGATACCCCAGGGGGTCACAGTGACAGTGGACGGCATGAAGGTCACGGTTAAGGGGCCTAAGGGCGAGATAAGGAAGGACTTCAGCCACGCCAAGGGGGTCACGATAACAGTTGACGGCAATTACGTGGTCGTGAGCGCAAGCCTCGCCGACTCGAGGAAGAAGGCGCTCGTAGGGACCATAGCGGCCCACATAAAGAACATGATAGTCGGAGTTACAAAGGGGTTCAGGTACAAGCTGAAGGTCATATCAACGCACTTCCCCATAACAATTAAGGTTGAGAAGAACAGAGTGGTCATAAGCAACTTCCTAGGGGAGAAGGCGCCTAGGTACGCGACTGTAATGCCTGGGGTCACGGTCAAGGTTCAGGGCCAGGACGTAATAGTTGAGGGCATAGACATAGAGGCCGTGGGGCAGACCGCCGCTAACATAGAGAGGGCCACTCACATATCAGACTTAGATAGGAGGAAGTTCATGGACGGTATTTTCATCTATGCGAGGGAGGTGATAGAGTGATGTCATCAGAGGCCGTTGTGAGGGCCCGTCCAGCAGAGCTCAGGCAGAGGAGACTGCTCCAGTTCAAGATGAGCAGGAAGCTGAGGGTAAGGTTTGTGAGATATCTCTCGTGGCGCATAGGCCGCCTGGACGAGTCGTGGAGGAAGCCAAAGGGTATCGATAACAAGGTCAGGCTTCAGTACAAGGGCTATCCTCCACTTGTCAAGGTTGGCTATAGGACGGACTCCTCCATCAGAGGCAGACACCCCTCAGGCCTCATACCGGTCGTGGTCTCAAACGTCAAGGAGCTTGAGGGCCTCAGCCCATCAACTCACATTATTTATATATCTGGCAGGGTAGGCCTGAGGAAGAGACTGCAGATACTTGATGAGGCTAAGAGGAGGGGGTTCAGGGTAGCTAACGGTGGTGAGTGATGGACTACAGCCTTCAGAGGAGGCTTGCGGCTGAGATACTGGGCGTCGGCGAGAGCAGGATATGGATAGACCCAAGCCCTGACCACAGGGAGGAGATAGAGGCAGCGGTCACAAAGGACGACGTGAGGGGCCTAATAAGCAGGGGCCTGATAAGGGTCATCCCTGCCAAGGGGAACGCTCACAGGTGGCTCGAGAGGAAGGAAAAGAGGCTCAAGGGCCATAGGAGGGGACCAGGCAAGAGGGAGGGGACCGCTGGAGCGAGGAGGGACCCTGAGGGCCAGTGGGTCCACAGGGTTAGGAAGATGAGGAGGTACATAAGGTGGCTGAGGGATCACGGGATGATAAGCAGGAAGGATTACAGGTTGCTGTACAGGCTAATAAAGGGCAACAGGTTCTCAAGCCTTGCTGACCTGAGGAGGTACGTGGAGTCGAGTGGCATGCTTAAGCAGGCGACGGGTGGCCAGAAGTGAAGGGAGGACCTAACTACAAGGTTCCGCTTAGGAGGAGGCGTGAAGGCAAGACGAACTATTACAAGAGGTTCCGTCTCCTCCTAAGCGGGAAGACCAGGATGGTCGTGAGGGTCAGCAACAAGTACGTTACTGTTCAGTTCATAGACTTCGACTTGAAGGGGGACAAGGTCGTTGCAGCCGCCCACTCAAGGGAGCTCATAAAGAAGTTCGGGTGGAAGGGGAGCGGTAAGGCTACGTGCGTGGCCTACCTGACAGGCTTCCTCGCGGCGCTGAGGTTCCTTGAGAAGGGAGGTCGTGAGGCTATCCTCGACGTAGGCCTCCACAAGCCGTCAAGGGGGTCAAGGGTCTTCGCAGCGCTTAAGGGCGCCCTGAACGCCGGCGTCAACATACCTCACGGTGAGGACGTCCTGCCCAGTGATGAAAGGATCAGGTGCGAGCACGTGGCTAATTACGCTGCTCAGCTGAGGCAGGAGAGCCAGGAAAAGTTCAAGAGGGTCTTCTCACAGCTTTCCTCGCGCATAGACCCAGCAGAGCTGCCTAAGCACTTTGAGGAGGTTCTTGAAAGGATAAAGGCCGCTTATAAGGCTGTTATTGAGGCCTCGACAAGACAACAGGTAACGGAGGTGACAGGCAGTGAGTGAAGGCGCCGAAAGACCAACTGTAATGCCTCAGCCCCAGCTTGAGGAGTGGGTCCCAAAGACAAAGGTGGGCAGGCTCGTTAAGGAGGGTAAGATAGCGAACATAGAGGAGATCTTCAGGAGGAACCTGCCGATACTGGAGCCCGAGATAGTTGACGTGCTTCTTCCAGGCCTCCAGGCAGAGGTCATAGACATAACCCATGTCCAGAAGATGACCGACGCCGGAAGGGTGACCAGGTACAGGGTAACTGTAGTTGTAGGTAACAGGGACGGCTACGTGGGCCTCGGCAAGGGCAAGGCCAAGCAGCTAAGGGACGCCATAGACAAGGCCATAAGGGACGCCAAGCTGAACATAACGCCTGTGAGGAGGGGCTGCGGCAGCTGGGAGTGCACATGCGGCGAGCCCCACAGCGTCCCGTTCACAGTCGAGGGCAAGAGCGGTAGTGTAAGGGTGGTCCTGAAGCCTGCGCCAAAGGGGACAGGCCTCGTGGCCGGTAACGTAGCCAAGGTGGTCCTGTCGTTAGCTGGAATCAAGGACGTGTGGTCACAGACCTTTGGCGAGACGAGGACAACCTACAACTTCGCCAGGGCCACGTACCTCGCGCTTAGGAACACCTACAGGTTCGTAACTTATCAGGACTGGACGAGGTGAGCGTGATTGGCTTACCTAATAATAAGGATCAGGGGCGAGGCCGACCAGCACCCTGATGTTAGGAAGACGCTTGAGCTGCTGAGGCTCAGGCGAATATACATAGCGACGGTATACCCCGACAGCCTGCCAGGCATCCAGGGTATGCTGAAGAGGGCCCAGACAGCTATAACCTGGGGCGAGGTGGAGCCGAAGGTCCTCGAGGAGCTCATAAGGAGGAGGGGGAGGCTACTCGGCGAGGTGCCGATAACCGATGAGTGGGTTAAGGAGAGGCTCAAGCTGAACGGCATAGCTGAGCTCGCTGAGAAAGTGGCGAACAATGAGATTCAGTACCATAAGCTAACGGACTACGGCGTGAAGCCCTTCTTCAGGCTTCACCCGCCGAGCGGGGGCTTCAAGAGGTCTGTTAAGAAGCTCTACCCGGAGGGGGAGCTCGGGTACAGGGGGAAGGAAATAAATGAACTGGTCCAGAGGATGTTTTGAATTTAAACCCCAAGGGTCCACATGGGGCTGAGACTATGACCTGGACGATACCGAGGGCCAGGAAGAAGTCGAGGAAGCTGAGGGGAAGGACTAGGACGATGGGCTGGGGCAGGATAGGCCAGCACAGGAAGTCAGGCAGCAGGGGAGGAAGGGGAGCGGCAGGGCTTGGTAAGCACAAGAAGTCGTGGATGCTGAGGTACGCCCCTAACTGGTTTGGCAAGAGGGGCTTCAGGAACCCAACATCAAGGGGCGAGCAGCCAGCCATAGACCTTGAGCGCCTGGAGGCGATAGTGAGGGACCTGGCCGCGAGGGGCCAGGCGAAGATTGAGGACGGAAAGTACGTTGTGGACCTGGAGGAGCTTGGCTACGCCAAGCTGCTGGGCCGCGGCAAGATAACGATAAGCGTTAAGGTCATAGTGCCCTCGGCCTCAGGCAAGGCCGTGGAGAAGGTCAAGGCGGCTGGCGGCGAGGTAGTGATTAAGGGGGCTGAGGGAGCAGGTCCTAAGTGAGCTCCGCCTGCAGCCCAGCTACGCGGCTCCCTCCTGACCTAAGGGAGGTCGTTGACAGGAGGCTTTACTTTGTAGTCTACGGCCCTCCCGCTACTGGGAAGACCAGAATAGCCTTTGAGCTCGCTAAGTACGCTATCGCTTCAGGGAAGGAGGCGCTAGTCCTCGCTACGGAGCCCGGCACCCTTACGTATGCGAGGAATGTAGCTACGTGCGTCCCGACCAAGGCGGTCCTCAGCTTTTACGATATGACGAACCTCGTTGTAGAGGCTCTAAGCGGTGGTGTCCTGCTGGTCATAGACTCAATAAACTGGCCCTTCAGGGGCTACCTGGGGACCTACTCGCTCGCCAGGCTCTCAATGATCTCAGCTATGCTGAGGAGGTCAGGTGGAGTGGCGGTAGGGCAGGTCATGGAGGTAGGGCAGGAGGAAGAGATGGCCCTGGGCAGGTGGGTCATACCGTGGGCGCACATAGTAGGCAAGGCCGAGAGGGTTAGGTGTAGGGGAGGTCCTTGTTCAAGGCTGACCCTGCTCAAGCCGCCAGGCCCCTCCTTCACCTATGAGCTCATAAGTGATGGGGTGAGGTGGCTTGAACAGCCTGCTGAGTCAGCTCATTGAGCTGATAATATATGTCCTGCCGGCCATGGTCGCTAACGGGGCGCCGGTGATAATGAATGGCCCTCCTCCTGTTGACTTCGGCAGGAGGTTCATAGATGGCAGGAGGATATTCGGCGACGGTAAGACGTGGGGAGGCCTGCTTGGGGGGATGACTGCTGGCACCCTCTTTGGCGCTATAGAGGCTGTGGCCGTTGGGGCTGACCTAATCCCCTACGCGGCTCTAGCGTCTTTAGGCGCACTGATAGGCGACCTCTTTGGCTCCTTCATTAAGAGAAGGCTAGGTCTTGAGAGAGGGCAGCAGGCCCCCGTCCTTGACCAGCTGGGGTTCTACGTGTTCGCCCTGCTCTTCCTTTACATAGTAGGCAAGACCTTTCCGCTTGTGGATGAGGTCCTTTGGGCGCTCGCAATATATGGACTACATAGGGCCACTAACTGGGGGGCCTATAAGCTGGGCCTCAAGAAGGTGCCCTGGTGATCTGGGCGTCCTCTTTGCGGGTCGCTGCTTATGTTATGGGCCATAAAGGTTCAACGATATAAAGCCGTTATAATATAGCTTTTCTGAAAGACATATTTATTCGCTCCGTTTGGCATACAACTAGAAACGGTGAGAAGCCTCTTGTCATCGTCGCAGAGCGAAAAGAAAACGACCATAAGCGTGATCAAGGCCGACATCGGTAGCCTTGCAGGACATCACAAGGCTCACCCAGACACGCTCCTCGCGGCCTCAAGGGTGCTGGCCGAGGGCAAGAAGCAGGGCATAATAGTGGACTACTACGTGACGGCCGTAGGTGACGACGTCCAGCTAATAATGACGCACTTCAGGGGCCCCAACGACCCGAAGGTCCACGAGCTCGCCTGGGACGCCTTCAAGGAGGCCACAAAGGTCTCTAGGGAGCTTGGCCTCTACGCTGCTGGCCAGGACCTACTTAGCGACACCTTCAGCGGCAACGTGAGGGGGCTGGGGCCAGGCGTCGCAGAGCTTGAGTTTAAGGAGAGGCCCTCAGAGCCCATAGCCGTCTTCATGGCTGACAAGACGGAGCCCAGCGCCTTCAACCTCCCGCTCTTCAGGATCTTCGCTGACCCGTTCAACACGGCAGGCCTCGTGATAGACCCTAAGCTTCACGAGGGCTTCATCTTCACGGTGCTCGACGTAATGGAGGGCAGAGCAGTCGACATGAGGGCGCCTGAGGAGCTTTACGACCTCCTGGCCCTCATAGGGACTACCTCAAGGTACGTTATAAAGTACGTCCACCGCAAGGACGGTGAGCCGGCAGCTGTCGTCAGCTCAGAGAGGCTTAACCTGATAGCAGGAAAGTACATAGGGAAGGACGACCCGGTCATGATCGTCAGGGCCCAGTCGGGCTTCCCTGCGCTGGGCGAGATACTGGAGGCCTTCTCGTTCCCGCACCTCGTGGCCGGCTGGATGAGAGGTAGCCACGCAGGCCCCCTGATGCCGGTGGGCATGAAGGACGCTAAGATGACCAGGTTCGATGGGCCGCCTAGGGTCATGGGCCTCGGGTTCAACTTGAAGGAGGGCAGGCTCGTGGGTCCAAGCGACCTCTTTGACGACGTGGCCTTTGATGAGACCAGGAGGACGGCCCAGATGATAACGGAGTACATGAGAAGACATGGACCCTTCATGCCGCACAGGCTGGGGCCCGAGGAAATGGAGTACACGACGCTGCCAGACGTGCTTAAGAGACTTGAGAACAGGTTCAAGCCCTTCGACCTTGGCTATAAGCCTGTGATCAGGAGGGAGGAGCTACTGGAGCCAACCCATGGTGACTGAGCTACTAGCTTAAGCGTTTTTTTTTCTTACGGGACAATGCTCAG
Organism: uncultured Acidilobus sp. JCHS; assembly: GCA_000495735.1. Lineage (NCBI taxonomy): Archaea > Thermoproteati > Thermoproteota > Thermoprotei > Acidilobales > Acidilobaceae > Acidilobus > uncultured Acidilobus sp. JCHS. Next base: position 128,602 of record AYMD01000009.1, on the reverse strand, counting down.
CGGGGTTGAGAGTTGGCTAGGCTGATATTTGCTATTAACTACAAGGCGTATGAGACGGCCTTTAACGAGAGGTCCCTTGATATAGCTAGGGCCGCCTCAAGGCTCTCCTCAAGGTATCAGGGCGTTAGGATAATCTTAGCGGTGCCCGCGGCTGTCATGGGTAGGATACTCCAGGCCTATGAAGACGTCTACGTTGAGCACGTGGACCCCATAGATTTCGGGGCCTACACGGGCTACCTGCCGGCGTCAGCAGCGAAGCTCATAGGCGCCAAGGGAGTTCTTGCAAACCACAGCGAGCACAAGATGGTCTACCGCGACGTAGAGAAGGTGGTAAAGGCCGTAAAGGCCCAGGGCCTTGAGGTCATGACCTGCGCTGACACGCCGGGGGAGGCGGCAGGCCTCGCTTATCTCAGGCCTGACTTCATAGCCATCGAGCCGCCCGAGCTGATAGGGACTGGCATCTCAGTCTCAAGAGCCAGGCCTGAGGTGATAACTGATGGGGTTAAGGCGGTTAAGGCCATTGCCGATATACCGGTCCTAGCCGGGGCAGGGATAACCTACAGAGAGGACGTGATTAAGGCCATAGAGCTCGGAGCCAGCGGCATACTGCTGGCCAGCGCTGTCATGAAGGCCAAGGAGCCAGAAAAGGTCATGGAGGAATTCGCTGACGCCCTTAGCTCGTTGGCGCGCTAGCTGCGGCTTCACCAGCTGGCCCGCTGCTCGTACTTAAGGAGGCTATCAGGCTCTCTACCTCGCTGAGGTTCCTCCTACACTCCTCTAGGAGCTCGGATAGCTTTCCTACGTTGATCCTCACGAGCTTTCTAGGCCTTCCCCTGCCCTCCATCTTGAGCTTGCTCGTTGTGGTTATCCCGAGGCCGGTGAGGTCATTAATTACCCTGAGTACTAAGGGGTAGCTAACCCCGAGCTCCTTGGTAAGGTCCTTAACGCTCACCTCCTTGCGCTCAAGGAGTATCGATATTATCTGGGCTGACACGTCAGGGTCAGGTATAGAGGCGCACCTGATAAGCGCCCTCAGGGACTTCTGCGACCTCTGGGCCGTCGCCTCCATTCCTAGCCCGGGAAAAACTGTTTTTAAAAGACCTTATAAAATTTTCTTTTATAACAGTTTATGCGATGTTAAGCGCTAATGTCCTCTGTACCTCTTTACAGCCTGCTCCCCTACGAAGTCCAGCAGGACCTCGCGCGCTCCAGCCCCTATGTCAAGCGTCCTTGCGTCCCTCGTCAACCTCTCAAGCCTTGTACCCCTTGCAAAGCCTGCCCCTCCCATAACCTGCACGGCCAGCCACGCGGCTCTCTGGGCGACCTCAGCGCCCATCAGCTTTGAGACAGCAGCGTCATAGGGGTCAACAGCTCCTTTAGACTCAGCCCTGGCCACGGCCACCTCCAGCAGGGTCTCCAGAAGCCTTGACTTAATCTCGACGTCCGCGAAGTACCACCTTATGCCCTGGTAGTCCCCCAGCTCAACTCCAAAGATCTTCTTGGTTAAGGCCTTAGGGCCCACCTCCTCAAAGAACCCGTCCTTTATCCCCAGGCCTATCGCGCCGTAGCTGAGCCTCTCATAGTTGATAGTCTCAAGGGCCTCCCTTATCCCCTTACCAGATGTGCCGACCCGAACCCCTGTCGCTCCCTCAAAGGCGACCTTTGAAACCCCAGCCCCCCTGAAGGTGAAGAGCTCCTGCTTCTCGACCTTAACACCTGGCCCCCTCTCAACTAGGTAGAGCGTAGGCCCTGAGGGGCCTTGGGCCAGCACGAGGAAGTGGCTAGCGTATATGGCGTTGCTTGCGTATACCTTCTCCCCTGTTACGTATGCCTCTCCCCCGGCCCGCTCTTCAGCGATCGTCTTCAGGTTGGCCTTTATATCGCTGCCGCCGCCGGGCTCCGTGACGCAGAGCGAGTAGACCCTGCCGTCCTGCCTCACCCTCCTGGCAACGGTAGCAGAGGTCATTATTACGTGGGCTACCGCAGGGCTCCACCTTGAGGCTACGCGGACGACGTTCATCAGCTCGCTCAGGGACATGGACAGCGAGTCAAAGGCGCCAGCCTCCCTCAGTCCCTGAAGGAACTCCGCGCTGAGCTCGTTTCTGTTATCTATTTCCTCGGCCATTGATGGCAGGCGGCCCGTGAGGAACCCTATGACTGATTCTGCCTTGCTCAAGTCGCTGCCCAGAAGCGGCGCGTCTGAAAACATTTAAAAGATCTGTGGGACAGGACGAAGCGGCGAGAAGCTATGCCCATGAGGCCAGGCCGGTGCTACTCCCATGTAACCAGCCAGCCCTACACCAGGAGGGAGTACATACACGGCGCCCCTCAGCCCAAGATATCAAAGTTCACCGCTGGTACCCCGTCCCTTACTGACTCCTATGAGGTCAAGGTCTCACTGGTCGTGCTGGAGCGCGGCCAGATAAGGTCAGAGGCGCTCGAGGCCGCAAGGGTGGCAGCGTCTAAGTACCTCTCCACGAACGTAGGTGACGCCAACTACTTCATGGTCGTTAAGAAGTACCCTCATCAGGTCATCAGGGAGAACAAGATGATGGCCTTCGCGGGCGCTGACAGGCTTCAGGACGGGATGAGGCTCTCCTTCGGGACGCCTATAGGAGTCGCTGCTATAGTGGAGCCTGGCGACGCCATAATAGAGGTCTACGGCAGGGCCTCAGACCTGGACAAGATAAAGGAGGCGCTGAGGAGGGCCGCCTCCAAGCTGCCCCACAGCACTAGGGTCTTCGTCCAGCCAAGGAGCTCTGGCAACAGCAGCTCCGGCAGCAGTTAAGCAGCGTTCCTTTTCGGGAGAAGACCCTTTAGGCAGCTATCAGCGGCGGGTTCAAGGGAATAGCATCAATGAGGTTGACCCTGACCTTAAGCTCCTCCTTACTTGTCGTCAGGCCGGCCACCTCTAGGACTGCCTGAACTATCCTGTCAATAAGCTCCTCAACGTTTGCCATAGCAGGGTCAACGGGTATCTCGTGAGGTCCTACGGAGACGGTTGGGCCATCGCGGAATGGGCTGTAGCCCAGCGTCTCGTTGACGACCTCTACGAGAACTCTTAGCGAGTACTCGTCCTTCAGCCTCTTAGCAGCCTCCCAAGCTGCCCTGAGGGCCACGTCGTCATCCCACGGAGACTGCCTTACTATCAGGCTAAGCATTTCCTACACCGGGCGCCGGAAAGCCCCTTGTGCCAGCGGAATACTGGGAGCGGCGCGCCTATATCTAGGGTCTGGGAGGGTAAGCCTGGGCTCACCGCGAAGTCCGCGATTTGTGGGAACCCCGTCCGCTTAGGGAAAGGGTATCTATTACATTAAGGTTTACCTGAACAATACCTTTGATACAGTTACAACTTTTACCTTCCCCACGCCGGTCTCTGTAAGGCGAAAGGGATTGGGCGTAAGGGAAGAGCTAGCTAAGGTATTCGAGCTAACGAACGCTCATAACATGTGGAGGTTGAGGGAGTCCATTAACCTCATAGCGAGTGAGAACGTGATGTCGCCAGCAGCGATGGCGGTCTACGTAAGTGACCCCATGCACAGGTACGCCGAGGGTAAGCCTTTCAAGAGGCACTACCAGGGCGTTAAGTACATAGACGAGCTCGAGGTGCTGGCGGACGAGCTTATGGGCAGGCTCTTCGAGACCGACATGGTCGACCTGAGGCCTGTCAGCGGCACGATAGCCAACGCGGCCACCTTCAGGGTGTTAGCTCAGCCTGGCGACAAGGCCGTCATAGCGCCTGTGCAGGCCGGGGCTCACGTGAGCCACACGAAGTTTGGGACCCTGGGCGCCCTTGGCATACAACAGGTCGAGCTCCCCTACGATGATGAGAGGATGAACGTTGACGTGGACAGGGCCGTCAAGTTGATTGAGGAGGTCAAGCCCAAGTTCGCTGTACTAGGGGGCAGCGTGTACCTCTTCCCTCACCCAGTGAAGGAGATCGCAGAGGCCGTTCACTCCGTAGGGGGCAAACTGGTCTACGACGCAGCCCACGTGCTTGGTCTAATAGCTGGGGGCGCGTGGGAGAACCCGCTTAAGCACGGGGCTGACGTTATGACGGCCTCGACACATAAGACGTTCCCAGGACCTCAGGGCGGGGTTATCCTGGCGTCCAACAAGGAGATCTTCAAGGAGATAGGTAAAACAATATTCCCCTGGTTCGTCAGCAATCACCACCTCCACAGGCTCCCGGCGACAGCTGTCACGGCCCTTGAGATGTTGGAGTTCGGGCGTCAGTACGCTGACCAGGTGATCAGGAACGCCAAGAGGCTGGCCGAGGCTCTTGCGGAGAGAGGCTTCACAGTGCTAGCTGAGCACATGGGTTACACCATGAGTCATCAGGTACTGCTGGACGTAACTAAACAAGGGGGAGGCGCGAAGGCCGCCCTTCTGCTTGAGGAAGCTAACATTATAGTGAACAAGAACCTCCTGCCAAAGGACCCACCCGAGGCCGTCAAGGACCCGAGCGGCCTAAGGATTGGCGTACAGGAGATGACGAGGTTTGGCATGAAGGAGGATGAGATGGATGTCATAGCGGACTTCATGGAGAGGGTCCTGATAAAGGGCGAGGAGCCTTCTAAGGTGAGGGGGGAGGTCAAGAGCTTCAGGTCTAACTTCACGAAGGTTCACTACGGCTTCAGGCTTGAGGACCTTAGCGGCGTGGTCTACTCAAACGCCCTAAGCCTGCTAGAGTGAGCCCTCTAAGGTCCACATCTCATTAAATTATTTAATTTAATTATTTTAAGGAGGGCTCTTTGGGGGAAGGCTACAGACATGAGAAAATTTTAAGCTAGACGATGTAGAGAAGCGTGGCTGAGAAGGGAGGGCTTTTGCCGCCTCTGCTGAGGGTTGAGGGGCTAAAGGTATACTTCCATATGCCTAGGGGCGTGGTAAGGGCCGTCGACGAGGTTAACATCTACCTGAACAAGGGCGAGATCATAGGCATAGCCGGCGAGAGCGGCAGCGGCAAGAGCACGTTAGCCCTGGGCATAATGAGGCTGATAATGCCGCCAGGCTTCATAGAGGGCGGTAATGTCTACTTTGACGACACCGAGGTGCTGCACCTGCCCGAGAAGGTCTTCAACAGCGAGTACAGGTGGAAGAGGATAGCGATGGTGTTCCAGGGCTCTATGAACGGCTTTACTCCGGTTTACAAGATAAGGGATCAGATAAAGGAGGTCCTAGAGGTTCACGGCTATACAGGCGACCCTGACCAGAGGGTCAACGAACTCATGAAAATGGTCAACCTGGACCCCTCTATAGCTGACAGGTACCCTCACGAGCTAAGCGGCGGACAGAAGCAGAGGGCCTTCATAGCGATGGCTCTAGCCCTTAACCCACAGGTCCTCATAGCGGATGAGCCAACTACAGCCCTTGACGTAATAACGCAGACTCACATCATAAACCTCCTGAAGCAGTTGAGGAAGGAGCTTGACATATCCATTATCTTTATAACCCACGACATAGCCTTGATGTCGATGATCGCAGACAGAATGTACATAATGTATGCAGGGAGGATAGTTGAGCACGCCGACACCGCTGATATAGTTAGGAAGCCTAAGCACCCATACACCAAGCTGCTCATGGAGGCCGTGCCAGACCCGTCAAAGGATTACATAAAGGGCATACCGGGCTTCATGCCTGACCTGGCCAGGCTCCCCCCTGGCTGCAGGTTCCAGACCAGGTGTCCATTCGTAATGGATATCTGTAAGCGCGAGGAGCCCAGGCTTAAGAGGGTCGAGAACTCGGAGGTCGCGTGCTGGCTCTACGGGTGATGAAAGGTGAGCTTAGGCGATATAGTAATAGAGACCAAGGATCTCAAGGTTTACTTCACCAAAGGGGGATTCCTCTCTAAGAAGAGCATAGTGAAGGCCGTCGACGACGTCAGCATCAAGATAAGGAGAGGGGAGATACTTGGCCTCGTGGGCGAGAGCGGCAGCGGCAAGACTACGCTTGGCCGCACAACCATAGGGCTCCAGGCCCCCACCGAGGGCCAGGTGATATATTATAACAGCAAGGGCATCTCCCACCTGATTACCCCAAAGACCATCACTAAGGATATCAGGAGGAAGCTTCAGATGATCTATCAGGATCCATACTCCTCCATAGACCCCTATATGAAGGTCTACGACGCCCTTAGGCAGCCCCTTTACTATGCGGGGATCAGGGAAAGGGCTGAGATAGAAGAGATAATACATAAGGCCTTCGACGACGTAGGGCTTCCCTACGAACTACTTAACAACTACGTCTTCCAGCTTTCAGGAGGTCAGAGGCAGAGACTGGCCATAGCCAGAGCTCTGATGATGGACCCTGACTACCTGGTTGCCGATGAGCCGGTCACAATGCTGGACGCCTCGCTGAAGGGGCTCATAGTCGAGGACCTTAAGAAGATCAATCAGTCGAGGGGCCTGTCAATACTTTTCATAACTCACGAGCTGCCAGTCGCCAAGGTCATAGCCCACAGAATAGCGATAATGTATCTCGGCAAGATAGTTGAGATAGGGCCCACGAAGAGGATCATGGAGAATCCATTACACCCCTACACGCAGGCGCTCCTCCAGGCCTACCCAAGGCTAGAGCCTGAGGCCAGAGACAAGTTCTTCAAGGTCAACGTCAGGGAGCTAGAGCTCGTCTGGCCCAAGTCAGGCTGTAAGTTCCACCCGAGGTGCCCATTTGTAATGAAGAGGTGCGAGACGGAGGAGCCACCGCTTAAGGAGGTAGAGCCAGGCCACTACGTGGCGTGCTGGCTCTATTGAGGAGTTGGTCCTTGAAGGTCTACGTCAGGTTCCTAGTTGTTGGGGGCGTCATGATGGGCCTAGCGTACCTGTTAACGCTTTACGGTATAGAAGATGAGAACCTGTGGGTTGAGGTCTTCGCCTTCGCCGTGGCGATAGCGGCCGCCCTCCTGCTGTTTAGGGGGCTCGCTGAGTTCCTGCAGGACGTGTTGAGCGGTCGCTCCAGGATAGGGCGCAGGCAGGAGGGCTAAGGGTGCGGGGGGTGGGATTCGAACCCACGCAGGCCTACGCCAACGGGTCTTGGGCCCGTCCCCTTTGGCCGGGCTCGGGCACCCCCGCCCAAAAGCCTTCTTAGCTGGCGGGCTCTAAAACGTTAACATGAGGTACTTCTGAGGTCTGACGTTAACCCTCGACCTTAACTACTACTGCCTGAGGCTGAGATGTAGCAGGGGCCTGCTGGACCTGGACCGGGGTGACCTGTTTCTGGGACTCGACCTCAGAGGCCAGCTGTAGGACCTTCTCCAGCTTCTCAAGCAGCTCCTTCGCGGCCCTCTTCTCCTCGCCCAGGGCCTCCTGCAGCTTCTTTAGGTGATTCATGCTCTGCGTGTAGCCCCTCTCGCTGACCTCGCCGCTGAAGTAGGATATGCCGACCGACGCCACAGCCCTCGCCACCTTCAGCTCCTCCGTCTCTACCTCAGATATCCTGGAGCTCACGAGCTTCCTGACCTCATCGGCCTTAATCCTCAGAGACCTTATCTCCTCCTCAAGCCTCTTCTTTATAGGATCCACAACAACCGAGGGCAGCTCGTTGCGGCTGCTGATGCCCTCTATGGCCTTCTTCCTCTTGTAGGCCCTCTCAAGGTTATCTATGACCTCGAGGATCTCATATTTCCACTCCGGCGTTACGGTAAGCTTTCCCTCAAAGACCCTGACCCTCTCCCCCTCTATGACCTCCAGGCTCTTGTCAGCTACCTTCACTATTATATTTGTAATCCTCCCGTCCACCCCGCTCTCGATGGCCACGAGGACACCCAGCGACCTTCCGAAGTCATCAACGACTTCTGACCCTATGAACCTAGAAGCCTCGTCGACGCGCGGGGCTGTCAAGTCCTACACCGGGAAGGCCTTATTGTCTCGCCCTATATAGCCGGTGAGCCCCTTTGTTGGGCCTGTCCCCCTAAAGCCCCTATGACATTTAGTGAATGTCGGACCCGGTGAAAAGGCTTGAGCGGGATTGAGAGCTGGCCCAAGAGGTGGTCTGAGGAGTCGAAGAGGGAGACCATAGCGGAGAAGGTGAAGAACTTCATCTCACCACCGCCGCCCCTCAAGAGGCAGATAATGATGGCGAGTTACAGGGTCGCAGCCCAGATGAACAGGCTTGACTACACTCTCAGCAAGCTTCAGGCCTATGACAAGCAGCTCTTTGAGAAGGTCGTGAACGCCATAATAGAGGGCGACAGGAGCAAGGCCACCATGTACGCCAATGAGGTCGCTGAGGTCAGGAAGATGGCCAAGATAATAATGACCGTCAAGTACGCCCTCGAGAAGGTCAAGCTCAGGCTCGACACGACCCTGATAATGGGCGACGTTAACGCTGACCTGGCGCCTGCCATAGTTGCGCTCAAACAGGTGGCTGGCTACCTCAGGGGCGCCATGCCTGACGTGTTCGCCGACCTGATGGACATCGACGAGGAGCTGTCGGCCGCGCTGACCCAGTACACCTCTGGCGCTGTGCCGATCTTCGAGAACGAGTACGCGACCGAGGAGGCGCAGAAGATACTAAAGGAGGCAAGCATAGTGGCCGAGCAGAGGATGAAGCAGGAGTTCCCAGAGCTCCCGAGCGTGGAGGTCGGCGCCCCTGCTGCCCAGCAGGGCAGCACGGCGGCCACGGCCTCCACGAAGTGACAATTTCAAGCTAGCAGGCCCTATTTTATTATAGGGTTTCGTGTACGCTTTTCTCTGTTGTTTATTTGCCTGATAGAGTTCGGCCTTCATCACGACTAATGGTAACCTTTCGTGACCATTGGTCGCTCGGCCTCATCACTCCTCCCCTCCCCACGCCTAGGTTAGTGAGTGTGGGCTCCCAGCCACGACGCGGGGAGCTTCACTGGGCGCCCTCCGATTTAATGTTAACATAAAGGCTTATAGAAATTGGTTAGGCATACAGCCTCAGCCTACTTAATGGCATTAAGGGGATTAGAAGTGATTAAAAATAACGAGTAGTTACGTAAAATGTTACAGACCGCGCGGAGATCCTATCATCGTTAAAGCCCTCTTCGGCGCCCTCTATATGGGGCTAGGCTTGCCAATAGAGCAGGAGGCTCTGGTAGAGCGGCTGAGGAAGGCCCTGGACCTGACCCTCTACGAGGCCAAGCTCTACATTGCGATGCTCCAGGGAGCCAGCGACCCAAAGGAGGCAAGCGTAATGAGCGGGGTCCCGCTCCCGAGGATCTATGACGTCGTGAAGGTCCTCGAGAGCAAGGGCATGGTCTATAAGGACCCCAACGGGTGGTACAAGGCCGTAAGCCCGAGGGCGCTGGCGGCGGCGAGCATAGCAAGGCTTGAGGAGGACTCCAGGAGAAGGGCCAGGGAGATCGCTGAGCTCGCTGAGGCGCTGGAAAGGCTTGGGTCCAAGCAGAGGGCGCCTCGGTACGTTATTGTTAAGGGGGCCTATAACATAGTGTCGGCGGCCGTCGACTTCTTCAAGGCCTCAGCTGTAGCATACATAACCGTGTCAACAGTTATGGCTAGGGACGGGCTGGGCGAGGGGATAATCAAGGCGCTACTAAGTTACATAGGTGACCTCAGGGTCCTCCTCGTGGAAGGGGTCTTAGTTAAGAGGATCTCGGAGACAGGCATCCCAGTAAAGGTCACCCAGCTGCCCCTGCTTGACAGCATCTCCTCTAGGGTGGGCCTGATGGTGATTGTTAATGAGCCCTTTGGCGAGCCCGTTGCAGTTGCCGTTGAGGATCAGGCCCAGGCTGAGCCTTACTTCAGGAGGCTCTCATACCTTTGGACTTCAATAGGCGGCGGTCCCCAAGGTAATACCTCGTGATAGCTGCCTCTTACCCCTGCAAGCCTTAATACTGTAGGACAGCTGAGCCTTCTTAAATGAGCTGAGGAGGACCAGGGTGCCAAGGATAGAGGCCGTCTTCAGAAGGCTCTGTCCTAACTGCCATGGCGAGATAACGGCTGGCAGGCTCGCTAAGGGCCTACCGTGCTCCACTTGCCTTCCCGAGGAGCCCGAGCAGGCGGACCCCATTAGCATAGGAGAGGCGCTGCAGAAGCTCGGCAAGTACGGGAGCTACCTTGAGCTCTCCTATCTCGAGAGGGACTTCAGGGACTTCTCGGGCTACTTTGAGGACAAGCACGGCTTCGCCATGTCAAGCGCCCAGAGGAGCTGGGCCAGGAGGCTGTTGCTCCTCGACAGCTTCTCAATAGTGGCCCCAACTGGGGTCGGGAAGACCACGCTCCTCATGGCGTACGCGGCCTACAGGGCTGAGAAGGACAAGTGGAGGGTCCTGTACCTGGTGCCCACGGAGAACCTGGTAGCCCAGACAGCCGACAGGGTCTCAAAGATAGTTGGGGCGGGCTCCGTCGCCTATTACTATAGCTCCATGAGGGCTGAGGACAGGCAGGCGATGATGGAGAGGATAAAGGGCCAGGACTACCTGGTCCTCGTTATAACGCCTGGCTTCATGGTAAGGAACTTCGATGTCCTGAGGGCCGCGGCGCCCTATAACCTGGCTATAGTAGACGACGTGGATAGCCTGCTGAGGAACAGCAAGAACATAGACAGGACGCTCATGCTCTTAGGGTTCAGCGAGGAAGCCATCTCTACGGCGTTCAGGCTGGTCCAGCTAAGGCTTGATCTAGCGGGCGCGCTTAAGGCGGGCCACAGGGAAAGGGCGGAGCAGCTGACTAAGGAAATAGCGTCCCTGAGCCTACAGCTGCAGCTGAAGCAGAGTGAGGCGCAGCAGGGCCAGCTCGTCATAGCGTCAGCCACCGGAAGGCCAAGGGGCGTAAAGCACCTGGTCTTCAGGGAGCTCCTGGGCTTTGAGGTAGGCGGCGGAACTGACTACCTGAGGAACGTTATAGACTCCTACCTGATATCCAACGACGCGATGGCGTCAATCATTGAGCTGGCGCAGGGGCTCGGTCGCGGAGGGCTGATATTTGTGTCACGGGCCTACGGCAAGTCAATGGTTAAGGTAGTCGCCGAGGCCTTAAATAAGGCCGGCGTTAGGGCCGTACACGCCATATCGAACCCGAGGAGAGCCGTTGAGAAGCTCGTCTCAGGTGAGGCAGACGTAGCCGTCGGGGTGGCCTCAAGGTACGGCGCGCTGGTGAGGGGCATTGACCTTCCTGAGGTAATAAGGTACGCGCTATTCCTTGGGGTCCCCGCCATAAGGCTTGACCTGAGGACTGCCCTGCTGTCGCCTAGGAGGCTCCTAAGGGCCCTCATGTTCGCTGAGGAGAAGGACAAGTCGTTCTCGGATTACAGGAAGAGGCTTGAGGCCCTGCTCAGGTCATATACTGTTGACTCACGTATCATGGCAGCGGTCATCAGGGGGCAGCTCGAGGCCAGGGGGAGGCTAGAGGAGCTCAGGAAGCTAGTCCTCGAGGCCTCAGAGGGGGTTGTCAACCTGCTGGAGGGCCTGCTACAGTCAGAGGGACAGACCATTAGGATAGGGACTATGGTGATAAGGAGGGAGTCAGGCTCCCTCTGGCTCTACTCGCCGGACGCGCCTTCCTATATACAGGCCAGCGGCAGGACGAGCAGGCTCTTCCACGGCTCCATGACGAGGGGGCTCTCAGTTATAATTGACAGGATACCTGAGCTCGTTGACGCGCTTCAGGACAGGCTCAGGTGGCTCAGCCAGGCCCAGTTTGTTCCGTTCAAGTCCCTTGACCTCAAGTCGGTTGAGAAAGAGCTTGAGGCCAGCAGGAAGGAGCCTGAGGCCGCCGCTAAGAAGATCAACATAATAACGGAGCTCATAGTGGTCGAGTCGCCCACCAAGGCCAGGACCATTGCTAACTTCTGGGGGAAGCCAGCTAGGAGGAGGGAGGGCTCCCTTAACATATACGAGACAACAGTAGTTGACAACACTACGAACACTGTTCACCTGATTACTGTCACAGCCTCGAAGGGCCACGTCTACGACCTTTCGGTAGAGCCTGAGGAGGGCAGCCTCTTTGGGGTCAGGCTCAAGGGGGACGTGTGGGAGCCCGTCTACTCAAGCATAAAGAGGTGTCTAAGCTGCGGCTACCAGTTCACCGAGGAGGTCGACCAGTGCCCCAGGTGCGGCTCAAGGGCCATAGTAGACTCGTGGAGCATAGTTGAGACCCTGAGGAAAGTGGCGCTGGAGGTTGACAGGGTCATCATAATGACCGACCCCGACAGGGAGGGCGAGAAGATCGCGTGGGACCTGTACTTGGCCCTGAGGCCTTACAACCAGAACATGTACAGAAGCGCCTTCCACGAGGTCACGCCGAGGGCCTTTATGGAGGCTCTGAGGTCCCCCGGCAAGATTGACGAGAGGCTTGTCGACGCGCAGATAGCCAGGCGAATTGATGACAGGTGGATAGGCTTCATCACGAGCCAGTACCTCTGGTACAAGCTGGGTAAGAACTGGCTTGGGGCTGGGAGGGTTCAGACGCCCGTCCTGGGCTGGGTCATAGAGAGGTATAGGAAGTATAAGGAGGGCATGGGCTTCAAGGTAAGGGCCCTCCTGCCCTCTGGCACCCCGGTGACTTTCTTCACCAGGAACCGGGACGAGGCCGAGGCGGCCTCCCAGGAGGCCGAGGCTGCTGCCGTAACGGAGAAGGTGTGGACGGAGGAGGTCAACCCCTTGCCGCCCTTCACGACAGACGAGCTGATATATGAGGCCTCGGCTAGGCTCGGGTTCTCGGCCCCCTTAACAATGAAGCTGGCTCAGGACCTGTTCTACTCAGGCCTTATAACATACCACAGGACGGACTCAACAAGGGTATCTGACGCCGGAATCGCTGTGGCCAGGCAGTACCTAGAGTCGCATGGGCTTGGCCAGTACTTCAAGCCAAGGGGGTGGGGCGCGGGCGGGGCTCACGAGGCGATAAGGCCTACAAGGCCGCTTTCAGCGGAGGAGCTCGAGAGGGCCATACTTGACGGCTCCGTTAACGTGCCCATGCAGCTAACTGGGGCCCACTACAGGCTTTACCAGCTGATATTTGAGAGGTTCACAGCGTCCCAGATGGCCCCTGCCGTCCTAGAGAAGGCTGTCGTGAAGCTGTCGCTGGGGTCACTCACAAGCGAGGTCGAGGCGGTTATTGGGGTTATTAAGGAGGGCTTCACGCTCGTGAGCAGGCCAAGGCTTGAGGCCTGGGTCTCCAGGGAGGTAGGCAAAGAGTACAGGGTTCAGCTCTCTGGGGTGAAGACGTTCAAGGGGAGCCTCACACAGCTCTACAGGAGCGGCGACCTAGTGATGTTGATGAAGAAGAAGAACATAGGCCGCCCGAGCACGTACGCGAAGGTCTTAGAGGCTAACATGAGGCATGGGTATGTCATTGAGACCAAGAAGGCCAAGTTCATAGTGCCCACGAGCCTGGGCATGAGGGTTTATGACATATTGACATCGTCACCGTTCGCGCCGCTGCTCTCGGAGGAGGCCAGCAGGGTCCTCGAGGAAGGCCTTGACAAGATAGAGCAGGGCGATCTGAAGGCCTCCGAGTTCGTGGTGAGCGTAAAGGACGAGATAACACAGAGACTTAAGGAAGCAGGCTTCGCTTTAAACCTCGGAGGCCCTTAGCGGAGCCCTAGGCCACGAAGCCAATTCTTATTAAGCGGTCCTGTGTAACTGAAAATGTTGGCGTCTAAGCCCCTTCGCCAGGCCTCGCCTGCCTCTTCAAGGCTTCAACGACCTTTTCGTACTCGCCCTCCTTCATCCTCCAGTACCTTCCCTCTTCGGGGAACAGGCCACCCTCTACCTCCTCCTTGAACTTGGCTATGGCAGCCCTCATCTCGGAGGCAAGGTCGACGTACTTCTTGGCGAATGGCGGCGGGCTCTCCGATAGGCCAAGTATGTCGTGAAGAACCAGCACTTGGCCATCACAGTGAGGCCCTGAGCCTATGCAGATGGTGGGAACGCTGACCCTCTTAGTGACCTCGGCCGCGACCTCGCTTGCCGTGTGCTCAATAACTATTGAGAACACTCCCGCGTCCTCTAGGGCTATGGCATCCTTTATTATCTGAAGGGCCTCAGAGGCCGTCCTGCCCATGAGCCTGTAGCCGCCCAGGAGCTTGTGCTTTTGTGGGGTCAGACCTATGTGGCCCATGACTGGGATGCCCGCCCTAACGAAGGACCTAACTATGTCAGCATAGTCCTCGCCCCCCTCTATCTTAACGGCGTCAGCCCCCGCCCTGAGGAACTGGCCTGCATTCTTGACGGCCTCGGCTCCGCCCATCTCGTAACTCATGAACGGCATGTCGGCCACAAGCAGCGCCCTTGGCAAGGCCCTGGCAACGGCCTCTGTGTGCCTGAGCATGGTCTCCATGTCGACCTGCAGCGTTGAGGGGTTGCCAAGGACGGTCATCGAGAGGGAGTCACCCACTAATATTATGTCAACTCCTGCCTGGTCAACAACCCTTGCGGTAGGGTAGTCGTAGGCCGTCACCATGACTATTCTCTTCCTGCCCTTCATCTGAGCTACCCTTCGCACGGTGACCTTCTCCCTTTCAGCCATTCGGAGGCCGCCTCCCCTGCTAGGTAAGCGAATAGGTTAAGGGAGGCCCTAGAATTTAACTTAAGCGAGGCTTCCCAAACAGCCCCATTAATGTACCTGAGCTCCGTCCTCCTCCCAGCCGCGACGTCCTGAACCGAGGAGCTGCAGTTCGCTGAGGTATCGCTGGCCGTCCTCAGGGCAGCTTCGACTGGGTCTTCAGGAAGCCTTATACCGAGGCCCCTCGCGACCCTGCCGACTTCATCAGCTAGGGCTGAGGCCAGCGCCCTGAGTCTCTCATCCCTTACTATCTCACCGTTACGCGACCACACGATCAGGGTGAGCGGGTTTATCGCGGCGTTCGTTGCCAGCTTGAGCCACCTCTCGCCCTCGAATTCGTCCCTTGATACCTTCTCGGAGGAGAGGCCAGCTGACGCAATAGCGTCAAGGAGCTCCCTCAGGGCATCCTCGTCACAGCTCCTTCGGCACCCAGCAACTACTCTTCTCCCGCCCGTGTAGAGGGCTGAGCACTCGCTGAGGCCCGTTGACCCAAAGTAGATGAGCATGCCGGCCGCCGAGTCGAAGGCCTCCTCGACCAACTCAAGGGATCCAAGGCCGTTCTGAACGGAGACCGCTAGGCGCGGCCTCAGGCCCAGGTCCTCGGCAGCGTTAACAGCTGAAGGGAGGTCATAGGCCTTAGTCGCAAACACCATTACGTCAACTTCCTTAGGCAGGTGCGCCCAGCCGCAGACGCTAACCATTGAGCTTCCCAAGCCCCTTGCCTCAGCCCTTCTCTGTGAGCACCCCGACGCCCTCCTTGAGGCAACTACCACCTCAGCGCCGCCCAGGGAAAGGGCCACTGCGAGGACTGTGCCAACGGCGCCGCAGCCCACCACTATTGCCTTCACGCTTTCCCTATGAGGCCTGGGAGCTTAAGTTAAAATTCTGATCAGGCTTAGCCAGGAGGGGAATGGAGCTTGCAGGGAAGGAGCAGGATAGTGGTCGAGGAGCAGGGCACGGCTGAGGACTATGCGCTTAGGGCCATCTTAGAGTTCAATAAGGGCTTCTCACAGGTGGAGTTCTACGCTATGGAGGACATGGTCTGTAAGCTCGTGGACGCGTACCTGGCAGTTAAGGAGAGGATGGGGGAGGCCGTCATGGTGGTCAGCGCGGACATAGGCGTGACGAAGTTCCATAACAGAAACGTGAGCTACCTGAGCCTCATCATAGAGAGGCTAGCTTGAGCTAGGAATATTTTTAAGCCATCCGTGCCATAGACCAAGAGGCGAAGTACCTTGAGCGTTCAGTTCGCTACCCTAGGGGACCTAAAGAAGGGCAACTACATAGTGATAGACGGCGAGCCCTGCAGGATCGTCGAAATAACTAAGGCCAAGACGGGGAAGCACGGCAGCGCTAAGGCTCACGTCGTCGCTATAGGGCTCTTCACTGGCCAGAAGAGGACTCTCGTGGCTCCTGTGGACACTCAGGTGCAGGTACCCATCATCGAGAAGAGGAACGCCCAGGTCCTCGCGGACCTAGGCGAAACAGTCCAGCTCATGGACCTTGAGACCTATGACACAATTGAGGTGGAGAAGCCAAAGGATGACCCGGAGCTGATGGAGAGGCTCAAGCCTGGAGCCCAGATAGAGTACTGGCTGATAATGGGTAAGCCAAAAATAATGAGGACTAGGTCGGCTGAGGAGAGCTAGCCTACTTAGAGGCTCCGACCTCCTTCTTAACTTCGTCGCCGACCAGCTCCTTGTACCTGTTCCTTACGGTGACCTCTGTGACGCCGGCCACGTGCGCTATCTCCTTCTGTGTCCTCCTAAGGCCGTATCTGAGGGCCGCTAGGTACACAGCGGCAGCGGCGAGACCGCTTGGGTCCTTGCCGGCCGTGACACCCTTAGCCCTGGCCTCCCTTAGGACCCTTATGGCCTCAACTGCAACGTAGTCAGGAAGGCCGAGCGCGCTGACTATCCTGTTCACGAACAGCTCGGGCTCTATAACAGGTATGTCAAGACTTAGGTCCCTCACGAGCAGGCGGTAGCAGCGGGCGATATCCCTCTTGACGTCAGCGCCCTTTGAGGGCAGGTAGTTGGCTATGTCATCAATTGTGCAGGGGATCTTGAGCACGCGACACGTGGCGTAGAGGGTGGCGGCTACGACGCTCTCTATGCTCCTGCCCCTCGTCAGGCCCTTCTCGGTTGCGTCCCTGTAGAGCTTTGAGGCGGCCTCCTTGACCTTGTCAGGCAGCTCCATCTTGTTGGCTATATCATCAAGTATCTTGAGGGCCTGATTTATGTTCTTCTCAATGCCTGAGAGCGTCCTGCCTAGCCTGTAGCTGCGCTGCAGCCTA
The DNA here is from genome assembly GCA_000495735.1 of uncultured Acidilobus sp. JCHS. Lineage (NCBI taxonomy): Archaea > Thermoproteati > Thermoproteota > Thermoprotei > Acidilobales > Acidilobaceae > Acidilobus > uncultured Acidilobus sp. JCHS. Next base: position 111,814 of record AYMD01000009.1, on the reverse strand, counting down.
AGGGCCTCTATCCTCTTGCTCAGCCCTCTGATCCTCTTGCCTGACCCCTCGTGAAGCGACCCAAGGTACACGTCAACGCCTAGGTTCGGCCTGGCCAGCGACAGAGGGGCCCCGACCCTTGTCCTCCTGGCCTTCTCCTCAGGAGTATAGGCTCTCCACTCAGCCTCGTCGCCTATGACCTGCTCCTCTACGATCTCCCCTGTGTCAAGGCATATCCTGGCACCTGTGTTAGCGTCATATATTATCCTCTCAGGAGGGCACTTTGCCTTGCCCCCCTCAGGGGCCTTTGGGGGCTGAGGGTTAGACATAAGCTTAACCCCCTAAAACGCGCCTATTTGAACTTTACGCGAAAGCTTTTAAGCTCAGATGAGCGATTGATGACAATAGTTAGCGCCGGATCCGTAGACTTTTAAGCGGTAACACAAGATGAACTAGAAGAGAACAGTAATGCTGCTGGCCGACTGGAGGACCCTGGCCAGGATCATCAGGAGGTCCACGGCGGTCCTAGAGGTCCTTGACGCCCGCGACCCGCAGGGCACGAGGAGCCCTAGGGCTGAGCACATGGCGAAGGCCATGGAGAAGAAGCTCATTCTTGTAATAAACAAGGTTGACCTGATACCAAGGGAGGCGGTCAGCGGGTGGCTTGAGTACTTTAGCTCAATGGGCCTGACAGTCGTCGCTATATCAAGCCTTAGGGGCACGGGAAAGGGGGAGTTGCTGAGGGTCATGAGGGAGGTCGGCGGCGAGGGGACGGCGATCTTTGCCGTCATAGGTTACCCTAAGACGGGCAAGTCAAGCGTCATAAATATGTTGAAGGGTTACAAGAGCGCCCCAACGAGCAAGGTCCCTGGGAGCCCAGGTTACACAAGGGGTTACACCCTTTACAAGGTCGCCAGGGGTGTCTACATAATCGACACGCCGGGCACAATACCTGTGGGAGGAGACCCCCTGGAGGCCGCGATAAGGGGGAGGAGCCCGGAGGAGATGAGCGACCCCGTGAAGCCAGCCGTCATGCTGGTTGAGAGGGCCCTGAAATATAACCCCAGGGCCATTATCGACGCCTACGGAATAGAGGACAGGGACCCCTATGTCATACTTGAGAAGATAGCCCTCAAGCGCTCATGGATATACAAGAGCACTCATGAGCCGAACATTGAGGAGGCCGCCAGGTCTGTAATAAGGGACTACCACATGGGCAAGCTGTGGTTCTACGTGCCTCCCCCTAAGAAAGCTTGACGTACTTTTCAAGGGTCGGTATCACGAAGTCAAGGCCCAGCCTATGCAGCGTGTCCCTAGTTGGTACCCCGTTCCTGTCCCAGCCCCTTAGCTCGTAGTAGTGGTCGAGGAGCTGGTTGTACTTGTCATAGTCTAGCTTTGCGCCGGCCAGCGGACCCTTGGTGAGAGGCTTCTTGAACCACTTGACGGGCGGCATATCATAATCTCTTGACCAACCTCCCTTCTCCCTCACCCAGAGGGCCCTGATGAGGGCATACGTCCTGTCAGCCACCGCATACAGGTCGTCCCAGGCGTACTTGACGCCCGTAGCGTAGTAGAGCAGCAGCGGGTAATGGTCGAGGCTCAGGCCCACCTCGACCCACGGGAGCCTACACGTTGTGAAGCTCTCGAACATGCCGCGGATCCTCTGGAGCTCTATGACCTTGGCCGCCTTCTCCCTCCCATATGAGAACCTGTCGTGCTGGACCTCCCAGCTTATCACCCATGCGTCCTTATGATGGGCTCCTATCGGGCTGGTGGCGAAGGAGAGGGCCATTCCGGGCGCCGCGTGGCAGTCATAGGCGCTCACCCCCAGGCCCTTCACGTCCATAGAGAGTTCGCAGCCCCCGGTCCTCCTGCAGGCGCCCGAGCTGGCCTCTGCTAGGAGGTCGCCGAGGGGCGTCGACCTGTTCACTATCTCCTTCGTCAGCTCGGTGAAGGCCTTTACGTCACCCCACTCCAGGCTTGCCCCATAGCCCTTCAGGAAGCCCTCCTGGGAGGCCTCAACGGCCCAGCCCAGGGTTGTCCCGAGGCTCTCAGTGTCCATACCGAACTGGTCGGCGAGCCTGTTGAGGAAGGCCACGTCGGCCAGCCTGCCGATGCCTAAGTTGCTCCCAAGCAGCGCTACGTTCTCATAATCAAGCTCGCTCTTCACGCCAGTTGAGTCGAGGACCACGTTGCCGCACTGCATGTTGCAGTTAGGACATCCCCTCTGCTCGGTCTTCATGGACTCCATGGTGAAGCCGTCTATTCCCTTGAACTCGTCGAACACGCCCTCGTTGAAGTTGTAGGCCGGGAGGACGCTGGTCTCCTGGGCCCAGTCAATAGTGGCCATGGTGCCCTGCCTCATCCAGAAGGGGTACCCTGGCCTCCCCTTGATCTCCACTAGGGCCTTGGCGGCCTGCGAGTTGTAGGACCTCTCATCGTAAAGGTCTGCCTTGGACGGGCCTCTCACCACTACCGCCTTTAGCTTCTTTGAGCCCATGACGGCCCCTATGCCTGGCCTCCCGCCGCTGCGGCCCTCCTGGCTTATGATAGTCGCGAACTTCACGAGGTTCTCCCCCGCTGGGCCTATCTCAACTATGCCGGCGAACCTGCCGTACCTCTTCCTGAGCCTCTCCTCTGTCGTCCAGGTGTCAAGCCCCCAAAGGTCATCAGCTGGCTCGAAGCTGACCCTGTTACCCTCTACGACCACGGTGACCGGCTGCCTTGAGGCGCCGCTGAACACTATGGCGTCAATGCCTGCTTTCCTCATCTCTATGGACATATAGGTCCCTACGTTGCCGTCCCCGTAGCCGCCCGTGAGGGGGCTCTTCGCTGCCACCTGAAGCTTGCCGGTGCTGGGACCAGGGAGCCCAGAGAGAGGCCCTACGGCCATGATGAGGAGGTTCTCAGGCCCCAGCGGGTCAGCCCCCGCAGGCATGTACTCCCACAGGAGCCTGGCCGCGAGGCCCCTGCCGCCAACGTACATCAGCGCCCACTCGGCTGGGTACTTTACCCTCTTCCACTCCTGCCTGCTTAGGTCGACCCACAAAAGTTGGCCGCTCCAGCCCTTCAAGCGGGACAGACACCTTGCTAAGCGAGCTGTACCGGGAAGAAAAGGCTGACCCCGTTAGGGGTTTAGTCATGTAAATAATAGGCCCGCTTCTCCCCTGCCTCTCAGCGAGGTGCAGGGCGTGTCCCAGTACAGGGCTGACCTGTCGGACTTCTTGAAGAACTTAGACAGGTGGATAGCCATGCAGCAGAGCGTGCTTCAGACTTTCAGGGAGAACGAGCAGAGGGTGGCGCAGTCGGACAGGCTCGAGATAATAGTTAACACAAGGCTCGCCTTCAGCCACATGATGAGGACCCTCAAGGCCTTTGATGACTGGCTCCAGGACCCCTTCATAACGACCAACGCGCCCAAGGACCTCCTCGTGGAGGTGTGGGAGAAGACCGTGAGGATACTGGAGGAGCTGCTGGAGCTGGACATTCAGCACACCAGGAGTATGAGGGACACACTCGAGTCCTACTCAAAGCAGGACAAACTCAACCCGATACTCACGAGACTCAGGGAGCTGGGCTCCGTCGTGACCAGCGAGCAGGAGAGGACTACGAGAGGGGGAACGACGATATCCTTCTGAGCCAAGCCTTTTTAATTCGGTCTCCTTAGGGACCCCTGGCGGTGAGGACCTTGTCTTCAAAGGGGCAGCCTGAGAAGGCTGAGAAAGCGGTCGAGAAGAAGCAGCAGAGGCCTCAACAGAGGGCCCAGGCCAAGGCCTCGGCTCCACTGCTCGAGGTGACCCCTGAGCTCATCAACAGGGCCAAGAGGGAGGTCCAGAAGATGAAGTACGTTACGCCCTACAGGCTCTCATCGGTCCTTGGCGTCAAGGTCTCCGTGGCCAGGAAGCTGCTGAGAGAGTTGATAAGGCTAGGCGTTGTGGAGGCAAGGGCCAAGAACAGGCGTCTTGTAGTGGCTGTCCTTAAGCAAGAATCCTGATCAAAGGTCGCAGGTCGGGCACCCGCCCGCGTACTCCTCGCTCACGGTCACTACCCTTGTGTTGCCTGCGCTTATGACTCCTGGGACCATCTTGGCCTTGACCTTAATGCCCATGGCCGGCGGCTCACGTATGAGCTGGTCAAGGTCAGCGGGCACCTGCATCACCTGCACCCCCTTGCTCCTGTCCCTGAAGACCGTTATGCCCTTGCACTTGAGGCGCCAGGCCTCCAGGAAGACGTTCTTTACGTCCTCAGGGGTCACCTCATGCCTTAGGTTCACGGTCTTGCTGACGGCGTTGTCGACCCATCTCTGGAATACCGCCTGCATGCGGACGTGCCACCTCCAGTCTATATCGAGCGCTGTGCCCAGGACGTCCTGGACCTCCTTGTCGACCCAGTCAAGCCCTCTGACGGAGCCCCCATGCATTATTATTTCCTTGATCCTCTCAGGCCTCAGGTTGCTCGTCTCAATAAGCCACTCCTTGAGGAACCTGTTCACCTCGATCCATGAGAAGAGGCTGCTCTGCCTTACGTATATGAGCGAGTAGAAGGGCTCTATGCTGCTGCTGGCGTTAGCTATTATACTTATGCTGCCCGTGGGAGCTATCGTGGTGACCGTAGCGTTCCTGCTGCCCTCGCGCATCTCTGACCTGACCTTGTCCCAGTCCAGCCTGGGCCTTGACTCAACGATCCTCAGCACGTCCTCAGAGGCCTTGCCCTCGTCGTATATCTGCGAGCTGGAGACCTGGGGCTCGAAGTTGAACCTGCCCTCCCTGTGGATGCTGCCGGGGAACTCAGGGTAGGGGCCCCTCTCGAAGGCGAGCCTATTGCTCTCGTCCCTGGCCACGTAGGCGATGAACTCCATCAGCCTGTCAGCAAGCAGCAGCGCGGAGTCGCTGTCGTAGGGGACCCTGAGCTGGGCCAGCATGTTAGCCCAGCCCATGACGCCGAGGCCTATCTTCCTGGTGCGCTTCACGGCCTTCTCTATCTCAGGCCTGGGGTACCAGGAGGCCTCGATAACGTCGTCAAGGAACCTGACTGCGGCCCTCACGTCATGCTCTAGCAGGTCCCAGTCTATGCCCCCGTTGACTACGTACTTGCTGAGGTTTATTGAGCCCAGGTTACAGGCCTCCCAGCTGAGCAGGGGAGTCTCGCCACAGGGGTTGGTGGTCCTTATCCTCCCGAGGCGGGGCGTTGGGTTGTGCTCATTTATGGTGTCTATGAAGACCAGGCCGGGGTCGCCCACCTCCCAGGCCGCCTTGGCCGCCCTGTCCAGAACCTCAGCGGCGTTGACTGTGACCTTGGGGGCGCACTTCCTCCAGAGGTCGGGCAGGTCGCTGCTCAGGAGCCCCACTAACTGGGGGCACTCGTGGGGGTCGTAGAGGTTCCACTCGCGTCCCTCGAGGGCCGCCATGATGAAGGCGTCGTGGACTCCCACGCTTATGTTGAAGTTCTCAAGCCCTCCGCCCAGCTTAGACTCAGCGAAGCTCAGCAGGTCTGCGTGAACGTCGTGGAGGACGCCCATCATAGCTGCCCTCCTCCTGCCCCCCTCCTTTATTACGTCAGCGACCTGGTCAAAGAGCCTCATGAAGCTCACAGGGCCGCTGGCCACGCCGCCCGAGGACAGCCTTGTCCCCCTCGCCCGAAGCGGCGTGAAGTCGAAGCCTGCCCCGGCGCCTGTCTTGAAGACCCACGCAGCCGAGTTGAGGGCACCGAATATCGAGTCCAGGTCGTCATCCACCGGTATCACGAAGCAGGCGGCGAGCTGATGGTACTTAGTGCCCGAGTTCATCAGTGTGGGGCTGTTTGGCATGAAGCGACCCGTCGACATAAGGTCATAGAACTCCTGCTTGGCCTCGTCAGCCCTCCCGCCTAGGCCCAGCTCAGCGCCAGCCACGAAGGAGGCGACGCGCTCGAGCATCTCATTAGGGCTCTCAACGACTACTTTCCCCCTCTTTATCAGGTACCTCTCGTAGAGCAGGTTCAGGCCGACCCAGCTTGCCCAGGCCTCGATGCCCTCCAGCTTGGCTGGGGGCTCTAGGCCCCTCTCATGATATATCCTCGCTAGGACTAGCCTCCTGGCGGCCTCCTCCCACGTGGGGTCCAGGAGGCCCCAGCTGGCGAAGGCCTCAAGGGCCTTCCTGTAGGTCTCCTCAGGTGACCTGGCTCCCAGCTTGAGCAGCTCGAACTCTATCTTCGAGGGCTCCAGCCCTGCCAGCCTGGCGGCCTCCTTGGCCCACGCTATGACGTCAGACCGCGTGAGCTCGGGCACCCCTTTGCACTCTCACTAACTTAATCTTCAACTAAATGAAATATCCTTTACTTAAGATGTCGGCCTAACCACAAGGAAATAAGTGGGACCTCACCCTTTAGGTATCATTTAAATGATCTCCCTGGCTTCCTATGTCTGAGAGGCGCCGTGTACGACTACGTGGTGGTTGGCGCTGGCATAGTTGGCCTGGCCACAGCCTATCACATAAAGCAGATGGACCCTGGCTCCACGGTGCTTGTGATAGACAAGGAGGACAGCGTGGGCGCCGGCGACACTGCCAAGAGCGCCGCGGCCTTCCGCGCGGCCTTCACGAACAGGACTAACCTCAGGCTGGCGAAGGGCGCCATAAGCTTCTACCTCAAGGTTCAGTCGGAGGGCTTTAACTTGGCGGCCCTGAAGGTGGGCTACCTCTTCGTAGTTGACAGCAGGACTAAGCCGACGATCAAGGAGGGGGTGAAGGTCGCGGCGAGCGAGGGGGTCGAGGTTGAGGAGGTGAGCCAGGACAGGCTTGAGAAGTCGCTCGGCATGAGGGTTTCCCTCAGCGGGTCAGAGGAGGCCGAGATGCTGGGCGTGAGCGACGTTGAGGGCGGTTACCTCTTCAGGGAGGCCGGCGTTTTAGATGTAGAGAAGCTCGTTGACTATTATTACCTTAAGCTTAAGTCGATGGGCGTCGAGTTCGCGTTAGGGGCCAGGGTCAGGGAGTTCGTGGTCTGGCCGAGGAGCCCCCTGGGGATAGAGGGGGAGCCGTTCCCATGGGAGGACCTGAGGGTCAAGGGCGTCAGGCTTGCGGACGGCAGGGATGTGGAGGCCCGTAAGAAGGTTGTGTCGGCCCTCGGGGCCTGGAGCCCTGGGCTGCTGAACCCCGTGGGGCTCGACTCCTTCAGCAGGCCCAAGAAGAGGCAACTGTTCGTAATTAAGGCCGAGGGACAGCTGGGCTCCCTGCTGAGGGCTAGCGGCCTCAACGACCTTGGCGTCATGCCCTTTACAATCCTCCCGAAGGGGGTCTACGTGAGGCCTAACCCCCTTGAGAACACCTTCTGGGTCGGCATGTCTGACGAGCTGGGCAGGCCGTTCGCGCTGGAGGAGAACCCGCAGCCTGAGGAGAGGTTCTACACATACGGCATACTCCCGGTCCTGGGCACTTACCTGCCCCAGTTCCAGCTCAGGTACCCTGGCGCCGCGTGGGCCGGACATTACGACATGAGCTTTGACGGACTGCCAATAGTGTACGAGCCCTATGAGAGCGACCTGGTGATAGCGGCGGGCACGAGCGGCAGCGGCGTCATGAAGGGGGACTCGATAGGGAGGGTCGCCGCGGCCCTCGCGATCGGCAAGGACGTCGTGGAGCTTGGCAACGGCGCTGAGTTCGAAGTGAGGCAGCTAGGCCTTGAGGGCAGGTCTGTGGAGAGGGAGCTGTTGGTGATATGAGCTCTGGAGGGGCCCGCCTCCTGCTGGTGACTTCGTCGCCCCTCGAGGCCGAGGTCGCGGCCTCAGGCCTCAGGGCCATGGGCTTTCAGGTAGACGTAATGGAGCTTCGAGGCCTGCTGTTCACGCCACCCGACGGGCTGTGGAGGACGCTGTCAGGGCAGGCCGCCAGGTATGACTATGTGATAGTTCCAGGCACTTACCCGTGGGACCTAAGCGAGTACGGAAGGAAAGTCCTCAAGGGGCCTGAGGGTCTCGGGCTCCTCGTTGATGTAATCAAGGGCTACGGCATTGACGTGCTGAGCCCCTCCCAGCCCTTTGAGAAGGCCAACCCTGAGCTGCTTCAGGAGATCGCGGAGAGGAGGCTTCGCGAGATGAAGTCAGGGCTTACAGGCATACCTGTCACGCCTCCTCCGATCACAGTAATATCTGAGGTGCCTGTGAGGAGAGGGATAGCAGGGGAGGAGCTAGAGGCCGTCATAGCCTCGTTGGTAGCTGATGGAGCTGACTACGTGGTCCTGGCGCCGCTCGACGGGGAAGGGGGTTGGCTAAGAGCCCTTACTGAGGACCTCAGGGCTTTGTTCCCCAGGCTGAGGCTGGGCCTCGACGCAAGGCCAGAGGTACTGAGAACGGACGTTGAGGACTACGACCTACTGTTAAGCGTAACCGCCTCAGAGGCGGCAAGGGACCTCTCATGGGCCAGCTCAAAAGAGGTAGTAGTCCTGATTTACGATGACGATATTCCTGGGCTGGGGGGCGTGTTAAAGGAGGCTGAGAGGAGTGGGGCAAGGCCGGTGCTTGACCCCGTGGCCCTGCCTACCCCCAGGCCTGGCCTCCTTGGGACCCTGTTGAGGCTTCAGTCAATTAAGCCATACGCGGCCCCTAAGATGATAGGCCTCAGCAACGTAGTTGAGCTCATGGACGCCGACACGAGCGGCGCCGCGGCCCTCCTGACGTCGCTTGCCTCAGAGGCTGGCGTCTCGGCCGTGATGGTTGAGGAGGCCAGCGCTAAGGCCAGAGGGCTCACGTTTGAGGCAAGGATCGCATCAGACATGGCCTCCTTGGCGCTTGCCTGGGGCAAGGCGGCAAAGGACGTCTTTCTGGCCCTGCTGAACTCCAAGCTGAAGCATTATGTAACTGAGGTCAACGGCGTCAGGGTCAATATGACCGGGAGGAAGGAAGTAGAGGTTAACGTCTCGGGCGCCTCTTTAAGGCTTAGGTGCGACGATGAGTGCCCTGTTACGGAACTTGCCAGGATAGCGTCAGGGCCTCAGCTTGTGATAGCCTCGATACTGACCTATAGGGCTTGTCTCCCGTGGTCATCAGCATGGAGCTGCCTGAAGGGCGTCACTCGACAAGCCCGTTAAGGGCCCTCTTGACCATGTCAATGAGCCTCCTCTCCGCCGTGGTCAGGGCAAGGCACCTCAGGCAGACCGGGGTCACCGTGGCGTAGCCTCTCTTAACGTAATACACGTCGGTGCCCTCATCCCCTCCGGCATAGGCCTCCTCGAGGTCGTCGGTTTTCCACCCAAGCACATGGTAGACGTTCTCCTCCTCGCCATTGTAGACCTCTATGTTGGCCATGAAGGCCATGGGCGCCACGACGAGGCCCTTTGGCTCGCCCCTGGGGAAGTTGAGCACAAGCACGTCAACGTCTTTTAGTCTTTCATCCTCAAGGAATCGCTCAGTTACCTCGGCGGTCACCATGGCGGCCTTCCTGACGTATGGCTCGTCGAACTCGCTCAGCCCCCTAAGCACCGCGTAGCTTGAAGCCACGGCCTTAATGCCAAGCAGTGCTGCCTCTATGGCAGCGCCTATGGTTCCACTTGTGAAGAAGTCCGTAAGGCCCATGTTAGGCCCTATGTTGATACCGCTGACTACCACGTCAGGCTTCCTGGGCAGCAGGGCCTTCACGGCTATGGCCACGGCGTCCGCTGGCTTCCCGTCTATGGCCCATGCCTCCCTCGCGCCCTCAACTTCGACCCTTTCAACCCTGACCGTGCGGGAGTTGGACTTACCAGCGCCGCTGACCTGATGCTTGGGCGCTACTACATAGACCTCAAGCCCCCTTGCTGAGATCTCCTTAACGAGGCGCCTAAGGCCAATGCTGTCAACGCCATCATCATTGGTTAACAGCGCTATAGTCAAACACGTCACCCCTTTTGGTGCGGCAAAGAATTGTCTTGAGCTATAAGGTTTAAATCCTTTTGTCCTCCCACCATCAAGTTTACATATAAGTATACCAGCAGCCTCAGGGTCAATGGTGAGGGCCCGTCGCTCAGAGGGAGCCCTTCTACTTCAGGTCCTATGACAGGGTCATAGGGGAGGCTCACGATGAACTTGAGCTCTTAAAGGAGCTTGAGAGGCTCTCATCAGCTGACCCCAAGGCCGTTGAATATCACCTCTCGCAGGGTCACATAGCCTCGTGGCTGAGCTACATAGGCAGGGGCGACCTGGCCTCCCTCGTGGACTCCATGACGGACCTCCAGGCGGTGATCGGCCTGCTGAGGGACTCGCTTGCAGGCTTCTCCGACGAGCTCACTTGCCCCCACTGCGGGTTCAAGGGCAGGGTCGGCGACTTCAGGCTGGCCAGGGCGCCGTGGAGGTTTGGGAACTACGTAGGAAGGCTTCTCGTCTGCCCTAGGTGCGGAGGGAGGTTCAGGTTCTTCTATCCGCTTAGGGCGGGCCTCAGGCCCTTCACCGTGCCAAGGCGGGCAGCTCAAGGAAACCCTTAAAACCCACAAGGCCGTGATGCTATTGGTGGGCCCGTAGTCTAGGTTGGTTAGGACGCCGCCCTCACACGGCGGAGGTCGCCGGTTCAAGTCCGGCCGGGCCCACCACCTGGGCCTCCTAAGGACTTCCTGCTGGGCCGGTGGTTATCATATAATCAACCGTTAGCGTCGCGAGGCCTAATAAGGAGCAGGAAGGACAGGGCGGCTGAGGATGCGGCCAGGAAGGCCGGGAAGAGGAGAGGGTCACTAGCTATTATGATGCCTGAGAGCGGGTAAACCCAGAGGCTTCCAATCATGTTGACCATGTTCATAGCGGCAAGGGAGGTTGTCGAGAAGTCCCTGCCAAACCTCTCGACCACATGAGCGTAGTAGACGCTGAATGCCCAGTTTACAAGGAAGCTGTTAACTATCGACATAACTACGAAAAGACCATAGGGCCTCACCACGAGGGCGGCATAAGTTAACGAGGACGCCACCAGGGAGGCCACGGTGACCAGCTGCCCTGACCCCAGGTCGAGGAACAGGAGCGATAGTCCACCAACAGCGCCGCCTATGAATGACAGCGCTGTGAGGGCGCCGTTGCCGTATGGGCTTGCCCTGAAGACCTTGGCGGCGTAAGTAGGCAGGTACGAGCCAAAGGCGTACGACGCTCCAAAGGCCCCGGCGCCTGCCAGGCCCGCAAGGAGTACCTCACGCCACTTCAGATTTAGGAGGTCCCTGGGTCTCGAAGGCCTTGGATTGCCATCGATAAGGACAAGCGATACTAGCGCTAGGGCTAAGCCTATAGCGCCAGCTATCGCTGTGCCGGGCCTCCACCCGACTAGGCCATCAACGAGGCCCCAGGCGAGGGCCATGGCGCCCCCGAGCTCAAAGGCCATGTTGTAAAGGCCCATAATTGCTGAGGTGCCGATGCCTCCGAGGTAGACTAACATGTAGCCAGCCGGCGAGAAGAAGAGGCCAGCGCCGAGCCCTGCCAGCAGCCTCAGGGCTATCACGTCAACTACCCCTCGGCTGAAGGCTACCAGTAGGTCCGCCAGGGAGACTATCGACAGGCCTATCAGGAAGGCGTTCCTGGCTCCAAGTGATGAGGCAGCCTCGGCCCCGATGAGCTGAGACAGGGCGGCCCCAAGTATGAACGCCAAGGGCAACAGGCCTGAGACCCAGCCAGGTGATGTGCCAACTATAGCTATTGTCGCAGGGGCTAGGACAAACCACTGCATGGAATAGACGGCCCTGTCAATGAGCACAACAGCTGTAGCCTCCCTGGACAAGTCAGCCACCCGTTATTGAGGAGTAAAGCCTCTCAACCTCCGCCTCAGCTTTATTAAGTGAGCAGGAGGGTCCCCCGAACGTTGTCAGCCTCTCGGCTATCTCCTCCTTGACCTTCTCATTAAGCACGACCTCGGCCTGGGCGAACAGTACCGCCTCCTCCCAGTCGATGTGATCCTTAAGGAGTGACGATAAGGCCCTCGCCGCCTCCGAGGCCCCGCTGAGGCTGCCCTCCGTTATGCTGTCCCTTAGCCTCCGGGCCAGTGATGCAAAGGCGCTGTGGTCCTCGAGCGCCCTCTTCACAAGGTCTGCTAGATCGCCTCCAAGCGCGGTGAGCCTGGGGAAGAGGGTAGCCTCCTCCTTGGAGTGATGACATGAGATTATGTAGTCCAGGAGCACATTGAGGGACGCCAGGAAGTCCTCATCCACAAGTGATGAGGAGCCGAACCTCAGCGAGAGCCACTCGAGGGCCGACGCGACCCTCCTTATCAGCTGGTGCTCCTCAAGCAGCTGGGAAAGTGTCTGCTGCAAGGCCTCCTCAGCCGTTGGGCCCTGAATAGTAGAGGGTTAATATAATGGAGCCAGGGACTCACAAAGGGGGCTCGCTTTGCCCTGGTACGGCTACAAGGGCAGGGTCCTGAAGGTTAACCTGACGTCCCAGAGGGCATCAGTTGAGGAGCTTAGGCTGGACTACGTCAAGCTCTACATAGGAGGCCTCGGTTATGCGGCCAGGGTCCTCTGGGACGAGCTGAGGCCTGGCGTCGACCCGCTGTCACCTGATAACGTACTGATAGCCACGACCGGCCCCATGACCGGCACGCTGGCGCCTGGCTCAGGCAACATCTACTGGGCCTTCAAGTCGCCTCAGACGGGCGCCTGGGGAGAGACGAGGTCAGGCGGCAAGTTCGGGGCCTGGCTCAAGTACAGCGGCTTCGACATGGTGGTAATAACTGGCAGGGCGCAGGAGCCCGTTTACCTCTACCTTGAGGGCGGCAGGGCTGAGATCAGGAGCGCGAAGAGGTACTGGGGGATGACTGTTCATGAGGTCACTGACGCGCTCCGGGAGGACACGGGCGCTAGGGATGCCTCCGTGGCGACCATAGGCCCAGGCGGGGAGAACCTGGTCAGGTTCGCCGCGATAATGAACGACTACGACAGGGCCGCTGGCAGGACCGGCGGAGGCGCGGTCATGGGGTCGAAGAACCTGAAGGCCATAGTGGCGGCAGGAGGCGAGGGAGTAGAGGTCTATGACCCTGAGGGCTTCCTGGCCGCAGCCCTTGAGGCACAGAGCGCCATAAAGTCTGACCCCGGCAACAGGGCGATGGGCGAGCACGGGACCATCGGGGGACTCCTGAGCCTTAACGCTGCGGGCGCCCTCCCCACGGCCAACTTCGAGACAGGCTACTTTGAGGGGGCCTACAAGATATCTCATGAGGCGTTGGAGAGGAACTACATGATAAAGAGGAGGGCCTGCCACTCCTGCGTCATAGGGTGCTCCAGGTACAGCTACGTGGCGGCAGGCCCCTACGCCACGCCGCCCAGCGAGGGCCCTGAGTACGAGACAACTGACATGAACGGCGCCATGCCCATGATAGATAACATGGAGGTGGTGATCAGGGTCAACTGGCTCGCCAACAACTACGGCCTCGACACCATATCATTGGGCCACACCATATCATGGGCCATAGAGGCCTATCAGAAGGGCCTGATAACTAAGCAGGACACAGGGGGCCTTGAGCTTAAGTGGGACGACCCCGAGACCTACCTTCAGCTCATTGACATGATAGCGCACAGGAGGGGCTTCGGGGACGTACTGGCAGAGGGCAGCTACAGGGCCGCCAAGGCCCTGGGGAAGGCGGAGGACCTGGTAAACCACGTCAAGGGGCTTGAGCTGCCGGCCCACGACCCAAGGGTCGAGTCAAAGCTGTTGGCAATTCAGTACGCCGTGATGCCGAGGGGCGCCTGCCACGTCCACCCCATCTACCCATCCTACGACATGATGCAGGTGGACGCTGGCCTCAAGGACTTCGGCCTCCCCTGGCCCCTCCCTAACGCTCTTGCCGAGACAGGGGTTGGCAAGGGCATAGCCTACAAGGTGTTAGCCTCCTACGGTGAGGCCTTCAACAACCTGGGCTACTGCATCTTCTACTCAGCGGCCCCGGAGAGCGGCGTCCTGAGCCCCAGGAGGCTGGCAAAGCTCTACACCACGCTCACGGGGATCCAGGTGAGCCCCCAGGATATACTGGAGGCCGGCGAGAGGACGTGGCAGCTGAAGAAGGCCTTCAACGTTAGGGAAGGGCTTACCAGGGAGCACGACAGGCTCCCGAAGCGCATGGTGACGCCCATACTCTCAGGGCCGGCCAAGGGCCTGAAGGTCGAGAACCCCGAGGGGCTGATCGACGAGGCCTACGACGCCTTTGGGTGGGACAAGAGAACTGGCTACATAAGGAGGTCGACGCTCCTCAGGCTCAAACTCGACGACGTTGCTAAGCAGCTAGAGTCCATGGGCAGGATAGCCGAGTGAGAGGCCTTTGAGCTCGCAGATAGAGTGCGACCCCTTCGTCAGGGAGCACGTTGTAGAGGTCTGCAGGGACTCCTGCGCCGAGAAGTCCGTGGGACCTGAGGACTTCAGGGCCTGCGTCGAGGCCTGCGTTGAGGAGCTCAGGAGGAGGTGCGTTACAGCCTAGAGACAAGGTCGTAAAGCTTCAGGCCATTGCCCGTCAGCATCAGCACAGCCCCCTCAACGTCAACTCCTGCTTCCCTGAGCAGCCTTGCTGCAGCGTAGGCAGTCGCCGAGGTGGGCTCTGCCATGAAGCCCATCCTCCAGAGCTCCTTTGTAGCCTCAGCTATCTCAGGGTCAGAGACGACAACGAGGCCGCCCCCGCTCTCGCTTACGGCCTTAGCTGCCTCGGGGGCCCTGGGGGCGTCCCTAAGGACGAGGCCGTCAGCTAGCCTTGACTCTAAGGACCTGCCTACTGCTAAAGGCTTCAGGTACTTGGCTAGGGAGGGATTAGAGGAGCCCTGAACAGCGTAAAGCCTTACCCTGCCCCTCGAGCCTCTCCATATTCCAAGCAGCAGAGAGAAGCTGGCCGAGGGCACTATAACTGACCTCACGTCCTCAGGTAGCTCCTGACCGGCGGACTTCATGCCTTCAAGGAAGACGGCGCTTCTTGAGTGAGACACGTAGAAGCATCTTGATGAGAGGCCCTCGGCGAACCTGGCGGCCTCCTCCCTTGTGGGCAGCTCAACGACGTTAGCCCCGAGCGACCTCAGGACTTCCTTTTTGCCCTGGGGGGCAGAGGCGGGCACCGCTATAGTGGCCTCAAGGCCTAGGTAGGCTGCGTATGTGGCAGTTGAAATGCCTGAGTTGCCGCTCGAGTCCTCAACAGTGCACCTGTACCCTAGGTCCCTTGCCAGCTGGAGGCTGACCGAGGTTCCCCTATCCTTAAAGCTCCCCGAGGGGTTCAGGTACTCGAGCTTGAAGCCGAGGACGCCGAGCCTGGTCCTCCTGTAGATGAGAGGCGTGTTCCCCTCGCCCAGCAGCCTCCCATACTTAGGCAGCTCGCCCTCCAGCTCCAGGGCTCCCCCGCACCTAGGGCAGAAGGGGTAATACCTGCCCTCCTCCCCCTTAAACCCACACCTCGGGCATGTAAGCCTCCACATGGGCCTTCACATGCTGGACAGGCCTACCGCCCTCATAAGCTTGTCGTAGATCTGTGCAGCGGCCGTCTCGTCCTTAGCGTTCTCTATAATGACCAGCCTGCCTACTATGGTCACGGAGGCCCCCTCCTTGGTCAGAACCCTCACCCAGCCCGGCCTCGCCATGACCAGCTCGTTAGCCCTCTCAAGCGCCTTCACGGCCTCCTCCAGGTTGACAGGCCTGTTAAGCCTCACCTTGAACGCCCTGGAGCCGCAAAGCCTGGCAACACCGTAGGAGGGCCTCCTTGAGAGCATCTCGAACCTTCTGAGCCCGCAGACGGGGCACTGGGGATCTCTCCTAACGGATACCTTCTCTATGTTCATGAGCCGCCCGTCTATCAGTATCAGCTCCCCTGGCTCCGGCTCGTCGCCAGCCAGGTACCTGAGCGCGAGCCCTGCGGCCACGGAGCCAGTCATGGTGGTCACGGTCCCGATAGTTGGGATTATGTCGCAGGACGTGTCCTGGGCCATCTCAGGACTCATGAAGCACCTAAGGCATGGACCTTTCCTTGGGCTTATGAACATGACAGTGCCGTACCACCCGTTGACCCCTGCGTAGACCCAGGGCTTCCCCTTCTTCACGGCGACCTCGTTTATGAGGAACCTGGTCTCAAGGTTATCGGAGCCGTCAAGCACTATGTCGACGTCCCTCATGAGGTCCTCCGCGTTATCGCTATCTACGTCATCTATTACGGCCTCCGTCCTTATGGAGCCATCTATGCCCTTCACGCCCTCCTGACAGGCCAGAGCCTTGGGCTTCCCCTCCTCGGCCTCCCTCTCGCCAACCATGTGGGTCCTGTGAATGTTCGTGTAGTCGACCACGTCCCTGTCAACAACCCTCAGGAAGCCAACGCCGGCCCTCGCGAGCAGCTCGGCCTCGGCTGAGCCGAGGGCTCCGCAGCCTATGATAGCGACCCTTGAGTCCCTGATCCTCTTCATGCCCTCCTGTCCGATCCCCTTAAGGAGGACCTGCCTTGAGAACCTCTCGAAGAGCTCTGCCTCCACCCTCTGGCCCTTCAGAGCGAGGAAGGGCTTCCCATTTAATTATTAAATGGCGTCAGCCCTTTGGCACGAACCTGAGGTCAAGGCCCTCGTCCTGGGCCAGCTTCTTCAGCGCCTTGACCTTACGTGAGGTCAGGTTGGCCTTCCTTGGGAGCCTGATCACTAGAGCCCCCTCCTTGATCTCAGCCTCTGCGCCTGGGATTATCTTGGCTACCTTACTAGCTAAATCAGCCCGACCTTCCCTGGCGCTAATGGGCACGACCATTACCTGCTCTCCAAAGGTGTACAGCTCGTACTCAAGGTCCCCAGTTATAAAGTCCTTCACCTCAACAACAGGCCTCGCGAGCTCCTCCTCCTTGAGGCCTGTGGGCAGCTTAACCGTTATGCTCAGCTCGTAGACCTTGCTGACCTGACCTGCCTCTATGAATATGGTCGTATCAACTATGCTTGGTATCATGCCGAGCTCGACCCTTGTCGCAAGCCTCTGAATAGCGTCTATAGGGCTTGTGGCATGGACAACGCCTATCATGCCGATGCCTGCGAGCCTCAGGTCCACGTAAAGCTTGAAGTCGTCATCGTCTCTCATCTCGTCAAAGACTGTGTAGTCAGGCCTTGAGAGGAGAAGGATGTCATGAAGTTCCCTCAGGTCAGCATAGCTCTTGGAGTACTGGGTAATGGAGGGCGGCAGCCTCATGTCTCTGGGCGACTCTATGGTCTTGACGACCTTCCCCTTCGACGCGTAGAACTCCGCCAGGGCCTGGGCGAACGTCGTCTTGCCCGCTCCAGGGGCCCCGCTTATCAGTATGCCCTCGGCCCTGGAGAGAAGCCTTTCCATCAGCTTAGGGTGAAGGTTGTAGTCCTCAAGCCTGAGCTTCGCTATGGGCCTCGTCGCTGTTATCTCCCAGCCGTCGCTCAGAGGGGGCCTGGTTATGATTATCCTGTAGTCGCGCAGCTGAACTATGGTCGACCCTGCTCTGTCTATCTCTATGAAGCCCTCGCCCGTTGTGAGGGCCCTCTCCATGATCTCTCTCGCCATCTCCATGATCTCGGCCCTCGTAAGGGCGGCTTCGGAGAGCTTCACGAAGATCCAGCTCCCAGGCCTGCCCACCTTGGCGAGAGGGACGGCGTTCTCCTTGAGGTGGACGCTCATAGTCTTCTCGTTGAAGTAGTCCTCTATCTTCAGTCTCCCCTCCCTAGAGATCCCAGTGTACATGACTTCAACGCCTATTGACTTGGCCGCCATGGCCTGAATAGGGTCACTTGTAATTAGGACGGCCCCTATCCTTCGGGCCCTGTCCCTGACGGCCTCCTTGAGGCTCTCGTAACTGCTCAGCGTAATGGACTCGTCAAGCTCTACCTGGCCTCCAGGGGCCCCAAAGACCTTTGAGGCCTCGTCAAGGCCTGTGAAGCCTATGCTCCTTCCGGCCCTGGCCTCTGAGTAGAGGTAGCTTATCAGGCCCTTCGGCACGAGCACCTTTCCCATGAGCTTACTCGACTCAAGCAGCTTCCTCAGCGTGCCGTCTATGACAGCATCGGGGTCAGCCACGTAGACCCTGTTCGGTTCACCGCTCACCTAGGGTTGCCCTGCCATCATTGGTTGCCCTGTGTACTTCTCATTTTCGCAGAAATTTCATTATTTTTTATTAGTTTTTAGCAAAAGGTTAAGGACAGGCCTTGAAGTGTCTTTGTCATTATAAGCGGGGCCTCCTGCCGAAAGGGTGTTAAAAAGCCCTGTAGCAGAGAGAAGCCTGGGCTAAGTCTTGACCCTCTCAGTGCTGATAAACGCTTCGGCTGTGTACACGGGAAAGGAGCTCATAAGGGATGCCTACGTCTACGTGGAGGACGGCGTTATAAGGGAGGTGGGCCCCCAGCCGGCGTCTGAGGAGATACAGGGAGCCACGCTGATACTTGGCGGCGAGGGCAGGGTCGTGGTCCCAGGCCTAACGGCCGTGGCCGACGTGGCGGCCTACCCCATAAGGTTCAGCAGGCCTAACATACAGAGAAGGATGAGCTTCTACAGCAGCCTCAGCGACAGGGACCTCTTCACGGCGTCGCTTCCCGGCGTCTACGAGCTTCACCTCTCGGGGGTCACGACGGTGTTCGTTGAGAGTCTCTCCCCGACGCTTCCGCTGGAGCTCGCGAGGAGAATAGGGGGCTTCTATGGCGCTGCCAGGCCTTCATGCGGCGAGCCCTACTCTGTTCAGCCCATACTGAGGGGCCTGGTAACGATAGGGGGCGAGGGCTGCCCCAGCGGAGACGTTATCGATGGCGACGAGAGGGCGCTGGTGCTAACGGGCAAGGGCGGTTACACGCTCGAAAGCCTCGGTGATGTCCTTGAGAAGAGCAGGAGGCTTAGGAGCCTGGTAGGCCTCCCTGAGGCCCGGATAGAGCCTAAGCAGGTGGCCGAGATGGTCGTTTACGACACCTCGAGGCCGCCGGCGATGATGTTATACATGGGGGGAGAGGACGAGATCAGGAGAATATATCAGTCTCACGCGGTTGTGGAGTCCGTCATAGCGGGCCTGGAGATACTTGTTGAGATGGGTGAGCACATGAGGATTGGCAGGAAACACCTGGCGGAGGCTGCCCAGCTCTACAGGAGGCTGAAGATTAACAAAGCTAAATATTGAATAAAGATATATAACCCCTTAAAAGAAGAACCCTTTGGTGACGCTATTGAGCGAGGTCTCAATAGACGTCAGGGGCTTAACGAAGAGGTACGGAAGCCTGCTGGCAGTCGATCACGTGAGTTTCAAGGTCTACAGGGGCGAGATCTACTCACTGCTGGGCCCTAACGGGGCGGGCAAGACCACCACTATATCGATGCTGGCAACCCTCAGGATGCCAACCGAGGGGGACGCGTTCGTGGAGGGGTACAGCATAGTGAGGGAGAGGACTAAGGTGAGGAAGGTAATAGGGGTTGTGCCACAGGACCTCACAGCGGATGACGAGCTCACAGGCTTTGACAACGTTTTACTGATGGCTAAGCTTCACGGGTACAGGGGCAAGGAGGCAGAGGAGAGGGCCTGGGACGCTATAAAGTTCATGGAGCTTGAGGATGCCGCCAAGAGAAGGGTAATGTACTACAGCGGCGGCATGAGGAGGAGACTTGAGATAGCGATGAGCATAGTGCACGACCCAAAGGTCCTCTTCCTGGATGAGCCAACGGTAGGGCTTGACGTACAGAGCAGGAGACACATATGGGACCTGGTGAGGGCGCTGAAGAAGGAGGGAGTCACGATAATACTGACCACCCATTACATGGAGGAGGCCGAGGAGCTTTCCGACAGGGTGGCTATAATAGATCATGGCCATATAGTGGCCGAAGGGACGCCAGAGGACCTAAAGGCCAAGGTTAAGGGGGACAGGATCTACGTTAAGCTCAAGAACGACGCTGAGGTCGCGAAGGCCCTTGAGGTCCTCTCAAGGGAGTTCAATGATGTAAAGGAGATAGACGGGCATGTTGTCATAAAGGTGGAGTCCTCAGCTGAGGCCATGCCACAGATCATAAAGCTGCTCTCAAATTTCAACGTTGCTGAGCTGAGGGTGGTGAGGCCGAACCTGGAGGAGGTGTTCCTGGAGCTGACGGGCCACGGGCTCAGGGAGGAGGAGTCCTTTGATGCCTTTAAGTTCAGGAGGCTGATGAGGGCGGTGAGATCATGATAAGGGAGACTGCAGTGCTTGTGGAGAGGGAGCTCAAGAAGTGGGTGGGCAGGAGGGGGTCATTTTTCATATCCCTAGTAACCCCCATGGCCTGGCTTGCCTTGTTCGGCAAGAGCCTGAACTTCGTCAACATGTTCTCAGCCACAGGCGTACAGGCCATCAACACTGCCATAGTCAAGCAGTACGTCGACCAGACGCTGCTCAGGCTGTTTGGGACCACTGACTACTTTTCCTACCTCACCACCGGCATGCTTGTCGTCTTCGCCTTCTTCCAGGCAGTCTTCGGGGGCGTCAACATAGTGTTTGAGAAGAGGCTGGGCAGCATGAACAGGCTCAGGATGACGCCGGCCCCTAGGTCAAGCATATTCTTCGCCAAGATGGTGGCCACACTGATAAGGACGTTCTTCTACGAGACCGTTCTCCTGGTGATAGCTATAGCTCTGGGATTCAGCCTCCACTTCAACGCCCTGAACCTGGTTGAGGCAGGGGTCGCCATAGCCCTGCTAAGCATCTCTTTCATAAGCATGTTCGAGGCCGTAGGGTTCTCCGTTGACAACCAGGAGATAATGTTCTCTATAGTTAACCTGGTAAACCTGCCCCTGATGTTCGCCTCGCCGGCCCTCTTCCCGCTGAGCCAGATGCCCTCGTGGCTACAGGACATAGCCAAGTTCAACCCAATAACCTACACTGTTGACATAGTTAGGTATAACCTGCTTGGCCTACACAGCTTTAACATAGTTGAGGACTGGGCTATACTGCTCGGCGTAGCAGTGGTCTTCGTCACTATAGGGATGGCCGTTAGCCTGAGGGTGCTAGAGAACTATTAAAAAATAATTTATTAAAAAATTACTTCCTCTGGTCGATAGGGACGTACTTGAGGTCTGTGGGCCCCACGTACTTCTCGTCAGGCCTTATGATCCTGTTGTTGAGGAACTGCTCTATGTAGTGGGCCGTCCAGCCGACTATCCTGCCCATGGCGAATATGGGCGTGTACATCGGGACCGGGATGTTGAGCTGATAGTACAGCACTCCCGTGTAGAGGTCTATGTTGGCCGGCAGCTTCTTCTCCCTCCACATTACCTCCTCAGCCTTAGCAAGCACCTTGACCCACATCTCGCCGTCCTTGAACTGCAGTATGAACTTCTTAGCGACGTCGGTTCTCGGGTCGTGCATCTTGTAGATCCTGTGCCCGAAGCCCATGATCAGCTCCTTCTTGGCAAGCTTGTCAAGGATGTACTGCTCAACGTACTGGTCGAAGGGCACGCCCTTGCTCTCCGCCTGCGCCTTGGCCTCAAGCAGCCACTTTATGGCCTGCTCGTTGGCGCCTCCGTGGAGCGGCCCCTTCAGAGAGGCCACGCCAGCGGCGGCAGCGCTGTAGATGTCAGTCAGCGTGCTGGCCGCGACCCTGACGGTGAAGGTGCTCGCGTTGAAGCCGTGATCCATGTAAAGCACGAGGGTCGCCTCGAAGGCCCTGGCCTCCGCGTCTGTTGGCATGCGGCCTAGGATCATCCTGAGCGCGTCCTTAGCGTGGGGCAGGCTGGGGTCAGGCCTCAGCAGGACGCCGTCCCTTGGGAGGTGCCAGGCGGCGGCGAATATGAAGGGCGTGAGGGCTATCAGCCTCATGGCGTGCTCCTCGAGGAACTCGAAGGAGGCCTTCTGGGGCCACTCGGGGGCGAAGAACTGGCCCATGAGGTTGTAGGCGAACTGGGCGTAGTACATTGGGTGGGTGGCCGGGACCAGCTTGAGGGCATCTATAAGCTTCTCAGGTATCTGGGCCCTGTAGGAGTCGAGCCTGTTCTTGAACTCCTTGTACTCGCTCTCGTTGGGCAGGTGGCCATAATGTATAAGGAAGGCGGCCTCGTAGAAGTCGGCGTGCTCACCTATGTCGTCAATGGTGTAGCCGCGGTATATTGTGGCCTTCCCGGTGGGGTCGACGCCGCTTATGTTAGTTACGTCAACTATGACGTTATCAAGGCCCTTAGGAACTACGATCCTTCTGCCGAGGGGTCCCTCCTCATACTGGCACTCTATCTGCTTGGACAACAGGCTCTCCCTCTCACGAACTAAGGGGCCTCAGCTGTTGTTAAGTATTAGGCCAGGAACGTATTTAACAAGCTATGACTTAACGGCTCCGTCCTGCATGTAATCAGAGAGGTCCTTGTGCCTCCTCAGGATGAGCTCCAGGAAGTCCCTGAGCCTCAGGCCCTTAAGGGGGTCCTCGATCTTGAAGGAGGAGCCCGTCGGCTGAAGCCCCTCAACCGGGTGGAACCTCCACTCGCCCCCCTTGGCCCTGTAGGCTATGAAGGCCTTTCCGCCGGCCCTCCTGGCGAACTCTGTCAGGCCTAGGACCTGCTCGGCCTCTATGTAGATGGGGCCCTCGTCAGACCTGGCCTTGACCTCGATCGCTATGACAGCTCCGTCCCTTACGGCGACCAGGTCGGGCTGGAACCTCTTCTTTGAGCCTCCTCCGCTCGAGGGCCCCCTGACAACGGCGAACCCCTCCTCCCAGAGGATGTTCGCCAGCTC
This sequence comes from uncultured Acidilobus sp. JCHS, assembly GCA_000495735.1. NCBI lineage: Archaea > Thermoproteati > Thermoproteota > Thermoprotei > Acidilobales > Acidilobaceae > Acidilobus > uncultured Acidilobus sp. JCHS. The sequence continues at coordinate 89,254 of AYMD01000009.1, read as the reverse complement.
GTTCTCGGCCCTCGTCCCCTTAGCCTTAGGGTTCCTCAAGGCCTGTTAAGGCTGGGCCCCGTGAGGCTAAAACCCTGAAGGTGAACCAGACTGGCCTCCTCCCCTGCCCTGTAAGGGCGAGGCTTAACATCATTTTGTCAGGCCGGCAGGACCTCTTGAATGACCCTGTAGGCATTGTGCCACAGGACCAGGTCTGCGTGGGGCCCGAGGAGGCCCGTGAGCGTCTGTATGTGAGACAGGTCAGAGAAGCCCTCTGGGTACCTCTCAAGGCCAAGGAAGTCCGTGCCCAGGGCCACGTGCTCCCATCCGAACCTTTCACCTATGTAGTGGGCCACCCTGGCGATCCCGTGGACGTCATTCGATGGAAGGGTGTCAGGTATCGACGTGATACCAATAACGCCGCCCCTGTCGGCTATGGTCTTTATCACCTCGTCTTTGAGGTTACGCGTGTGTTCCTTCAGGCCCTTGGCGTTGCTGTGGGAGGCTATAACGGGCCTCCTGCTGAGGGTTGCAGCCTCCATGGCGGCCCTCTGAGAGGCGTGGGAGACGTCTATTATAACTCCAAGGTCATTGGCCAGCTTCACTAGTTCCTCGCCTAGGTCGGTGAGCCCGTAGTCGTTCTTTGACATACAGGACGCCGCAAACCTGGTGCTGTAGTTCCACGTGAGCCCAACGACCCTGACCCCGGCGTTGAACAGCCACAGCAGGTCGTTAGGCTCGGTCAGGGCGTCTGTGCCCTCAATGCCGATGATGATCTTGACCCCCTTTACGGAGAGGTCAGCCTTGGTCCTCACTATCTTGACTTTGCCCTCCCTCTCAAGCCTAAGGAAGTACTTGAGCTCTGAGAGCAGTGTGCTGAGGGTCAGGTCATACCTGGGCCTGCCGGTAGCGGGGAATATCACTCCAACGACTATTACGTCGTCTAGGGCCCTCAGCTTCTCAAGGGTTGAGGGCGCGCTCCCTGACTCGAAGTCAAGCCCTCTGGCGTACCAGTACCCTATGTCCTCATGAAGATCCACGAGCCTCAAGTGAGGGACCCTTTCACGGTATCATCGGTTCTTTTGTGCTCCTTTTTATACCTGTAAGGTGGACTGCTGAGAGGCGTAAGGAGAAATGGCGGTCTCCGAGCACCTTAAGAGAAGGGAGCTGGCTGAGTACTTCAGGCAAGAGGCCAAGAGGGAGCTTGAGTACGCCCAGCTCCTTAACAACACCGCCAGCCGCTCGATGAACCCCGTCGTGAGGTTAATAATAGATGCCGTCTCCCAGGACTCGATCAAGCACTCTAAGATCTACGAGACCATGGCAGTCCTCCTGCTCAACCCAAACCTCATAGATGAGGCGGAGTCAACCTCTGTGCTAAAGGACATAGAGAAGCACATAAGCATGGAGTCTGAGAGCATAGAGGAGCTCAATAGGCTCAAGTCGGATGACCTAATAAAGAATGACCCAGCCCTCTCCTTCCTCGTTGACATGCTCCTAAGGGATGAAAGCTTCCACCATGCAGTCCTCAGGCAGGTTTACACGGCGCTTATCAAGAACATAACCCTGAGCGAGCAGGAGATATGGGACGCCGTGTGGAGGGACGCCGTGTATCACGGGACCCCTGGAGGCTGAGCTCACCCCCAAGGAAGAGGCCTCACCCTTCAGGGCAGGGAGGATATGAGCGTTTATAGGCCTTTGCTTCAACTTTGTTGCAGAGTTGGGCGCAGGCGAGCTTAGCAGGCCGTGAGCCCGCGCCTCCCCGAGGCTGACGGCGGGGCCTGAGCAGTGATGCCGCGCCCGTGGGGCCTGAGAGGTGATGGGAAGGCCCCAGTGGGCGCAGAGCCCCCGCCCCTTAGGGCGGGGAGCCGTCAGCTACCTATGAGGCGTGAGAACAGGATAACCCTGGCCGCGTCGGCGAGGGCCTCAGCGGCGTCCAGGGCCTCATAAACGTCGCGGGTGGAGTAGGTCACGACGCCGTGCCTCTTTAGGACGGCGGCCCTGCAGCCGCTAGCCTTGAGCGCCTCTGCAGTGGCAGACGCCAACTCCTCTGAGCCTGGGGTTAGGGGCGGCACATCTGTCACGCAGCCGACCCTTATCGACGCCTCAGTCATTATGTCAGCTGATATTCTGAGGCCCGCCTCATAGAGGGCTATCACGTCAGCTGGGTGAGCATGCACCACCGCGACGGCCTCTTCGATAGACCTGTAGATTGACAGGTGGAGCCTGTACTCACTGCTTGGGGTGCCCACCAGGACCGTGCCGTCGATCTTCATAATGGCTATATCGTCTTCCCTGATCGTGTGCCTCGGGACCCCTGTCGGTGTTATGTACAGGAGCCCCTCAGGCCTGTCGTAAAAGCTGACGTTGCCTCCCTTGACCTGAACGAGGCCCCTCACGTAGAGGAGCCTTGCGACGTCGGCCACTTTTCTGGCTATGTCCTCATTTGCGCGTACCACGTTGTAACCCTAGGGGGGCAGGCCTTGCTCCCTTATAACGTTAGGGCTTGACCGTCGATATCCTGAGGGCGGCCTCGGCCTGAGGCTCATAGGGCCTGAGCCGCCTGGAAGCCAGCTCTCTCAATGCCTCCCTGTACCTCTCAACAAGCATGTGGGCGAGCCTCTCGCCCAGCCAGCTGATTACGACCTTATAGAGCGGGTTCTCCATCTTTTCCACGGCCAGGTTCATGTCTCTAGCGGCCTCACTGAAGGCCTTCTCCAGGGCCCTCAGTATGAACTCACCCCTCACGGGGTCCAGTATCATCCGGTCAAGCATGGTGAAGTAGGTCCTCCTGAGGGCGCCCATGGGTATGAAGGGCAGCGGGAACGTTATGACCCTGAGGCGCTTTATCCTGTCCAGGAGCTCCAGGTCCTTGATCACGTCGTCCTCGGTCTCGCCCGGCAGGTTAACTATCATCGTCCCGACTACGACCCACCTGTTGTCGTTAAGTATGCCTATGCCCTCCTCAACTATCTCAGGGTACTGCTCTGGCTTGAAGGGCAGGGGCTTGCCAGGCATGAGCCTCCTTATCAGCCTAGGCGAGCCCGTCTCTATGCCCATCTCTATGAACGTCCACCTTCCCCCCTCATTTATGTACTGGGCCACCTCCTCAACCATCTTGGGCTTGTAGACTACGACCGCTGCGGTGGTGAAGTCTGTTGATATAGTGTAGTCATCGCCATAGGACTTGACCAGCCTGTAGGCCTTCCTGGTCAGCTCTATCACCTTGTCAGGGTCTGGCTCTATGCCCTTAGCCCCGTACCTGAAGAACTCGTCGCTGTGCAAGTTTACGTCCTTCATCTTGCCGACCTCTATGTTGAGCCTTATCTCCTTCTCTATGTGGCCCTCGAAGGGGAACGACTTTATGGCGCCGCTTAGGTTAGGCGTGCAGAACGTGCAGCCCCTGCCACAGCCCCTCGTGACCTCTACTATTCCCCCGTTCGAGGGAGTCAGTATGGTTGGCACGTCCTCAATTTTGGCCGGCGGAGCCGATATCACGGGGGGTAGGCTTTCACTGGCCAGGAGCCTCCTGAAGACTGAAGGGCCAAGGCTCTCGAACTCTCCCTCGTAGACCAGGTCTATGCCGAGCTTCCTGTGGTAGCCCGTATCAGTAAGCTGCCATGTGGCCGGCCCCCCGACAACTACCTTAAGGTGGCTCCTGTGGGCCTTCACGGCCGGGTGCGTTATCACGTCAAGGAAGGACCTCGCTATGAACGGAATGCCCCTATAGGGAAGGCCTGCGAGCCTGAGTATCCAGTAGGTTATGCCGCTCCCAAAGCTGAGGCCGAGGGGGTCCATGACGTAAATTCCCAGGACCTTCGTCTCAGGACCTATGACCTTCTCAAGCTCATAGGGGCTGGCTATAACTACGTCATCCCTGCTGACGACGCCACTCTGCACGAGCGAGGCCTCCACCTTGGCGAGGCCGTAGGGGGCCCTCAGGGCCCTGCCGTCCTTTGAGGGGACCCTGAAGTAGAGCTTCCTTATGACGGGCTTTATGTAGGTGTCAGGCAGGGCGCTTATGAAGCCGGCGACGCTAGCCCCCAGCGTGTCACTTGCTGTGGCGCCTTCAGCCGTCAGGACTACCTTATAGCCCCGCAAGCCTGACACCACTAAGCCTTTTCTGCTGATATATCACTTTACGCTGCCTTAAAAGGGTTTGTATAATTATTATTTTGTCCAAACTATTAAAGGCCGCCTTGAGGTCAATTATGTGCTGAGCTCGAGGTTCTTAGTCAAGACCATTTTGTCGAAGCGTGGCCTACAGTGAGTACGAGGTTGCCCACTAGGAAGCCATCAGTGGCCATCAGCTGCGCGGAGGCTATAGCTAGGCACGTGCAGAAGCGCTTGAGCTCTCACAGACCTCCTTCTCGCCTTGAAGGGTGAGGTCTTCCCCCTTGTACTGGACACGTGCTTTTAAACTTTAACTGCGTTAAAGAAATGGGCCTTAGAGATGCCATTGAGCGTCAGCGACCTTCACGTAGAGGTTGAGGGCAAGGAGGTGCTGAGGGGAGTAACCCTAAGAGTTGAGAGGGGCGAGGCCGTAGTCTTAATGGGCCCCAACGGCAGTGGCAAGACCACGCTGGCCTACGCCGTTATGGGTCACCCCAGGTACAAGGTTACGAAGGGCTCAATAGAGCTCGACGGGGTTGACCTGACCGGGCTGCCAGCCTATGAAAGGGCCCTCAAGGGGCTCGCCCTCGCCTTCCAGTCGCCTGTTGAGGTGCCTGGCGTGAGGCTCAGCTACCTCCTGAACATGATAAACGCCTTAAGGGTCAAGGGTTTTGACCTGAGCTACGTTGACCCCAGGTTCCTCTCATGGGCCAGGGCCAAGGCCAGGCAGCTGGGGCTGAGCGACGAGATGTTGGAGAGGGAGGTGAACGTGGGCTTCAGCGGGGGAGAGCGGAAGAGGTCCGAGGTCCTGCAGGTCCTAGCCATGAACCCAAGGTACGCCATCTTCGACGAGCCGGACAGCGGCCTGGACGTTGACGGCATAAAGGTCATAGGTGAGGCCATAGCTGAGATGAAGAGGTCAGGGGTGGGCGTCCTTGTGATAACTCACCAGGCCAGCATAGCGGACTTCGTGAGGCCTGACAGGGCGTATGTCCTTAACAGGGGCCGCATAGTGGCCGAGGGGGACTACGAGCTCGTCAGGAGGGTCCTCAAGGAGGGCTACGAGTCGTTCCTGAAGGGGGTGTCGTAAATGGGCGAGCCGGTCAGGGTGGCGAGGGAGAGGGAGCTACGCGAGGTAATAGAGCTGAGCGAGGGGAGCGTGCTCGGCAGGGTGATGCCGTATCCTAAGGAGGTTGAGATAAGGGGCAGGATATCGAGGGACCTAATCGAGGAGATCTCTAGGTCTAAGGGCGAGCCCGAGTGGATGAGGCTTCTCAGGCTCAGGGCCCTTGAGACCTTCGAGAAGCTGCCGGCGCCTAACTGGCTTGAGGGCGTTGAGAGCGTTGACCTCGATGAGATAGCTGCCTACGTGAGGCCTAAGGTGGAGGCCGCAGAGAGCTGGGACCAGCTCCCCGACTGGCTGAGGGACGCCTACGCCAAGCTTGGCCTGCCTGAGGCTGAGGCCAAGGTCCTCTCGGGCCTCACGGCAGTCTTCGACAGCGAGAACGTGATAACGAGGGTGAAGGAGGAGCTGAAGAAAAAGAACGTGGTCTTCCTGTCAATGGACGAGGCCGTCAAGAGGTACCCAGACCTCGTAAAGGAGTACTTCGGCAGGGTCTTCCCCATGGCTGATCACAAGTTCGCAGCCCTTCACTACGCCCTCTGGAGCGGAGGGGCCTTCGTCTACCTTCCGCCTGGGACCAAGGTCATCAACCCTGTCGAGGCGTTCTTCCTGATAGGCGGCGAGATGGAGGGCCAGTTTGAGCACACCCTCATAGTCGCCGACGAAGGGAGCTACATGCACTTCATAGAGGGCTGCGCCGCGCCGGTGCTCAAGAAGTTCAGCTTTCACGACGGGATGGTGGAAATATATGCTAAGAGGAGGTCTGAGGTCCACTTCACCACTATACAGAACTGGAGCGGCAGCATCGTAAACTTCAACAACAAGAGGGCCATAGCGGAGGAGGAAGCCAGCGTGGAGTGGGTCGAGGGGAGCATAGGGAGCAGGATAACTTTAACTTACCCCACCACGGTGCTCAAGGGCCCAGGGGCCAGGACGAAGAACATATCGATAGGCATAGCTAACGGCCCGGGCAAGATAAAGGACGTGGGCGCTAAGGCGATCCACGCGGCGCCGAACACTAGGAGCCTGATAATATCTAAGAGCATAAGCTCCGGCGGCGGCATAGCCACCTACAGGGGCCTCGTCAAGGTCCTGAGAGGCGCTACCAACAGCCTGTCCCACGTCCAGTGTGACAGCCTAATACTTGACAAGGAGAGCAGGGCTTACACGTTGCCGAGGAACGAGGTAGACGAGCCTACAGCTGAGGTAACCCATGAGGCCACGGTTGGGCGCCTGGGGGAGGACCAGCTCTTCTACCTTGCCTCAAGGGGGGTGAAGGAGGGGGAGGCCAAGGCCATGATAGTGAGCGGCTTCATAAGGGACGTCCTGAGGGGCCTGCCGCTGGAGACCGTAAGCATACTGCTGAAGGTCATAGAGCTCGAGTTCAGCGAGCTCGGCTCAGTTGGGTGAAAGGCTGTGAACAAGCTGAGGGCGAGGGCGCTCGAGTACTCAAAGGTGACGCCGTGGCAGAAGGTCGCAGACTCGCCGGTGACCAAGTACTACACGGACTGGAGGAGCTTTGAGGAGGTCCTTGACAGGCCGGGCCAGGTGAGCTATGAGAGGCCCAGGGGGAAGTGGGACCTAGTCCTTGGGCCCTGCGGGTCCGACTACAACTACGACATTGACGAGACGCTCCTTGACCTGAGGGCCTCCAGGCTCTACAGCGAGCACGTGGCTAGGCTTGAGGGCGCTCACCTAGTTGATGCCAAGGGCAGGCTCAGGGTGGCCCTCTGCAGGCCAACGGGCGAGGCCTGGGCCTCACAGCACCTAGTCATCAACGTGCCTGAGAGGGCCGAGGCTGACGTCATAATATACGCGCCCAGGGGCGCCCCGGGCTCGACAGGCGTTGAGGTGAAGGTCAAGGAAGGCGCCAGGGCGAGCGTCCTCATAGTGGCGGAGCCCGACCCCAGGTGGCCCACGGCCTATCTCATCAGGAGGGCCGTCGGCGTCAGGGCCTCCCTCTCCTCGCTTGTGGTTGCCTCGCCCTCGGCCGTTGAGAGGGTCGATGAGCAGACGGTGATGGCGGCTCGGTCGAGGCTCACGCACGCCTCCCTCACGTTCTCATGGGGCGCCGCCAGAGTTGACAACTTGGTAGATACAGTTCAGGGGGGCAGGGACTCCTCCGCCGACGTCTACGGGCTCGGCGTAGCCTCCGGCCCCTCGCTAGTCTCCGTCAGGGGCACGGCGATCCTGACGCCTCAGGCAGCGGGCTCCTCGTCAAGGTTCATCGTGGAGGCGCTCCTGCTTGACGAGCAGGCGAGGGCCTACACGATGCCTATGATGAGGATAGAGACAGGTGACGTTAACGTGGCCTCCCATAGGGCCGCCCAGTACAGGCTGCCGGGGGACCAGCTGTTCTACCTGGAGAGCAGGGGTCTTAGCCCTGGCGAGGCCATGGAGCTGCTCCTGAGGGGCAGGGTTGACCACCTGATAGGGCTCAGCGGGGTGCCAGGCGAGGCCGCTGGGACTGCCAGGTCGTTAGCTTACGCCCTAGTGAAGAGGTCCCTTACTGGCGGGCTCACTCCTCGGCTGGAAGCCCCAGCTCCCTCTTGACGGCCCTCGCGTTCTCAGCTACCTCCCTCAGCCTCGTCTCGTAGTAGTTGGCCCCGGTGCTGTCTATCGTTATCGTCAGGGGGCCGAACTCCTCGACCTCAAAGACCCACATGGCCTCAGCCATGCCAAGCTTGTCAAGCCAGTGGACGGCCTTAACAGACTTTATGGCCTCGGCTGCCAGCGCCCCCGCGCCGCCGGTGAAGACGGCGTAGACGGCCTTGAACTTCCTCATGGCCTCAGCGGTCCTCGGGCCCATGCCGCCCTTGCCTATTATCATCTTCACCCCGGTCCTCTCTATGAATTCAGGCTCAACGCTCTCCATCCTCATGCTTGTCGTGGGCCCGGCCGCTATGACCTTCCAGCTGCCGTCAGGCTGCTTCACCGCTACGGGCCCGCAGTGGTAGAGCGCGAGCCCCCTCAGGTCGACCGGCAGCTGGCCTCCCGACCTCAGTATTTCAAGGGCCAGCTCGTGGGCCTCGTCCCTGGCCGTGACGACGGTGCCGCTGAGGTAAACTATGTCGCCTATCCTGAGCCTCTCTACGTCGGAGTCCGAGAGCGGGGTCCTGAGGTGGAACTCCCTGGCGCTCATAGGGTGCATCCACCCCCGACGTACCTAATGTGCTTACTTGTCAGCTCCCAGCTGCCGTCAGGCCTTATTATGGCCGAGGCCCTCCTCGTGGCCCAGCAGCTAGTTACTATGCCTATGGCGAACGTGGCCGGGTGCCTGTAGGCGTAGTCTATCTTCACGTCAAGGGCCGTCACGCCTCCCCCGAAGCCGTGGGGGCCGAGGCCTAGCTTGTTGAGCGCATTGAGCAACTCCACCTCCAGCTTAGCTATGTTGGGGTCAGGGTTCCTCTCGCGTATGGGCCTCAGGAGGGCCTTCTTCGCCAGCGTCAGGGCTATGTCGGCCCCTGCGGCCACAGCTACCCCAACTATGACAGGGGGGCAGGGCAGGGGGCCGTACTTGACTATGGTGTCTATGACGCCTGACTTCAGCTTCTCGAAGCCTAGTATGGGCTCGCTCATTATCAGCGTGGCCGGCGCCTCGCTCCCTCCCCCCTTAGTCATGAACCACGCCCTCAGCTGGTCGCCCTCGACCAGGTCTATGTGTATCCACGGTATGTACCTGCCAGTGTTGTCACCGCTGTTCTTCTTGTAGAAGGGGTCCACGGCGTTAGGTCTCAGGTAGCCGTCCTTTGTGGCCCTCCTCACGGCCTCCACGGCGGCCCTCACGGCGCCCAGCCTGAGCGGGAAGTTCTCCCCCATCTCGAAGAAGAAGTAGGGTGTGCCGGTGTCCTGACATATAGGTACCTTACGGCTGCAGGCGATTTCTATATCTTTCAGTATGGCCCCTAACTGCCTCTTGGCGATGGGGTTGGTCTCCCTCTCGTAACCCTCCCTCAGGGCCTTATAGACGTCCTCAGGGATGCTCGTGGCGGCGGTCGTAACCATCTCATAGAAGGCCGCCACGAGGTCCTGCTCGGTCAGCCCCAAGTTCAGCACCGCGCTGGTAGCGTCGACTTAACTAAAAATCCCTTAGCATAAGCCCGCTCAGTTAAGGCTGACGCCATTATTTAGTCAGCCTCCTTATCATGGACGCTATCTCTTGCGCTGAGTCCTTAACGGCCGGCGGGTCAGGTTCTTCACCGAGGACCTCGCTTAACGCCCTGTACACTTCCTCTGGCGTCGCCCTGTCGCAGCTCAGGACTCTGTACCCGCTCCTCCCCTCGAAGACCCTGGCGTTCTCCTCATGCTCGAAGTGGCCGCCTATCTTCAGTATGACGGCCCTCTTCCTGAGCATCGAGGCCTCCACGAGGCTTGAGTAGCCAGCCAGGGTCACGAGGGCCCTCGCGCTGGCTATCACGTCAACAGGGTTCGGCCTGAAGCTGCGGCCGCCTATTATCGCTGTCCTGAGCCCCCTGGCCTCGAGCAGGGCTGATATGGCCTCAGCTGCCGAGTTCCCTGCGTCGGTGCCGCCCAGGTTTATCACGATGAGATCGTCGTCACTTGGCGTCGGGTAGGCCTCATGGGTCGCCAGCTGGCCGGGCGACAGGAAGCCCTCGGCCCTGTCCCAGAGGCTGACGTTAAACCTGAGCCTGAACTGAAGGAACTTAGCCCTGATCCAGGAGTTCACCCTCCTCATTATGAGGTTGTCTGAGCTGCCCAGGGACGTTATGTCAGTTATCAGGACAGATCTCTCAGGGACCTTCAGGCCGCTCATCATGAGCTCCCAGGGCTCATCGCCTATAACCAGGTCATAGGCCTCTAGGTCAAGGTGGTCCCTGACCAGGTCAGCGTTGTGCCTGAGGTCCTTGTAGAGCCTCAGGAGGCCAAGGGGCGAGTAAGTTACCCTGCAGCCCCTTATTACGTTCATCAGTGAGTCGCCCAGGCTCCTCAGCTCATATGACAGCTCGTGAACACTCTCGCCCCTCGCCCTCAGGTAGTCAAGCGCTCTGCCTGCCGTGAGCCACGTGATGTCAGCCCAGTCAAGGAGGCGGGAGAGCCTATAGTCCCTCGTCACGTGGCCCAGGCCGACGCTGGAGCTCACGTAAAGCGCCTTTGGCCTCAAGTCGCTTCGCTGTAATGTTGGAGGCCTTTAAAGGAGGTTATCTAAACGGGCGCTGACAGAGGCCTGCCCACTTAGTGGGCTCATAGCATTGAGCTAAAGCCTTTGACTTTTATAGCAAGGCATTTTAATGGCCCTGTTACTACTTACAGTGGTAATGAGGTGGCCTCATGGCAGCACCAGTCATAGGTAAGGTGAACAGGGGGCTCTTCGAGAGGGTCATATTTCCAAACCTGGGGGCCGAGGACGCCTCAGTAATAGTGGGGCCTCAGTTTGGCGTCGACTTTGGGGTCGTGAGGGTCGGTGACTATGACCTCGTATTCGAGGTGGACCCGGTCTACGTGGTGCCTGAGTACGGGTGGGAGAAGAGCGCCTGGTTCGCAGTCCACATACTGGCCAGCGACGTGGCGGTCTCAGGGGTCCCGCCGAGGTACCTCTTCATTGACCTAAACCTGCCCCTGAGGATGACTGACGAGGAGCTCGAGAGGCTTTGGAGGGCAATACATAACGAGTGCAGGAGGCTTGGGATTACGATAGTGGCCGGCCACACGGGGAGGTACGGAGGAATTGATTACCCCATGATAGGAGGGGCTGTCATGGTCGGCGTCACCAAGAGGGACCACTTCGTGACCTCAGCCATGGCGAGGCCTGGTGACGTCGTGATAATGACTAAGGGGGCCGCCGTTGAGACCGCGGGCATACTGGCCTCAATGTTCCCTGAGGTCCTTGAGAGGCGCTACGGCAAGGAGTTCGCGAGGAGGGCCCAGGAGATCTTCTGGCTTCAGTCAGTAGTCGACGACGCCCTCACCCTGGCCCAGCTTGGCCTAAGGGACGGCGTGACGGCGATGCACGACGCGACCGAGTACGGCGTCTGGGGAGCGCTCAACGACGTAGCTGAGGCGAGCGGGGTCTCCATAAGGGTCTTCAGGGAGAAGCTCTTCGTAAGGGACGACGTAATGAAGGTCTTAGAGGCCTTCTCGGAGCTCACGGGGATTAAGGTGGACCCCTTCGCGTCAATCAGCGAGGGGACGCTGATAGCCGCCGTCAGGAGGGGCCTCGAGGACAGGGCCCTGGAGCTCCTCAGGTCAAGGGGCATAGAGGCCGCGGTCATAGGCGAGGTCGTCGAGGGCAAAGGGGTCTACCTGGTTGATGACGGCTCTGAAAGGCTTATACGGCAGCCCGGGCAGGACCCCTTCTGGCCCCTGTTCTTCAGGGCCCTTGAGATGGTGAGGGGGCATGAGGGCGGGTAAGCCTTTGCCCGTGGCCATGACCATAGCGGGCGTTGACAGCGGGGGAGGCGCTGGGATAGCCGCTGACCTGAAGACCTTTGCGGTGGCGGGCGTCCACGGCACGCTGGCCGTGACCAGCGTCACGGCCCAGAACACCTACGAGGTGGCCGGCATCTATGACGTCTCGCCTGACATGGTGAGGCTTCAGATAAGGGTCGTCCATGAGGACATGGGGGTTGACGCCGCTAAGACGGGGATGCTGAGCAACAGGGAGATTGTGAGCGCCGTGGCCGCCGAGCTGAGGTCCTACGACTTCCCGTTAGTGGTAGACCCTGTGATGATCGCTAAGAGCGGAGCCCAGCTGCTCAAGGATGACGCCATAGAGGCGTTAGTTAGGGAGCTCCTGCCCAGGGCTACCGTTGTGACCCCCAACGCTCCTGAGGCCGAGAGGCTCTCAGGGGTTAAGGTCGTTGACGTGGACTCTGCCAGGAGGGCAGCTAAGGCCATAGCTGATATGACAGGGGCCCAGGCGGTTGTAGTGAAGGGTGGCCACCTCTCGGGGCCCGAGTCAGTGGACGTGATGTACTATAACGGCGGCTTCTACGAGTACAGGGCCAGGAGGATTGAAACCACGACAACACATGGGACTGGGTGCTCCTTCTCCGCCGCCATAGCGGCGTTCCTGGCCAAGGGCTTGAGCGTGCCTGACGCGGTGGCCAAGGCCAAGGAGCTCGTAACGGTTGCCATAGACTATGGCCTAAGGCTTGGCAAGGGCCACGGCCCGGTCAACCCGGTTGCCTGGCTTTACGTGCCGGCCCAGAGGTACCTGGCAATAGAGGAGCTTGAGAGGGTGCTGGAGGCCCTTAAGCAGAACGAGCGTGAGGTCAGCAGGCTGGTGCCAGAGATATCTATGAACTTTGGGGTGGCCGTAGAGTCCCCGTACTCAAGGTCGACAGATGACGTAATTGCCGTGCCAGGGAGGATAACGAGGTTCAGGGACAGGCTGGTGATACACGGCGATCCGAGGCCTGGCGCCTCAAGCCACGTGGCCAGGGCGATCCTCACGTTCATGGAGCTCTACCCCGAGTACAGGGCGGCCGCCAACATAGCCCTCAACGACCTAATAGCTAAGGCCGTTCACTCGCTGGGGCTCAGGACCTCATACTATGACAGGCGCGAGGAGCCTAAGGAGGTCAAGGAGGCCGAGGGAGGGTCAATACCTTGGGGCATTAGGAGGGCCCTAGAGAGGTCAGGGGGACCCGTCGACGTGATCTACGACTATGGCGACTTCGGCAAGGAGCCAGGGGCCTTCGTGTTCGGCAGGAGCGCTGAGGAGGTGGCCCAGAAGGTCATAGCCATAGCGAGGAAGGTTGCGGAGCTGGAGGGGCAGCAGAGCTAACGCTTCCTCCTGCCTGTCCTCCTGGCGGCTATGTGGCCCACCTTCCTTCCTGGGGGCGTGTTCCTGGAGACGGCTGTAGGCCTTCCCTCGTGCTGGTGGGAGCCGCCTCCGAACGGGTGGTTGGCGGCGTTCATGGCCACGCCCCTCACAGTTGGCCACTTAGTGCCCTTGACCCTGTACTTGTAGAAGCTGGCGCCTGCCTTCAACAGGGGCTTCTCAAGCCTGCCGGACCCTGCTGGGACGCCTATGGTGGCCCTGCACCTCCCGTCGAGCTCCTTCTCCCTCTTGCTCGGGAGGAGGACCTTGACCTTGGAGTCCGACTTGCTCAGGACTATCGCGTAGCTGCCTGAGCTCCTGGCGATCCTGCCCCCGTCCCCCGGCCTGAGCTCTAAGTTGAAGACAGGGGTGCCCTCGGGTATCTTGGAGAGAGGCAGCACGTTGCCGAAGGAGGGCTCGGCGTCTGGCCCCACCATGACCCTCTGGCCCACGTAGGTGCCCTCGGCGGCCGGCGTCAGGAACTCGGTGCCGTCAGCCAGAACGACGCGGGCCAGGGGAACGTACCTGCCTGGGTCGTGGACAAGCTCCTTAATGACCCCCTCAAGGGTCTTGTCGCTCAGCGGCGGGTACTTAGCTGGGCCTGGGTGTATGTGGTCTGGGTTCCTGAAGGTCGGTGACCCCTTTCCTGCCCTCTGCTGCCTTAGGCTCTTCCCCATCTGATCTGACGCCCTCGCCTTCACCTGCGAGGCGGGCGAGGTTTTTAAACGGTTTGGAGAAGTCCAGGACCTTAACGTGCCTTGCCCTGCCGACCTCGTCGACCATCAGGGCCTCGCCTACAGGAAGCGACCTAAGGAGCTCAGGCCTGTCGAGGCCCAGCTGGGCCCCCATCTCAACGTAAGTGTTCGTGAAGCCGCCGAAGACGAGCTTGTAGCCAGTGTTGTCAACTATGGGCCTCCCGACGTCTGTCGGCAGCTGGGTGGCATAGATCACGTAGAGGCCCTTGCTCCTCCCCTCCCTCAGGGCGAACTCTAGGTGGACAGCTGAGCCCTTAGCAAACCTCCAGGCCTCGTCCAGGATCAGCACGACCCTTCCCCTCAGCCCCCTCTCGCTGGCCTCGAGGGCTATCGAGCTCACTATCAGGGACCCGTAGACGTTCCTCAGCTCATTGGGTAACCCCCTTAGGTCGTAGACTACGAGGCCCGCTGGGCTGAGGCCTGAGCCCACGCACAGCGGGACCTCGGCGCCTTCCCCGGTCTCTCTCGCGCTCTCCACAAGCTTCTCAGCGACGCCGTCAACCCTCCTTATGGGGACGCAGGAGCCCTGGGACGGAGTTATGTATGAGTCAGCGACGCCCCTCAGCAGGTCAGCGAGGTCGCCCTTGGGGTCCACGACGACAATGGCCGTCGGGTCGCCGAACGTGTGCGAGAGCGAGACGAGCTGCGAGGCCAGGCCTGTGAGCAAGACCGTCTTCCCTCTCCCGGTGGGCCCGAAGGCCCCAAGGTGAACCCTGAAGCCATCAGGCCACCTGAGGATCACAAGGTTGCCGGGGCCCTCAACCTCTTCCCCTATTACGACCCCAGTCTCGTCATTTATCACGTCTCGGCCTACTACCATGGGTCCCCACGAGTCCTGGCTGAACCAGGTAGGCCTCGACGAGGTGAGCAGGGTCTCGAGCTCGTCAGCCTTAACCCTCCTCACCCTCACGTTGGCCTCGGCCTCAACGAGCTCCTTGAAGGCCTCAGCGCCTAAGGCGGCATCCTTGTCGTCGGGGTCCACCCATACTATGAACGCAAAGCCTCCCACGTAGGGGACCTGGGCCCTCATGACGTCCTTGTAGAGCTCCTCCAGCTCGGCGAGCCTCTCCCTGTACTTGACGTGCCTGGTCGCGGTGTAAGCGAACTCGGTCTTCCTGAGCTCCTCCTCGAGGAGCTTCAGGACAGAGCTCTTCCTCACGGAGTACATGCTGCTCACGAAGGTGACCGAGACCCTGGCAGACCTGGCCAGCCTGGCCAGCCTGAGGGTCAGGTCCTGGCCCTCCCTGGGCAGCTCCTCAGCTACGTAGGGGACGCCAACAAGCCGCTTGCCGTCCACGTAGACTGTCAGCTCCGCTCCCTGTCCCCTGCCCCTCTCCCTCCTCAGCCCAGGCAGGGACAGCTCACCTGCTGACCTCAGGTTCCTTATCATAAGGGCAGCGGTGGCCACGGCCACCGCGCCCAGGAAGACATTAAAGGCCATTGATGCGGAGACCAACTCAGACTAACCTCGGCAGTATGCCCCTCCTCCCACCAAGAAGCCTGGCGAGGGCGTAGGTCATCGTTGTCAGCACGGCCACATACATAAGGGGGACCGTAAAGTAGTAGACTATGAAGTCCTCAAGTAAGTTGACCGAGAGGCCCCCGAGGCCAAAGAAGTCAGTAGCGTAATCAGTTGTATTGACCCCCCTGACCTTGACCTGCTGGCAGCGGCCCACGTTAATTTGGACTGTCGCGTTAGTAGGGCCCAGGAGGTACCAGGAGTCACCGTTTATGCCGTCCCAGCTCCATGAGCTCGTGCCGAGCCCCTGCGTAGAGCTCACCTTCACGGAGCAGTTCGAGGGCGCCCTTACCTCAAAGATCCCGCCATAGCTTAGGTTGAGCCGCGCCACGGCCCCTGAGCTTGTGAGGCTCATGTTGACAAGGCTGGGCTGGTTGGTGAAGGCTATGACGTTCTGGCCGTCGGAGTAGAGTATATAGGGCGAGGTGAAAGTCACCCAGCCGCTGAAGTTGGCCGCCGAGTAGGGGTAGGGCTCAAGGGGCGACTCGACGCCGTCATCTACCACGTACGCGTAGACAGGCACCTCGCTGGGAAGCGATATGAGCCCGGCCTGGCCAGCGTAAGGGTCTATGGGCTCCCCCTGCGGGTCAGTCACGTACTGGGCCACAAGCTCAGGCGACCCGTTCTTCATTACGTAGAGGTCCAGGACAGCGTCGCCCAGGGGAGTCCCGTAGGCGGACTGAACCCTAGCGGTTACATAGGTGACGCCCCAGTTGGCTCCCGACGGCGAGACCTTGACCTGGGGCGACTCGGCTATCGATGACACGAACGCTGGCAGGACCTGGAGGCCAACGCTGAAGACCAGGACGAACGCTATGAACCAAGCGCCTGCCTCCCTGCCAAGCCTGAAGGGCAGGGAGAAGAGCACGAGGCCTATCAGGGTCACGAGGGCCCCAGCCGTCTTTACTATGAACTCCATCGCCAAGAGGGTCACAAGGAAGAGGAGGTCTGCCGTGAGGGCGTCGTTGAAGGGGCCCAGGAGGGCCTTGAGGGCCGACCCGGCCGGTATATAGGAGGTGAGGGATGACATAGCTGAGACGGCGACCTTAAGCGATAGGACCAGCTCAAGGCCGCTTGTGAGCCACTGGTCGAAGAAAGCCCATGAGCCGCCCATCATCCTGGCCAGCCCGTCGGCGAAGGCCGTGAGGGCGCCGAGCGAGAGGGCCAGGGCGAAGGAGAACAGGGAGTCCCTTATCAGGACCCCTCCCCACCTCTTCAGCCCCCTTACAGGTATTGGCAGCGCGTAGACCAGGGCGCCGAGGTAAAAGGTCAGGAGGGCCAGCTTCAGGGCTATCTCGAAGAGGTCCCCAAGGTACGTCATGGGCCTCCTGTCACCACTTTAACTACGTACACTATGAAGGTGAATATCGTGGAGCCAAGGGCAAGCCAGAGGGCGGCCCATATGGAGTCCTCGATGAAGCTCGCCCCGGCCCTCTTCAGCCCCCTAAGGGGTATCGGGGCGCCCCTCAGGGTCCAGCCTATCGTCCACGTGAGCACGAAGAGGGCCCAGGCGGCAGCCGTGACCTCCTGGGTCACCTGCTGTATGAACGACACTATGGTCATTCAGACCCCTGAGGACCCTGCCAGGAAAAATAGGGGTGAGGGCTTAGCGGAAGGGGTCAAGCGGGCACGTACACGGGGTTCTGAAGGGTTGATACCTCCCTGGTTGACGCTAGGGCCTCCCTTATGAACTTGGGCACGTTGAACATGCTCCTGTGGGACTCACTGTCGTAGAACCTGTTGCCGCTGACGTTCAGCGACCTGAGCCTCTGGTCAACGTCAAGGTCCCTCAGGACCTCGAGGTTGACGTCGTCGGATCCCATTATGAACCCCCACACGCCCTCAAAGCTCCTCATGTAGACGTAGTAGGACGTGACGTGCCTGAAGACGGCCTTAACAGTGTTGTAGATGGTCGCGTGGACCTTCGGGGTCAGGACCGGGCTCGTGGCCTGGGTCACGAAGACCCCTCCTGGGTTAAGCCTTGACTTAATGAGCTCGTAGGACTCCTTCGTGTAAAGCCTCCAGGCAGGCCCTCCGGCCTGCGGGTCAACTAGGTCGGCAACTATTACGTCAAACCTCTCACCGCTCGACCTAAGGTAGTGCTCGGCGTCGTCTATCACCACCTGCAGGCGGGGGTCGTCGAAGGCGCCCCTGTGCCACTCGGGAAGGAGCTCCTTGCAGGCCCTCACCACCTCCTCGTCTATGTCGACCATGACCACACTCTCGACGCTGGGGAACCTGAGGGCCTCCCTCGCCGTAGCTCCCTCGCCCCCTCCTAGTATCAGGACCCTCCTCGGGGACCCGTGGGCCAGCATGGCTGGCTGCACCAGGGACTCATGGTATACGAACTCGTCAACGGCCGCTGACTGAACCTTGCCGTCTATGACTAGCGCCTTGCCGAGGTCATCAAATTCGACCACGAGGTATGTCTGGTACCTGGTCCTGCCAAAGGCGTAGACGCTCTTGACGGAGTGGAGGTGGACGGTGCCAGGCGTGCTCCACTCGTGAACCCAGTGCCAGACAGGGTACGTCACGGACATCTCGCGACGCCCGCGCCCTGGGTCTCACTATCTCATAAAAACCTTAGCACAGCCTGCCCTCTAAGGACGGGGTCTGAGGCCTCTAACCTGACCTCCTCCCCGCCTTAAAAGGCGGAGGGTTCCCCCCATCTGTTCGGGCTTACATCTGTCACCTGGGGGGCAGTCGGGGTGGCCAGAGATCCCCCCATCTTGCTAAGTTCCATCCTCTTGACGGAAGACAGAACCTTATAGGCTTTTCTACCCATCCCCGCCCTGAAGGGCGAGGCTTTCAGTTGTAAACGACGTCAAGGACGAGTAGGGCTAGGAGCCCTGCCCCGCCTGCTCCTCTAGGAGGACAGCATTAACCAGGCCGTCCTGGCCAGGCCTTGAGGTCACCACGGCTAGGCCGAGCTCCGTCCTTATGATCGTGCCCTTCGTTATTATGTTCCTCCTGGCGTACTCCCTGTTAGCGGGCGTGCTAACCACGGCAAGGATCTTGGCCTTCTTCACCTCGCCCGCCTTCCTGTTAGCTACGATCGCCTCGTTCACAGTCCTCGCCGAGAGCTTCACGTTGCCCCCTCTTGCCCTCTTCTTAACGACCTCGTAGCCTTCGCCCAGCAAGGTTGGCACGTAGGGCTCGCCCATGGCGTACCTCCTCTTCCTCTTGTGAGGGAGCGACCTCAGCCCGCCGCTGGACTTCTTCATGTCCCTGTACTGGTAGACGCCCATGCTTACGCGCCCTGTCGGTGAATGAGGGTATCGGATTTAAGGGTTCATGGCTCAGCGGCAGGGCACGTATGTCAGCTCGGTTGCGACGGTTCTCGCGGCCTCAGGAGGTATTGAGGCCTCCCTCAGCCTCCTCTCTATCGCGGCCCTGGCCTCGGCCTGAGGTAGGTCTCTCGGCGCCCACCCGACTACCCAGAGGAGGGAGTCAAGGTGAGGGGTCGGGACCCCGCTCAGCCTTGAGACCTCGGCCCAGGCCTGCTGGGCTGGGCGGGGCTCCCTGACGAGCTCCCTGTAGCTGGCCTTAACCTCGACGATGCCCGAGGCGACGCTTACGCACGCGACCCTCACGTCAACTGGCATGGGGAGGTCAAAGCTGAGGGGCCTCATGGACCCTCTCGGCCTGGCGGCGTAGTAGGCCATCTTTACGGAGAAGGCCACGGTCTTTGCCTCCCTCTCGGAGCCCAGCGCCCTCGCCACGCCCTCAAGGACCCTCCCTGGCTCCCTCAGGGGAAGGTCGGCGTCAGAGAGCAAGCGGCTCAGCAGGTCCCTAGCGCCCGCCGCCAGCCTCCTGACCCTTGACACCTTGGCCTCCCTGGCTATTATTGAGCCCCTGCACTCGGCCAGGAACCTCTCAACGTTAGCCCTGAGGGACTCGACGTCCCTGGGGGGCGGGTAGCCCGAGAGGAGCTGGGAGGCGCAGGACCACCACTCCTCTCCCCTCATGGCCAGCCTGTAGCTTACAGCCGCCACCAGGACGGCGTACGCGGCAGCGGCGCCCCGCCCAACGGCATCTGCGAGCCCCTGAAAGGGCGGCGTACTGGGGGTCGAGGAGCTCCTCAAGCCTCAGGACCGCCTCAAGGCCTAAGGACCTCACGGCGTCAGCTACGCGCCTAACCCTCTCCTCCCTGATGGTCACCACCACGACCAGCCCCTCTCCTCCACCACCCTCCCCTGAGGTAGACGCCAGAGCCCTCACTGACGCGCCCCACGGCCCAGCAGTAGGGCTGGCACGCCCTGATCAAGGCGTCAAGCGACTCCCTGGGGACCGCGAGGGCCAGGTTGTAGTCCTCCCAGCTGTACAAGGCCTCCTCCTCAGAGACCAGGCCCCTCAGGGCCGGGTCCACGATGACTTCATCAAGGTCTATCCTGACCTCACTTGCCCTCGCTATGTTATAGAGCGTCAGGGCCCAGCCATCACTGTTATCGGAGGCCGACGAGGCATACCTCGCTATAAGGTCAGCGGCCCAGCTCAGCGGCCTGGGCCTCCTGGCCCTCTCAATGGCCTCCCTCGGCGCGTCCCTGAGGTCAAGCCTTGACTCAAGCACCCTGGAGGCGACGGCGCCATAGCCTAGGTACCCTACCTGGACTACCACGTCCCCTGGCCTGGCCCCGGACCTCCTAACGGGCCTGTCGCTCAGGCCGACGACAGCCACGTCTATCCAGGCGTCACCGCCCAGCCTGTTGGCGTCCCCCTTGTAGACCTTTGCGCCCATCTCAGAGGACGCGAGCCCCACCC
This sequence comes from uncultured Acidilobus sp. JCHS, assembly GCA_000495735.1. Taxonomy (NCBI): domain Archaea; kingdom Thermoproteati; phylum Thermoproteota; class Thermoprotei; order Acidilobales; family Acidilobaceae; genus Acidilobus; species uncultured Acidilobus sp. JCHS. Next base: position 69,221 of record AYMD01000009.1, on the reverse strand, counting down.
CCCTTGCTACAGAGACCAGGACGTCGGCTGACTCAGCGCCCACGCTGTAGGCTATGGCTACGGGCCTGGCCCCGGCCACTATGACGTCACTGGCGGCCGCCACCGTGGCCTTGTACCCCCAGTCCTCCCAGCTCATGAATGGAAGCCTGCTCCTTGAGGCTGTGTAGCCGTCGATGTTGACTACAATTCCGTCAGGGCCCCAGGCGTCGACGTCGAGGAGATCAACGTTCCCAGCCTCCCTGGCCAGCAGCCTAACAAGCTCCTTCTCGCGCATCACGCGTTTCGCCTTCTCCTTTGAAGGACCCTTCAGCTATACGTTTTCGTTAACAGACCTGGCCTGTCGCACCAAGGAGGAGGCTTCACCCCTCAGGGCGGGGAGGATATGAGCGTTTATAGGCCTTTGCTATAACATCTGCTCCTGTCGTTGGGCGCGGGCGAGCTTAGCAGGCAGTGAGCCCGCGCCTCCCCGGGGCTGACGGCGGGGCCTGAGCGGTGATGCCGCGCCCGTGGGGGCTCCTGAAAGGTGAGGGAAGGCCCCAGTGGGCGCAGAACCCCCGTCATTAAGGGCGGGGGCCGTCACTGCAGCCTATGTCAACTACCCTGCCGTACATGAAGCGCCTTGCAAGCTCAGCCCTGTCCGCTGTTCTGGCCTCCGTTACAACTGAAAGCCTTGCTTTTTAAGTCGGGGATGGAGTAGAAAAGCTTATAAGGCCTTGTCTTCCCTGTTAGTAGTAGTGGAGGCGGTAGTAGTGGTAAAGCTACGGTGCCCGTACTGCGGCTACGTCTGGGACTACAAGGGTAAGAAGACCCGCTACGCCACCTGCCCTAACTGCCTGAGGAAGGTGGACATCCAGAGGAACAGGGTGGAGTAAATGTCTGCGGGCGGTGAGGGGGAGCTAACCCTGACGGTTAGAATGAGGGTCAGCCCTGAGCCCGAGCAACGGCAGGCCATACTGGACCTCATGAGGAGGTACAGGGACGCCCTCAACTACTCGGTAAGGGTAATAATAGCTAACAGGGCCCTGAGCCTCACCAAGGCCCACAAGCTCCTGTATAATGACCTGAGGGAGAGGTACGGCCTGCCATCCAGGATTGCCCAGGACTGCTACAGGGAGGCCATCGCCATAGCCAAGGCCTGGCTCAGGAACCCGAAGAGGGGTGATATGCCCACAGTAAAGAGCCTGAGCATGTGGCTGACGCACGAACAGGACTACAGGGTCAAAGGCGGCTATGTGGAGCTGGCTGGGGCTACAGGCTCAGGGTAATCGGCTGGGACAGGAGGTATGACAGCTACCCTAGCAGGGAGGCCAGGCTTGTGTTCAGGGACGGCGAGTTCACCCTTTATGTGACCAAGCGGGCGCCAAGGCCAGCCAAGTACGCCCCTAAGGGCGTGCTTGCCGTTGACGTGAACGAGAGACAGGTCGTTGTAGGTAACTCACACGTTGAGCAGAGAATTGAGACGCCAGTTGAGAGGGCCCTGCGCTACAGGAGGCTTGCTGAAAGGCTTCAGGGGAAGTACTCCTCGCCAAAGTACAGGGCCTGGCTCAGGAGGAGTGGTATAAGGAGGAGAATAAGGCACTTCCGCATGAAGGCAAGGAACATCATAGAGGACTGGGCCAGGAGGACGTCCCACATGATTATATCGCTGGCAAAGCCAGCTGGCTGTCGCCAGGGAGGACCTTACAGGGCTGGTGGAGAGCCTTAGAAAGCTCCCAAAGGACCACAGGACTGCCCTGATAGCGCTCGGCTACAGGAGGCTGGCGTTCTGGGTAGACTGGCAGGCCGAGAAGAACGGAGTACCATTATTTGTTGTTGAACCCGCTGGCACCTCCACAACGTGTCCAAGGTGCGGTGCTGAGCTCGTGGAGGTTGGCTACCGCAGGCTCAGGTGCCCAAGGTGCGGCCTTGAGGCCGACAGGGACAGCATAGCTGTTCTGAACATTGAGAGGAGGGCGCTCAGCAAGATGGGGGGATCTCTGGCCACCCCGACTGCCCCTCAGGTGACAGATGTAGGCCCGAACAGATGGGGGGAACCTCCCCACCTTTAGGGCGGGGAGGAGGCCAGCTTTTGGGGCAATCCTTTTAAATAATCCTTTCAGCTCGCTTTACTTAGGGGCTTAGAAAACGCTGCCAAGCGTTATAGGCATAATACCTGACGGCAACAGGAGGTTCGCGAGGAAGTACGGCCTAACCTACCTTCAGGCCTACAGGCAGGGCTATGAGAGGCTCAGGCAGGCCCTCAGGTGGGTCTTAGACGAAGGGGTAAGGCGCGCCGTGGTCTACGTGATGAGCTACGAGAACTGCACCAGGAGGTCGGCTGAGGAAAGGGCTGTCCTTGACGAGCTCCTGGTCAACGGGCTGAGGGACCTCCGCAAGGACGAGGTGGTTAACGGCGAGAGGATAAGGGTCAAGGTGGTTGGCGACCTGGGCCTGGTCTCAGGGGCCGCCAGGGAGGAGGCCATGGCCCTTGAGGCCGAGACCGCCAGCTACAGCGGGGGCTCGCTTCACCTAGGGATATGCTACAGCGGGGAGTGGGAGAGGCGGATGATAGCCCTCGGGATGGGAGCGCCATCATTAATTGCTGGCGTGCCGCCCATAGACCTCGTCATAAGGACTGGCGGCATGAGGAGGCTCAGCGGCTTCTTCCCGCTCCAGACCACCTACGCCGAGCTCTACTTCACCGACCTGCTCTGGCCCGAGTTCAGCAGGGAGGAGCTAAAGAAGGCCCTCGAGTGGTACAAAGCTCAAGAAAAGAACTTCGGGGCCTAGGGGGGCTAAGCGGGCTCGAAGTACTCTATGTCAAGTATCGTGCCCTTCCTCTGCTCCTTGGGCCTGAAGACAGGCCGCAGCGTCATCCCTTGCCTCACGGCTGAGGGGTCAACGTTCACGATGTGTATCATTCCCAAGTCGGCGTCATCGGGCTTTATGACACCCACCACTATGGGCTTCTCAAGCCTGTTGCCGTAGAGGTCCTCGTAGACCACTGTGTAGTGTTGCAGCCTCCAGGGCCCCTTGACCTCAACGAGCTCGCCCTGACTGTAGTCAGGACAGAAGGTCTTAGGCGGCACGTAAACCTTGCCGTCGCTGCACCTCATTCCCAGTATCCTGCCGTCCATCAGCGCCTTCGCAAGCTCGAGGCCGTGTAGGCCCGGCGTGTAGATGTACTTGTCAACTTCCTCCCTCTCAGGCCAGGTAATTATATCGTGGAGCCTCCCGTGCTTGTCCCAGCTCATCACCCTCACCTCACAGGCTCGAAGCACTCTATGTCAAGGATTGACCCCGTCCTCTGCTCCTTCGGCTTCCACCTGGCCCTCACCTTCATGCCTATCACCTCGTCGCTCATGGCCTCCTCAGGTGGCACGCACAGCCTGTGGAAGAGGCCCGCGAACTCATAGCCGTTGGGCGGGTAGCCAGGCACGTCGAGCCTTATGACGCCTATTACCTCAGGCTTCTCAAGCCTCTCCCTCCTCACCGATATGTAGCTCACGACAGCCGTATGCACCGTGCCGGTGTCGGGCACCTCGACCCAGTTCGTCAGGGCCACGTGGCAGTACTCGCAGTAGTCCCTCGGCGGCACGTATACCCTGCCGCACCTAGGGCATTTCCTGCCCAGTATCTTGCCCTCCTTCAGGCCCTGCAGGAACCTCGATATCGTGGGCCCAGCAGAGAAGTCGTACTTGGCCTGCGGAGCGCTCTCCACCAGGCCGGGCAGGGAGTACATCTCCTTCGAGCTGAGCTTCGTCCCGGGAAGCTTGGACACGCTCACGCTCTCACCCCTAATTCCCAAGAACTATAACGGTGCCGGCCTGCATGAGGTCACCCCAGGCGTTGGCCACAGCCCTGTGGACAGGCCTCTTGACCTGCCTCTTCCCAGCCTCGTAGCGCAGCTGCCAGAACAGCTCGGCAACCTTCATCACGCCAGCCGCTGCTATGGGGTTCCCGACGCCCAGCAGGCCGCCGCTCGGGCTCGTCGGCAGCTCGCCGTCCCTGTTGAAGTAGCCCTCCTTGAGCAGCTTCCAGGCCTCGCAGGGCCTGGCCAGCATCAGGCCCTCTATGTGATGGAGCTCCTTGTAGTCGAACGGGTCGTAGGGCTCGGCCACGTCTATCTCCTTCCAGGGCCTCTCTATGCCGGCCATCCTGTATGCCATCCTGGCGGCGTAGTTGAGGTACCTGGGGAAGGCCAGCTCCCTGTTCTCCCAGTGCTGGTTGTCCAGGGTGAACCCCACCCCCTCTATCCACACCGGCGAGTCCGTCACCTGCCTGGCCACGTTCTCGCTTGTTATAACGAGGGCCGCGGCGCCGTCTGTTACGGGCGATATGTCAAGCTCCTGCACAGGCCAGACCAACGTCTCGCTCTTCAGGACGTCGTCAACCGTTATGTTGGCCGCTACCTGGGCGGCCGGGTTGTCAAGGGCGTTCCTCTTGTTCTTGACGCTGACCAAGGCTATGTCCTCCTTCTTGGCGCCGCACTTGGCCATGTACCTCCTCATCTCCATGGCGAATATCCATATGAGGTTCGGCTCAAGGGGCCTGTGAATTATCGGGTCCCATATGTACCTGAAGACGTACTGCGGGTGCGGGTGGGCTGGGCTCATCTTCTCCTCGCCTACGGCTAACACGGTCTCGCAGAGGCCGCTGGCCACGTGCCACCAGGCGGAGACCGGCACGAAGACCCCTGTGCCCCCTCCTACGTAGACCCTCGTCATTGGCTTCCTGATGGCGCCTGAGCCGTCGGCCAGGTACTCTCCCTTGAGGTGCACCCCGTCGAAGGTGTCAGGCGCTGAGCCTATCACGACGCAGTCTACGTCCTTCAGCGTGAGCCCTGCCTGGTCCAGCGCCATCCTGGCGGCCTCCCAGGCCAGCTCCCTCGGCGTCTCAAGGGCCCTCCTCATGAACGTCGTTATCCCGGCCCCCACTATCGCGACCCGGTCCTTAACGAACAGGTTCGTGACCATTCCCATCACCTTACCCTGCCGACAGAACTGCGACCGCGCTCGTGTACGTTGGCACCCCCCTCCACGTCGCCACTATCGCCTTCCTGGCCCCCTTGACCTGATGAGGCCCTGCCTCGCCCCTCAGCTGGAGCACCGCCTCCAGGAGCCTGGCCAGCCCAGTGGCCTCAAGGTGGACCCCCATGGCCAGCGACCCGCCGCTCGGGTTCACAGGGAGAGGGCCGCCTAGGTTGAAGTGGCCCTGCTCGAGCAGCCTGTGGGCCTCCCCCTCCTTAGCCAGCATCAGCTCCTCGAGGGAAAGCAGCTCCATGAAGCTGAACCTGTCCTCAACCTCAGCTAGGTCAAAGCTCTCGGAGGGGCTGCCAGCGAGGCCTGCTAGCTTATAGGCCATGAAGGCGGCGTCCCTCATGGAGAGCATGCGCCCCCATGCGTGCCACTCAACGGCGCCTGAGCCTGTCTCCGTCGAGAAGCCTATGCCGTCAAGCCAGACCACCTTGTCTGTGAACCTCCTAGCCGCCTCCTCCGAGGCCAGGACAACCGTCACGGAGGCGTCTGAGAAGCCGGCTATGTCGTACCTGGTCAGGGGGTAGACGGCGTAGGGGGCGCTGAGGACATCGTCGACCGTGAGCCTGGCCGAGTAGGGGGCCCTCTCGTTCTTCAGCCCGTTGCTCCTGTTCTTAACTGAGACGAGGGCCAGGTGCTCCCTTGAGGCCCCGGTCCTCTGCATGTAGGCCTGGGCGTCAAGGCCTGCCAGGAAGAAGGGGTTGCCAGTAGGCAAAGGCCTCACGTGGAGGGGGTCAAAGGCCATGTAGTAGACGTCCTGGAGGGTCCTTATCTCGCTCGGCTTCCCATGGGCCTCGACAGCCACGACGTCAGCCAGCCCTGACCTTATCAACATGTAGGCGTGGGCCACCCCAAGCAGGCCGTCCCCGGGCACCGTGAAGGTCGGCCTGAGGGCCCCGCCTATGGGCTCAGGAGCGAACTCGTCGGTTATCGCTATCCCCTCCCACAGGTCCTCCTGGCAGTCGACGAAGACGTCGACGTCCTTCCTTGGGTCAACGTTGGCGTCTGCGTAGGCCCTGTGGGAGGACTCGAACATCATTCCCTGGAAGTGGACCTCAGGGGTCGAGGGCCTGAAGCCGTACCAGCCGACGCCAATTATGCCTACCCTTCTAGGCAAGGGATTCGACCCGTCTAGGTGGGCAGGAGGTCTAGAAATTTAAGCCGCGCATAGGTCTACATATATAACTTGGTGCAACCGATGAAGTACGTCTGGACCCCGCCAAGGGAAGTTGTTAATGACGCTAACGTGACGGGCTTCATGGAGAGTCATGGCTTCAAGACATACGCTGACCTGGTAAGGAGGAGCACAGAGGACATCAAGTGGTTCTGGGGCAACCTGCCCGAGTGGCTTGAGCTGGAGTGGTTTAAGGAGCCGAGGGAGGTCTACGACTCCTCAAGGGGCGTCGAGTGGACCAGGTGGTACGTTGGCGGCAGGATAAACGTGGCCTACAACGTCCTTGACAGGGTCGTCAAGAGGGGCCTTGGAGACAAGGTCGCTATGACGTGGGTTGGCGAGGACGGCAAGGTCGTTCAGCTGACCTATAACGAGATGCTTGACCAGGTTAACAGGTTCTCGAACCTGCTCGTGGAGCTGGGGGTCAGCAGGGGCGACGTCGTCGCTATCTACGCGCCGATAATGCCCGAGACCGCCGTGGCGATGCTGTCAGCTATGAGGGTCGGCGCCATAGCGGCCCCCATATTCAGCGGCTTCGCGCCAGAGGCCGTGGCTGAGAGGCTGAGGCTGGGCGAGGCCAAGGTCGTTGTTACCGTTGACGGCTACTACAGGAAAGGGAAGGTAGTGGCCCTCAAGCCCAGCTCCGACGAGGCCATAAGGCTCTCAGGCCTCAGAGCGAAACAGGTAGTAGTGAGGAGGATAGGCATAGATGTGTCGTGGGATGACGAGAGGGACATGTGGTATGACAGGGCTATAGCGTCCAAGAGGCCCAGCTTTGAGCCCGTCGAGACCGAGGCGGAGGACCCGGCCATCCTCATGTTCACCAGCGGCACAACTGGAAGGCCTAAGGGGGCGGTCATAAGCCACGCCGGCATGCTGCTTCAGCCCACGAAGGAGCACTACTTTAACCTCGACATAAAGCCCGGCTGGACCAAGAGGAATGACGTCCTCTGGTGGATAACGGACCTGGGCTGGATGATGGGGCCCTGGATGATCGTCGGCTCCCAGGCCCTCGGGGCCTCTCACCTCTCCATAGAGGGCGCCCTCGACTACCCCGCCAAGGACAGGGTCTGGGCCACCATAGAGAGGTTCAGGGTCACACACCTTGGTTTCGCCGCCACTGCCGCGAGGCTCCTGAAGTCCCTCGGCAGGGAGGCCTACGAGTCCCATGACCTCTCCAGCCTCAGGGCCTTCGGCAACACCGGTGAGCCCATAGATGAGGACACGTGGATGTGGGTGGTCAGGGACGTAGGCCAGGAGAGGAGGCCTATGATAAACCTGAGCGGCGGCACGGAGATAATGGGCTGCTTCGTCCTGCCCAGCCCCGTGGTCCCCCTCAGGCCCTCGACTCTCTGGGGGCCAGGCCTCGGCATGGACGTGGACGTATTTGACGACGACGGCAGGCCCGTCAGGGGGAGGCCAGGCTACCTGGTAGCTAAGAAGCCTGCCCCGAGCATGACGAGGGGGCTCTGGAGGGACCCGGAGAGGTACATTGAGACCTACTGGAGCAGGTTCCCGGGCGTCTGGTACCACGGCGACTACGCCCTGATAGACGAGGACGGCTTCTGGTACATACTGGGCAGGGCTGATGACGTGATCAAGGTGGCGGGCAAGAGGATAGGGCCAGCTGAGGTGGAGACGATCGTCAACAGCCACCCAGACGTGGCGGAGAGCGCCTGCATAGGCTACCCGCACCCGGTCAAGGGCGAGGTGATAGTGTGCTTCGCCATACCTAAGCCCGGCAGGTCCCTGGGGCCTGAGCAGGTAAGGCAGGTGAAGGAGATGGTGGCCCAGAGGCTTGGCAAGCCCTTCGAGCCAGAGGCGGTGGTGCCAGTCAGAGACTTGCCGAGGACCAGGAGCGGCAAGATAATGAGGAGGATAGTGAGGGACGCGGTGCTCGGGAGACAGGTTGAGCAGACGCCTGTCCTGGAGAACCCCGACTCAGTGACGGCAGTCAAGGAGGCGGCCGAGGAGCTCAAGAAGTTGATGAAGTAGACCGCTCGGGCAATCTAGCCCTCCTCACCATTCGGCCCCGAAACCTCTCCTCACGGCGGCCAGTTTACGCTTTCCTCTGGGGCTCCTAAAACTCTTGATCCTTTGCTTAGGGGTTCTGAGGGCCCACGCGGGGGGCTGCGTAGCAGACTCACCATTTTCTTAATGTAGAGAAAGTAGCTTAAAATAATTACGGTTTAGATTAAGTTTAATTAATATTTGGAAGAAAATTTAAGAAAGCAAGGCTTATAAGTCTTCTCTGTATTCTCTGAAATACAGGTGTGTCGGATTGAGCGCGCAGGAAGGCGAAGGGGGTCAGGAGAAGGAGGAGAAGGGGAAGGTCTACACCATAAGGGGCCTCGACCCCGAGCTCTACGAGAGGTTCAGCAGGACTGCCAAGGAGCTGGGGGTCACGGTGGGCGACCTTATGAACATGGCCATGAGCAACCTGCTCGTCACCCTCGAGGCCTCCAAGGACGTGGGCCAGAGGGTCTCAAGCGCCCTGTCTAGGATACTCGACAAGATCAAGGAGGCCCAGGCGGCCGCCATGAAGACGGTGGTGGGCGCCGTGGCAGACTTCGACCTGATAAGCGACATAGATGAGCTGACGGTGACTAAGGCCGACCTCCAGGCGGCTGAGAGGCCGGTAGTCTTCTCTAACATAAAGAGGCTCGTGTTCGCGCCTGACGTGGACTGGGAGACCCTGAACTCCAAGGTCAGGTCGATAAAGGTCGTGAACGAGCTGGTGGTCCCCAAGGGGGTCCCAGTCCTCCAGCTTGCCAGGAAGTGCCAGCTCGTCAGGAAGATAGTCGTTCAGTGACGCGTCCTTCAGCTAGGCTTTTTTTGTCATTCAGTTAGCCCTGAGGAGGTGCCAACGTGAGGGCGACGACGGCCCTTGGGCTGGTGCTCCTCGCCATAGGCATAGCCATCATTGCCTACAGGGCCCTCGGGCTCGGCGGCTCCCTGACGTACTACGCTATAAGCGTGGGCTCAAGGGCCATAGGCAAGGCCGGCCTGGCCGCCGTGACGGGCCTCATGACTGCCGAGAGCGCGGCCATACCCATACCGAGCGAGGTCGTGGTCCCCCTGGCGGGGGCCTACTACAGGTCCCCCGTGGGCCTGGCCGCCGTGACCCTTGCCTCAACAGTGGGCAACCTGGCTGGCTCCACGGCCCTCTACTACGTGGGCCTCCTAGGCGGCAGGCCCGCGGCCTACAGGTACGCCTCAGCCGTGGGGCTTAGCCAGAGGAGGCTCTCAGAGGCTGAGGCCCTGTTCGCGAGGCACGGCTTCCTCATAGTCCTCATCGGCAGGCTCACGCCGGCTCTGAGGTCATACATATCGCTGCCGGCTGGCATCTTCAGGATGGACCTTGCCAGGTTCCTCATAGCCACCTTCGTCGGCTCGCTGCCCTGGAACGCGATCCTCGCAGTGGCAGGCTACCTACTTGGCCAGGCCGCCGTCACCGCCCCATGGCTTGACTACCTGGCGGCCTCTATAGCCGTGGGCCTGGGCGTCCTCCTTATCTCAGGGCGGCTCAGCCTTGGCTGACGAGAACCTCTGGCGGCTGGGCAGGAGGCTCAGGGAGGTCTCCTCGCGGGCGCCCCACCTGAGGACCTTCACGGAGAGGTGCCTGAACAGCATGAGGTGGGGAGGCTCGGCGGCCCTCATGGTGATAGATGCGGCCCTCACCTCAACCGGCCTCAGCTACTTCACGGCCGTGGTCCCGAAGGTGGCGGCCATAAAGGAGGAGCTGGTGGACCCGGGCGCCCTGAGGGGCCTCGAGGACCTGGCCAGGCTTGACGTTGACAGGCTCATGAGGTACTGGAGGAACAGGAGGGCCTGGGAGGTAGCCCAGGGGGTCGCGAGGGCGCTCCTGAGGTTCGCAGGCCCCGACGACAGGTCAAGGCTCAGGGCCTGGGCCTCCTCGTCAAGGCTTGAGGGCTGGAGGTCAGACCCCGTGGGCTCAGTGAAGGGGGTCGGCCTAGTTACGTACCAGTACCTCAGGATGATGGGGGGCGTGGACACCACTATGCCCGACAGGGTCGTCAAGGCGTTCCTGGCGAGGCTGGGGGGCGAGGCAGGGGTCAGCGTGCCGACCCGCGACATGGAGTTCGTAAGGTTCGTCGAGGAGGCCTCACCAGTGCTGGGCCTCCGCCCAATAGAGGTCACCTGGCTGGCCTGGCTTGTCGACTCCGAGGGCGAGAAGGTCATGTCGACCAGGTACTCAAGGTACCTCGACTACGTGTGAGGTTGAGGCCATGAGGATCCTAGTCCTGCCCGACGTTCACTACCCCGCCACGCGCCTTGACGTGCTTGAGCTCGCGCTCTCAGGCGACTACGACGAGGTGGTCCTGCTGGGGGACGCCGTTGATGAACGTGAGCGGCTCGCCGACCTCATGGGCCTCGTGGGCAGGTCAGCGGGGAGGGTGACCCTGGTCAGGGGCGACAACGAGGAGAGGATGGGCATAGGGGGCCTTGAGAGCTACGAGCCCCGCAGGGGCCTGGTGCTAGTTCACGGCCACAGCGCAAACCTGGGCAGCGAGGGCTTCACCAAGCTCCTGGCGAGGGTGGGGAGGAGGGTCAGCAGGGGGCTCGTGCTGGGCTTCTACGCGGCCAGGCTCTCAAGGAGGGACGCCCTCGTGGTGGCTGGGCACGCCCATGCCCTGGGCTACTCGAGGCGCTTCAGGGTGGCCTTCGCCAGCTCCCTCAGCCTCCCGTCCCCCTCAAGGCCCTTTAACGAGGTAGGCTACGCCGTCATCGACAGCGACGAGGTCCTCCTGTTCAGCGGGGACGGTAGGCAGGCCCTGGCCGTATCTATCCCTAGGCCCTCGCTATGAGGGCCACGCAGGACGGCGCCTTGGCCCTGACGGCCAGCGTCTCCCACGCCGTGAACCTGTGCTCCCCTCCCTGGAGGCCCAGGTAGTCGACCTGTCCGTCGGTGCCAACAACTAGGTCAACGCAGTCGGATGAGTAGCTGAGGAGGAGGGCTGACCCGCTTGGCGCTCCCCCGCTCACCACCACCTTGTCAACGAGCCTTGAGGCCCTCTGGAGCTCGTCAACGCCTGCCTGGTCTATGACCGAGGCCAGGTAAGCCCTGTCGGCGGGGCTCAAGGCCAGGGCGAACGGGCCCTGCGAGCTCAGCTTAGCGAGGGCCTGCGAAAGGAGCCTCGTGAAGGAGCCGGGGCCTGACCAGTCGCCTGAGGCCTTGACCTGGGCCGCCGACGAGAGGGCTGAGAATATCAGCGAGTCCTCTGCCAGCCCAAGCCTCGTCGCCGCCCTGAGGGCCGACGAGGGCGCGGCGGGCACGCCCAGCCTCCCGTAGTACTCAAGCTCCTCCTGGGGCACTGAGAAGTCGACGCTTAGCCTGGCCAGAGGAATCACGTCAGCTGAGGACCTCACCACGTCGTCGTCAGTCACCGAGCCCCTCGGCGCAGCTATGGCGCCTGGCCCGAGGCTAACGAGTGGGATGACGGCCCTCAGCCTCCTGGAGTCCTGGAGGGCCCGCACGAAGGCGTCAGAGACCCCCTTGAGGTCAGGCGTCTGCTGCGCCTTAGCCTGTTCGCCTGGGTCAGATGACCTCTGGCCCAGCAGCTCGGCCACCTCCTTGGCCCCGGCCTCAAGCTCCTTAGCCTGCTGTGGGTCAAGCTCGTTGAGCAGCGAGAGGAACTCACCGAAGTGGGTCCTCTCCTCGTTAGTTACGTCCTCTAGGACCCTCCTGACCCTGTCGTCCTTAACGGCCGTCGCCAGCTGCTTGTAGAGGTTTATCGCGTCAAGCTCAGCAATTATGGCCAGCCTAAGCGCCTGGGCGGCGTCCTCAGCCGAGGCGAGCTCCCTCTGGGGCTCAAGGGGGTTCTTTGAGAGCATGAAGCCTCGCCTCCTGTAGGGTATCGTGGGACGTTAATAAGTGACTAAGTGGAGGGCATCACTGGTTGACCAGGTGACCCAGGGGCCAGCCCCTAGGGCCTCAAGGCTTGTTAACTCCCCGGTTAACAACGCGCTGGCGTAGGTCGACGACACGCCTGCCCTCTGCCTTCCTCCCGACCCTCATAAGGCCTGACGTCAGGCCAGGCCCGTAGCTTTTAACTTCCCCTCAGCCCCTGGCCCCAGGGCGTACCTTGAGGCTGCTCCTGGTACACGTGAGCGAGGTCAAGTTCTGGGCAGTGGAGGAGGCCATTGAGAACCCCCCTGACCCTCCCTCTAAGTTTGAGGGAAAGGACTGCGTCGTGGGCTTCATAAGCGTTGAGGAGGGCGACGCCCTTGACCTCGCCCCTCAGGCGGCCCTCGAGATAGCTGAGCACGCGAGGAGGTCAGGCGTCAAGTGCGCGGTGGTCTACCCCTTCGCTCACCTGTCGCCGAGCCTGGCGCCGCCCGAGCAGGCGGCCGCCATACTGAGGAGGGTTGAGGAGGAGCTGAAGTCCATGGGCTTCGAGACGGCGAGGGCGCCCTTCGGCTGGTACAAGGGGTTCACCATAACGTGCCCCGGGCACCCGGCCTGCGAGCTCTCGAGGACTATAACTGCCCAGGGAGGGCCCTGGTTCATATCGGATGGGAGGAGGCTGAGCCTCAAGGAGGCCCTCGACTCAGGCCTCATGCCGAAGGAGCTCGAGCCTGGGAACCCCTGGGACAACGAGGCCCTTGGAGCCATGGGGAAGCTGGGGCTCACCAGCGGCGGGCTGACGCCTCTTGGGGAAATCATGATAGGCTCCCTGGCGAGCTGGGCGGCAGAGAGGCTTGGCGACCTGAGCCCCGAGACAACCTCTGGCGGGCCGGCCGAGACCTACGGGCTCTCGGGCCTGACCTCAATACTTAGGTCCTGCCTTGACTCCGCCAGGTACCTCTCCGAGGGCTCGGCCAGGCTGAGGTCGCCGATCCCTGGGGCCGACTTAATTGTGAGGGCAGGCGACGTGGGCGAGGAGCAGCTGGTCAAGCTGCTCTCAGAGGTCTCGGAGGAGATGGTGAAGAACGTGACGTGGATTGAGGCCTCTGATGAGAGGGGGCTCTCGATAGCCTACGACGTTAAGTACTCCGTCAGGCTCGCCGCCTACCTAAGCAGGTCGAAGGGGGCCGCCGTCCTGGCCGCCCACGGCTCGGTGAGGGGGAACGAGTTCACGTGCCTCGGCCCCCTCAGGCTGATAGCCTCATCGGCCATAGACGCTGGCCTCAGGGAGGCCGAGGCCGGCAGGACCCCGTCGATCCCGTTCTGGATGGCGCCCCTGCAGGTGGCCGTGGTCCCAGTCAAGGAGCAGCAGGCCCAGTACGCCGAGGAGGTGCTCTCTGAGCTGTTGGCAATAGGGGCGAGGGCCTACCTGGACCCGCCCACGAAGAGCCTTGGGGCGAGGATAAGGTCTGCCGGGAAGGCCTGGGTCCCCATAATAGCGGTGGTCGGCGAGAGGGAGGCCTCAACGAGGACTGTAAGCGTCAGGAGGAGGTGGAGGCAGGGCGAGCAGGAGGTCGTCCAGCTGGGGTCCCTGATAACAGAGGTTGAGCAGCTGCTGGCCCAGTCGCCGGGGAGGCGTTACAGGCCGCCTGCGGAGTAAGTTCAGTCCTCCCTGCCAAGGATCACGTGGAACGTGTTCCTCTTACAGTAGGGGCAGTAGTGATAGATCCTGCCGTCCTTGAGCTTGCTCAGGTCCATGCCCGTCTCCATATACCACTCCCTGCTGCACTCTGTGCACCTAAGCTTCCACTTGGTCACCCCTCCCACCTGCCTAGGGCCAGGCCCAGGAAGGCGTAGGCCAGGTTCTCAAATATAAACAGGGCTAGCAGGGGGACGTCAAGGGCGCCGTCGAAGACGAGCCTCTGCAGGAGCACGGCGGCCGGCGTGGCCGGGGATATCATAAGGGCGTACAGGGCTGGCCTGGGCAGGAACGTGTACGGGTAGTAGGTAGGGGGTATCATGGTCAGGAATATCGAGATGAAGCTGGCGAGGGCCCAGGAGTTCCTCATGTGGCTCAGCCTGCTCCCCCCGAGGTAGGCGAGGCCTGAGGCGCCCATGATGAGGACCAGGAGCACTAGGGCCAGGAGGGCCCACTGGGCGGCGGTCGTGACTATCCTCAGGGCCGCCAGGAGCGCTATGAAGAGCACGAGGCCTGGGAAGGAGTAGATGAGGTTGCCGAGGCCTACGCCAGCTATGTACTCCAGCGGGCTCACGTCGGCCGCCACCAGGAGGTCCTGGAGCTTCAGCTCAAGCCTGAAGAAGGCGGTGTCCCCGAGGGCGGAGAGGGCGTTGCTCGTGACCGTCGATATCACTCCCCCCAGCAGGGCGTAGTCGACGAGCCTCCCCCTGCTCACCATGTATATCATGAAGAGCGTGGCCAGGGGCCACGCCAGGTACGAGAGCACCCAGGCCGGCCCCCTCTTCACCGAGGACCAGCCGTAGAACCAGGCGAAGGTGGCCACGAACCTGGGGCTGAACTTAACCCTCATTTACCCCACCTCCCTCCTCCTCGCTTGGCGGTATCAGGCCGTTCACTATGAAGACGTCGTCAAGGCTCACGGGCCTTATGGTAACCTTGAGGCCCTCGTCAAGGAGCGCCTTGGCCTCCTCAGGCCTCATGTACGAGACCCTCAGCCTGCCAACCATCAGGTCGCCGTATCCCTCGACCCTGACCCTGCCCTTCAGGGGCGCCATGAGCTGGTCATAGGTGCCCTCGGTCACGACCCTTCCCGAGTCCAGGAGGACTATGTAGTCGCAGAGCGCCCTGGCCTCCTCCATGTCGTGGGTCGTGAGCACTATGTTCGACTTAAGCTCCCTTACGAGGCCCCACGTCTCAAGCCTTGAGACGGGGTCCAGGCCCGCTGTGGGCTCGTCGAGGAACGTCAGCTCTGCCTGGGCGGCGACCGCCATGGCCACGAACACCTTCCTCTTCATGCCGCCGCTGAGCTCGTCGGTCGCTGTGTCCATGAACTCGCCGAGGCCCACCTCCCTCAGGGCCCTCCTGGCGGCCCTGGAGGCCTCGCTGAAGGACCATCCCCTGGCCACCAGGTACATCACGACGTGCTCGTAGGGCGAGGCCACTCCCATGGGCCTGGCCTCCTGGGGGACGCTGCATATGAGCTTCCTCAGCCTGTCCCTGTCCTTTACGACGTCAAGGCCCATGACCCTCGCGGTCCCAGAGGTGGGCCTGAGCTGAGTTGACAGTATCCTGACCAACGTAGTCTTACCGGCCCCGTTCCTCCCTATTATACACGGTATCCTCGGGCCAAGCGACAGCGTGACGCCCCTCAGCGCCTCGACGCCGTTGGGGTAGACCTTGCGGAGGTCCACCGTCTCAACTACGTGCATCCCAAGTCCTCCTTTTCCTCGGTAGGCCTGCCCGGGATAGACTTAAACCATTCCCTGTAGCTCGGTATTTGGGCGCGCGGGCAGGGCTGAGGGGCTCGCCACCCCTCCCCCCTTCAGGGGGCCCGAGGGCGCAAGGCGGGGGCCAGTAACCTCGCTGCGGGGCTCATGGGGCGGCGCGGTCCCCGCGGCACGGTGATACCCCGGCCCGCGGGGCCTGCGGTGGCCGAGGGGCCGCTGGAGGGCGGCCTCCACGGCCTTAACCGGGCTAACCCGGCCAGGCCCGGAAGGGAGCAACCTAACCCGGCCGTAGGCGTTCGCGGCGCCGGGGCTGGAGGGGCCACGGGGGTCAAGGCCGCGCCGCTCCATGGCAACGCGGCGGGGGTCCGCGCGCCCTCCTCACGTGAAGGCCAGGGCCACGGCCAGGGTCACCATGACGGCCCCAGCCACCTCAAGGGCTGAGGGCCTCTCTGAGCCTGTCGCCCAGGCTATGCCCTGGGCCATGAGCGGCATTGAGCCAACTATCACCATTGACCTGTCAACGCCTATGAGGCCGAGGGCCAGGGCGAAGAGCGCAGAGCCCCCGGCTAGGTCGGCGGCGGCCACTATGGGAAGCCTGGTCCTGGCCGTGCTCATGATCGTCTTGGTCAGCCCTCCTCCCCTGGCCACAGCTATGAGGGCAAGTATGAGGCCAGCCGCGCTGACCCTCAGGAACGCGGCGGAGATAGGGCTGAGGCCGCCTACGTCGGCGACCCTTATCATCAGCCAGCCCGAGGCCCAGGCCACGGCGGCCCCGAGGGCCAGGGCGACACCCCTTGGCCTGAGCCTCCCCCTCGGCCCCCTGCTTATCAGCGTCACGCCCAGCACCACAAGGGCCCCTCCAGCTATGAGGAGGGGCGTCGGCCTCTCGCCTATGGCTAACGCCATGACCTCAGCCATTATTATGAAGGTGTACGAGACGGGGGCCGCCACCGAGACCCCCACGAGGCCAATGGAGGCCAGGTACATGGTGTCGCCAGCCCCGAGGCTCAGGGCGCCGCCGGCCAGGGCCCAGAGGGCTGCTGGCGTCAATATGCCGAGGATTACAGCCGGTATGACCGAGGTTATGGTTGCGTAGAGGGCCCTCATGACGTTGACCCTGAGGGCGCCGTGTCGCTCTATGAAGGGCCTGTAGGCGACGCTTGCGTAGGCCCAGATAACTGCGGCGCCCAGGGCGGCGAGCTCCCCTTCCGTCCTGGCTCCCTCGTCAGGGCACGGCGTAGAGGTTAAAAGCGGCCAGCAACAGCCTCACAAGGAGAGTCCTTGAGGCAGCTGGACGAGCTGGAGGGCGTCAGGAGGCTCAGGAGCGGGGTTCTCCTGCTCATATTGGTTCCGCTGCTCCTCTTCATCGTTGCCGTCATGGCGGCGGCCGCGTTTGCGGCCTTAAGGCCGGGCTATCGCGTCACCGTGATGGCGTCTGGGCACGTCTTCGCCCAGGCCGACAGCTACTTAGGCCCCTCGCTTGCAGCGGTGGGCATAGCTATACTTGTAGCGGCCCTCGCCCTGGTCTCGCTGGTCCTCATAGTTATGGCGTTCGGGAGGCTCAGCGGGGGCTTCAGCCTGCTCTCAGCGGCTGGGAGAGGGGGCTCGATAGGCGCCGCGGGGACCTGGCTGGTCATAATAGCCATTATAATAGCCCTGCTGGGGGCGGCGCTCTTCATGTTCGGCGGCTTCATAGCCACGTGGATAGCCTTTGTCTTAGCGGCCGTGGGCTTCATACTGATCGGCGTGGGCCTCTTTGAGGTAGGCTCGTCCTACAGGAACAGCCTCCTGGAGGCCGGCGGCATACTGGTCGCCATACCCCTCCTGATAACGAGCTTCATAGGCCTCATACTCAGCTACGTGGCCCTGGGCGACGTTGAGAGGGAGCTGCAGGCCAAGGCGAGCCAGGGAGGCGCCCAGCAGGCCACAACGACCTCGTAGCTCAGGCAAATAACTTTAACACGGGCCGCATTCCTGGCTGGGAAGCCGCTTGGGCAGGCTCTTCGGCACAGACGGGGTCAGGGGCATAGTTGGGGAACTGATGACCCCTTCCTTCGCGCTCAGGATGGGTCACGCCATAGGGGCGTACTTCGGCAAGGGCTCAAGGGTCCTCCTGGCAAGGGACGTCAGGGCCGGCGGCGACGCGCTCGCCAGGGCTCTGGCGGCCGGCCTCATGGCCGAGGGGGTTAAGGTCTACTACGCTGGCCTCGTCCCGACCCCCACGCTGCAGTACGCGGTCAAGGCCATGGGCTTCGACGGGGGAGTCATGATAACGGCTAGCCACAACCCGAGGGAGTACAACGGGATAAAGGTCATAGAGGCTGACGGTGTTGAGATACCGCACGAGAAGGAGCCCGTGATTGAGGACTACTACTTCAAGGGCCACGAGACCAACCTGCCGTGGAGGTCGATGGTCTACGACGTTGTCGACGTGAGCCAGGCCGTAGTGGACACCTACGTGAGGGCCGTGCTGTCCCAGGTGGACGTTGACCTGATAGCGAGGAGGGAGTTCAGAGTCGTGGTCGACTGCGCCAACAGCGTGGGAGCCGTTACGACGCCCCTGATACTCAGGGAGCTCGGCGCCAAGGCGTTAACGTTGAACTGCAACCTTGACCCGACCTTCCCGGGCAGGAATCCTGAGCCCAACGAAGAGACGCTGGAGCTGACCAAGAGGGTAGTGGTTGAGGCCGGGGCCGTCATGGGGGTGGCTCACGACGGTGACGCCGACAGGGCCATGCTGATAGACGAGAGGGGCAGGATCATATGGGGCGACAGGGCCGGCGCCCTCCTGACGAGGTTCGTCGTGGAGAGCGGGAGGTGGAAGGGCTACCCGCTGAAGGCGTACACGGCGGTCTCGAGCAGCGTAGTGGTTGAGGAGTACCTGAGGCCCCTGGGCGTCGAGGTCGTATGGAACCCCGTCGGGAGCGTCACGATAGCCAGGAACATACTGAGGGACGGGGGAGCGATAAGCGGCTTCGAGGACAACGGGGGGTACATGCACGTCCCCCACCACCCGGTCAGGGACGGCGGCATGACCGCGGCCCTTGCCCTCTACATGCTGGCCTCCACGGGCTCAAGGCTTGGCGACCTGCTGGACTCCCTCCCCTACTACTACACCATAAAGGCCAAGGCCCCGGCCACGAGGGATCAGGCCCTCTGCCTCGTGGAGGCCGTCAAGAAGGACTTCTCGGGCTACAGGCAGATAACCATTGACGGCGTCAAGGTCATAGGTGACGACTTCTGGGTCCTCGTCAGGCCCAGCGGGACGGAGCCCATAGTAAGGGTCTCCGTTGAGGCCAAGAGCGAGGAGAGGGCGCAGGCCCTCCTCAAGAGGGTGCTGTCGCTTTACGAGTCGAGCTGCGGGGGGAAGGCCGCTTGAGGTACTTCTTCTTCGAGCTCCTGGCCTGTCCGGTCTGCAAGAGCCCTGACCTGGTCCTAGTGGAGCTCAAGGTTGAGGAATCGAAGGCGAACGTAGACCCCTCCAAGGTGAGGTGCCGCGAGAGGTGCTACTTCCTCAGGAAGCCGGCGGGCGAGGTCCCCCTTGACGTCTGCAAGGGGTGCGTCAACAAGGACGTCATAGAGGGGGTCCTCGTCTGCAGGAGCTGCGGCAGGTGGTACCCGATAATTGATGGCATACCGAGGATGCTCGACGACAAGTTCAGGAAGGTCAAGGAGGACGTGCAGTGGATGCTCTCAAGGATAGACAGGGTGCCGCCTGAGGTCAGGGCGCTCATGAAGTACCCTGAGCTTCCTAAGGCCTAAGGCAATTAACCCGCGGCCCTAGGGCTTACCTGGGGGCCATGGCCGGCATAGGGCTGTGGATAACGGTAGGCATAATCCTCATATTCATAGGCATGGCCGTGATAATAGCGGCCACGCTCCTGTCAGCCCTTGGGCAGCAGCAATCCCAGCAGAAGGTTGAGGCTGGCGGCGTCATCATGATAGGACCGGTCCCAATAATATTCGGCACCTCGTGGAGGATGGCAATAATTGCCATAGTCCTGGCCATAGTTCTCATAGTCATAGCCCTCGTTATGATGCTCCTGGTCGGGAGGGCTGTGGCAGTGCCTCAGGCGGGCCAGGCCACAGCCGCCCTCAGGGCCCTTGGCTTTGGCTCTTTCACGTTGTAATAGTTGTGCTTTTAAGATAGTCGGGCTGGGATTCCCCTGGTAAGGTGTGGGTAATGCCCGTGAAGAACTACGTCCTGTGGTTCGAGGAGGCCGACTGGCGCGACAAGAAGCTCCTTGGGGGCAAGGGGGCCTCGCTGGCCCAGATGACCCAGCTGGGCCTCCCTGTGCCCCCAGGCTTCCTAATAACCACGGAGGCCTGCAGGGACTTCTACGCTGCCAAGAGGGCCGAGATAGACTCCCTTGAGCGCGAGCTCAGGAGGAACCCGCCGCCCCAGGTGAGGGACGAGATAATAAAGAGGATATGGAGCCTCATAGACCAGTGCGACCTCCCCAAGGGCCTGATGGACAGCGTAAGGGAGCACATGAAGGAGCTAGAGAGGAGGACAGGCAAGAAGTTCGGCTCGGCTGAGGGCGTACCGCTTCTGGTCTCTGTGAGGTCAGGCGCAGCACTCTCAATGCCCGGCATGATGGACACCGTGCTAAACCTAGGCCTCAACGACAAGAGCGTCATAGCCCTAGCGAGGGCCACCAACAACGAGTGGTTCGCCTACGACGCCTACAGGAGGTTCATACAGATGTTCGCGAGGATAGTGCTGGCCCTCGACGAGAAGCCCTTCGCCCAGGCCTTTGACGCCAAGAGCGAGCAGTTCGCCCGTGAGGCCGAGACCACGTACAGGGACGAGCTTGAGGCGATAAGGAAGGTCTACCCCGAGTACGCGCCGAGGCTCGACGCCCAGCCCCCGAGGGACCTGGCCCCAAGGATGTGGCAGAGGTCCCTTGAGCTGATCAAGGAGCTGGTGGAGGAGTACAAGGCGCTTGTCAAGAAGATGTGGGGCGAGTTCCCGCAGGACCCGTACGTGCAGCTTGAGCTGGCGATAAGGGCCGTGTTCAGGTCCTGGATGAACCCCAGGGCCATATTCTACAGGATAGCCAACAACATAACCCCTGAGATGGCCGACTGCACGGCCGTCAACGTTGTGACCATGGTCTTCGGGAACATGGGCTGGGACTCGGGCACGGGCGTCTACTTCACCAGGGACACGGCGAGCGGCGAGAACAGGCCCTACGGCGAGTTCCTGCCCAACGCCCAGGGCGAGGACGTAGTGGCCGGCATAAGGACGCCGCTCAACCTGGAGGAGCTGAGGAAGAGGATGCCCAACGTCTACAACCAGCTGATAGAGGCGGGCAAGAAGCTCGAGGCGCTGAACAAGGACGTCATGGACATAGAGTTCACCATAGAGAGGGGCAAGCTCTACTTCCTCCAGAACAGGGCCGCTAAGATGACGCCTCTCGCCAGGGTCAGGACGGCCGTTGAGATGGCCAAGGAGGGCATAATAACCAAGGAGGAGGCCCTCCTCAAGGTGGACCCAGAGCAGGTCAGGAGGCTACTCTACCCGACCATAGACCCCAAGGTCAAGGCCACCCCGATAGCCAAGGGCCTCCCGGCCTCTCCTGGAGCCGCCAGCGGGCAGGTAGTCTTTGACCCAGACACCGCGGTCGAGTGGGCTAAGCAGGGCAAGAGGGTCATACTGGTGAGGGTCGAGACAAAGCCAGATGACGTGCACGGCTTCTACGCTGCCCAGGGCGTGCTGACCTCAAGGGGAGGCTTCACGTCGCACGCCGCAATAGTCGCCAGGGCCATAGGGAAGCCCGCCGTGGTGGGGGCCGAGGCCATAAGGATAGACTACGACAGGAGGCAGTTCGAGGTAAACGGGAAGGTAGTGAAGGAGGGGGACTGGGTCACAATTGACGGCAACAGCGGCAGCGTGTACCTCGGCGAGCTGCCCACGGTAACGCCTGAGATAGGCGGCTGGCTTGACGAGCTGCTCAGGTGGGCTGACGAGGTGAGGAAGCTCGGCGTCAGGGCCAACGCAGACGTGCCGGAGGACGCTATGATGGCCAGGAAGTTCGGCGCCGAGGGCATAGGCCTGCTGAGGATAGAGAGGATGTTCAGGAGGCCCGAGAGGCTCGAGGCCCTGAGGAAGGTGATACTGGCCGAGACTGATGAGGAGAGGGAGGCCCACATGAGGGAGCTGGCCGACATGATAAAGCCCGACTTCAAGGAGATGTTCGAGATAATGGACGGGAAGCCCGTCGTGGTAAGGCTGATAGACCCGCCGCTCCACGAGTTCCTGCCCGCCGGCGAGGAGCTCCTGGCGCAAATCTACGAGCTCAGGGAGAGGAAGGCCAAGGCGGAGGCCGAGGGCAGGGCCTCGGAGGCCGCCGAGCTGCAGAGGAAGATAGAGGAGGTAGAGAGGCTCTACAGGAGGGTCAAGGCGCTCCAGGAGGCCAACCCTATGATGGGCCACAGGGGCGTGAGGGTGGGAGTCACCTACCCGACCATCTACTACCACCTGACCAGGGCCATAGCCGAGGCGGCAGCCGAGCTCATAAAGGAGGGCAGGCACCCCGTGGTCGAGATAATGATACCTCAGGTGGCCGAGGTCAACGAGATAAGGTTCGTGAAGAACAACGCCGTCCTGCCGGCGCTGCAGGACGTCGAGAGGCGCTACGGCGTGAAGCTTGACGTGAAGATAGGCACCATGATTGAGACCGTGAGGGCCGCGCTGACGGCCAGCGAGATAGCCCAGGAGGTGGACTTCTTCAGCTTCGGCACCAACGACCTGACCCAGGCCACCTTCAGCTTCAGCAGGGACGACGTTGAGAACAAGTTCATGGCCCAGTACCTTGACAAGAGCATACTGTCCTTCGACCCCTTCGACAGGCTTGACGAGAAGGGCGTGGGCAGGCTAGTTGAGATAGCGACCAAGGAGGGCAAGCAGGCCAACCAGAGGCTTGAGGTAGGCGTCTGCGGCGAGCACGGCGGCGACCCGGCCTCGATCAACTTCTTCCACGGGGCCGGCGTCGACTACGTGAGCGCCTCGCCGTTCAGGGTGCCCGTAGCTAGGCTGGCGGCGGCCCAGGCGGCCGTCAGGGAGAAGCTCGGCATAAAGGGCCCAGTGGGCGAGTGAATTCCTTAGGCTCTCTTCCTCTTTACTCCTGCCTTTCTTACCTGAGCCTCCTCGCGGCCTCCCTGTACACAGGGTCGAGGAACTCATAGTCCTTAACTATGCTCAGCCTCTCAAGGGTCCTCAGGACGTTGTCGAGCACGCTCGATGACAGCGTGACCCCCTCGCCCTCCTCAACGCACCTCCTAAGCGACGACCATGAGTCCCTGCCCTCCGCTATGCATTTGAGGGCCAGCCTGTACCTCCTGCCGGCTGAGGGCGAGGCCCTAGACTTCTCCTCTACCAGGTTCTCCAGCTCCCTCAGGGCGACCCCTATGGCCCTCTCCCTGACCTCCTCAAGGCTCCTCGCGGCCAGGTACTGGTTGCCAGCGAAGGTGAGCCAGCCAGGGATGCCGTCGAAGAGCCTCACCATCTCGTCAATCACTTCCTCGCCGACCTTGAGCCCGGCCTCCTCAAAGCCCCTCCTGAGGAACTCCGCTGACTGCTCCTCGCTGAACCTGCCCAGCTGGACCTCGTGGTAGTACCTGCCGTAAAGGGGGGAGGACGGGTCGTCAACGCCTATGAGCTCGTGGAGGAGCCCGACCTCCGAGCCTGTGAGCACGAAGGTGAGGTTCCTGTCGTAGTCGTAGGCGTGGGCCAGGGCCTCCCTGAGCTCAGCCCCCATGGGGCCCCTAAGCCTCTGGGCCTCGTCTATGGCCACTATCAGCCTCCTCCTGTTGAGGGCGTCAAATAGCTCTGCCAGGCTTATGTAGTCCCTCCCCCTCCAGCTTATCTCTACGTAGTTGCTCATTATGTTGATGCCCCTTATCCCCCTAAGCACGTCGGCTAGCCTCGACAGCCTTGAGGAGAGGGCCTTGGACAGGAGGGAGTAGAGGTCCCTCCTTCCGTAGTTGGCCTTGAGCTCCCTCGCGTCAATTAAAATGTAGTCGCGCCCCAGCTCGTTAAGGGCCACGAGGAGGAGCGAGGTCTTGCCTATCCTCCTCACGCCGCTCAGCACTAGGAGCGGCCTGTTGATGTTGTCCATTATTGCCGCCAGCTCGGCCTCCCTGTCGAAAAGGTCCTCCCTCCTCTCCTTGGGCCTCTCGTCAAAGAGCATGCTTCTGCCCCAGAAGTTAACTTCTGCCCCAGAACCTTAAATACGCTTAGACATCAGGCCTCGGTATGAGGGGAAGGCCCTCGGAGGTCAGCGTCAAGGGCAGGAGGGTAAAAGGGTCTGTTCACATGGTGGTTGATAGGCCTGCGGCAGGCCTCGTCGCCGTCCAGCCCTCATAGCGGTGGGCAGGCCTAGCCGCAGCCCTCACGATCATCACCAAGCAAGGAGGCCTCGCCCTAAAGGGCGGGGAGGATATGAGCGTTTATAGGCCTTTGCTCAAACCTTGCTGCGGAGTTGGGTGCGGGCGAGCTTAGCATGCCATGAGCCCGCGCCTCCCTGGGACTGACGGCGGGGCCTGAAGCTGTGATGCCGCGCCCGTGGGGGCGCCTGAGAGGTGATGGGAAGGCCCCAGTGGGCGCAGAGCCCCCGTCATTAAGGGCGGGGGGCCGTCAGCTTCTAGCAAGGTAGTGGACAACCATGGGGTCAACGACCCTGTAGGTCCCCCTGCCTGTCCTCTCCACGTAGCCGTACCTTATCAGCTGGCCCAGCGCCCTCTGGGCAGCCCAGGGGCTCCCGCCGAGGTCCCTCGGCGACCCCTCGCCCCCGAGCTCAGCAAGCCTCCTCAGCGCCGCCCTGGCCGAGGGCGAGAGCTTCCTGAGGTCGTCCTCGATGGCCGTCACCACGTTGACGTCCGAGGGCAGGGACGAGAGGACCTCCTCAACGCCCCTCCGCTCGCTGACGACCTTTATGCCGACGAGGTTGAGCCACGCGGGGAGGCCGTCAACGTAGTCAACTATCCTCTCTACGTCGGCCTCGTTAACGCTGACCCCCTCTGCCCTGAACCCCTCCTTAAGGAACCTGATCGAGGTCTCCCTGTCAAAGGGTTTCACCCTAATCATGTAGAAGAACTGGTAGAAGGGCTGGTCCCTTGAGCCCACCATCTCGCTCAGCATGCCCACGGCTGAGCCGGAGATAGCGTATGAGACGGACCTGTGGAACTGCCACCTGCTCCTCATCACGTGAAGGACCTCGGGGGCCGCCTGCCTCGCGTACCTCAGGTACTGGAACTCGTCTATGGCTATGACGAGCCTTAAGCCCAGCCTCTCAGCCAGGACCTGGGGCAGGTCGAGCACCTGGGCCAGGTCACCGCTGAGGTCCCTCCCCCTTTCCCCCTTGTCAAGGACGAGCTCTATGGTGGCCGTGACCTCAGGTATGTCGAAAGTGACCTTAATCGCCCCTATGAGGTCCCTGAGGAGCCTCAGGTACCCCCTCGCCCTCTCCTCAAGCCTGAGCCTAAGGCCGGCCCTGGAGTAAGCTGCCATCGTCACCCTGCTCACGAAGGCCGAGAGGAACTCCGTCAGGTCGAAGCTCCTCTCCCCCCTGACGAACTCCTCTGCCGAGAGCAGGACGTAGGGGAGGCCTGAGGCCTTGAGGGAGGCGAGGAGAATTGAGGTCTTGCCTATCCTCCTCGGGCCCAGGAGGCCCACGGGCTGGCCCTCCCCGAGGAGCCTGGCCACCGTGCTTACCTCAGAGTCCCTCCCGAAGGGCCTGTCGGTCGGGAGCCCGTAGACGAACCACACCAATTTGCGGGTACCCGCAATTTGCGGGTACCCGCAAAATTAAGTCTTTCTGCTCCTAGCAAACGACCTTCAGAGAATGTCTTCGTTAACTCCCCGGTTAGCGCGGCGTGAACAAGCCCTTTACCCTCGGCCCGGCCTGAACAGCTTGAAGCGCCGTGACCCTAGTAGTCGCGACGCTCGCCGGCGAGATTGGGATAAAGGGCAGGTCAACGAGGTCACGGATGGTAAGGGAGCTCGTGAGGAACGTCAGCGCTGTGGTCCAGCTCAGGTCATGGTCTGCTGAGGGAGGCGTCCTAATCCTTGAAGTGGACGGGGACCCCTCGGCCCTCTCAAGGGTCTTCGGCATAGCCCACTACGCGACGGCCGCAGAGGTCAGTTACTCAGACCTGGCTGACCTGGTCTCCAGGGCCTCCCAGCTCCTCTCTGAAACAGTCAAGGGCAGGAGGTTCGCCGTCAGGGCCAGGAGGCTTGGGGAGGACAGGTTCACGAGCCTTGACGTGGCCAGGGAGCTGGGGGCTGCCCTGAGGCCCCTCTCGGCGGGGGTTGACCTAGAGTCCCCTGAGGTGGAGGTCCATGTAGACGTGAGGTCCAGGGGCCTCGCCTACGTCTACGTTAACCCGAGGGAGGGCGCCAGGGGGCTGCCTGTGGGTGTGGCGGGCAAGACGGTCGCCCTGGTCTCGGGGGGCATAGACTCGCCGGTGGCCACATGGATGATGATGAAGAGGGGCGTCGTGCCCGTCATTCTGAACCTGGCCCTAGGGAGGGAGCAGCACAGGAGGGCAGTGCTTGAGGAGGCAAAGGTGCTCAGGGCTTGGTCTGGGGCCCACGACCTGAGGGTCTACTTCGTTGACAGCCTCCCCGTGCTCTCAGCCCTTACCAACGTTAAGGGGTACCTGAGGGTCGTCGCCCTCAAGAGGGTCATGTACAGGCTCGCGGAAGCGCTCGCCAGGGCGGTCGGGGCCCACTCAATAACGACTGGGGAGTCGCTCTCACAGGTCTCCTCCCAGACCATGTGGAACCTTGAGGCCGAGGAGAGGGGCGTATCCCTGCCCGTGCTGAGGCCCCTCATAGGCATGGACAAGGACGAGATAGTGGCCCTGGCCAGGAGGGTGGGGACCTACGACATATCGGCCCGCGTGCCCGAGTACTGTGCGGTCGCCCAGGAGTCAACCACGAGGGCCAGTCCTGAGGAGGTTGACGAGGCGGAGAGGACCATGGGGCTTGACTACAGGGGGCTCATAGAGGGGGCCGAGGTCTACGTGGTGGGCAGAGCTGAGGTCGTGAGAGTCGAGGGCCAGCGGGCCGCAGAGAAGGAGGCCGAGAAGAGGTCGACGTCGCCTGACGTCGTCAGCTCCTAGGCGGCCCGCGGGACCCTCCGCGCGGCTACGTCAGGGCTGGGCTTTCCTCCTTACTATCGCGTCCGTCAGGCCGACCCAGGAGAGCGAGTAGCCCATGGAGGTCAGGGCCTCCTGGACCCAGGGCCCGTACCTTGACGACAGCTGGGAGAGCCTTGCGCCCTCCAGCCTTTCGTTGGCCAGCGCCCTCAGCAGCTCCTCCCTCACAAAGTAGCTCCTAAGCTTCACGTAGCCCCTCGGGGGCTCGAGGGACCTCAGGGCGTCGACGCTAACGCCGAGCCTCGAGGCCACCTCCTCAAGGCTCTCATAGGGCTTCTCAAGCTCAAGCCTCGCCGGGGCCGTGGCCTGAGGCGCCCCCTGGAGGAGCCTGGATTTGACCCAGAGGTAGACCGGGGCGACGTCAACAGAGTCCCTGTAGACAACGACCCCCTCGCCCAGGCCCGCGAACCTCTCGGGCCCCAGCTTTTCATTCACCACCAGCAGGACAGGCGCCCTGAGGGAAGAGAGCTTCCTCAG
This sequence comes from uncultured Acidilobus sp. JCHS, assembly GCA_000495735.1. Taxonomy (NCBI): domain Archaea; kingdom Thermoproteati; phylum Thermoproteota; class Thermoprotei; order Acidilobales; family Acidilobaceae; genus Acidilobus; species uncultured Acidilobus sp. JCHS. Next base: position 42,094 of record AYMD01000009.1, on the reverse strand, counting down.
CTTCGACCTAAGGTACTCCCTTGTCCAGAAGCCCACGACCTCTATGTAGACGACCCTGTCCCCCAGCCTGACGCCGAAGTCAGGTATGAAGAGGTCCCCGGCCTCAGTGGCAAGCGCCTCAGGCTCCCTCAGCACCTCAGCCCCCGTCCCCCTCAGGGCGCTGACCAGCTTCCTGTAGAGCTCCTCCTCGACAGAGCTGTCGAAGGTCACCTCCTCGCGCCTCGGGGACGAGGGCATGGGGGCCTCGCCCTCCTGGGCCCTGACCCTGTAGACCCTCCCCGACCTGCCTACCATTACCTCGGCCTCGAGCCGCCACCCCTTGCTGGAGACTATGAGGGGGACCAGCCTGGCCAGCGCCTTTCCGTACCTCTCGGTCAGCCTGGCCAGCGAGGCGGGCCCGTAGAGCTCAACAGCTGCCGGCCTTCCGTGGGCCTCGTACATAAGGCCAAGCCTCTTGGCAGCCCTCAGCACCTCCCTCCAGCCCGACGATGCCTGAACCCTGACCCTGAGGGCCCTGAGCGTGAGGCCCTGGAGGGCGGCAAGGTTGTACTCCCTAAGCAGTTCATCGGGCCTCAGCTCGGACACGTACGTTATGACCCTCTCTATGTCTAGGTCTGAGTACATGTACTTAGCCGCGTCAACTCCCAGCCTGGCTGAGACCTCCCTCAGCCTGGCCTCCCTCTCGGCCTCATCAAGGGCAGGCCCTCCCTCGAACAGGGCCCTCCTTATCAGCCTCGGGTCTACGGGAGAGGGGGTCTCAAGCTCCACGCGCCTCATTACTACGAAGGCTATGCCGTCAACCAGCTTGGGGTCGTAGACCCTCCTGAGGGGCTTGAGGGACTCGAGCACTTCCCCTAGCCTGAGGCCCTGCCTGAAGTGCGCTATAACGTCCTCGAAGGCCGGCAGGTCTTCCTCGCTCGCGAATACTACCCTCGCCTCCCCCTCCCCAGTCCTCCTGAGCCTGACCAGGCTAGACCTCAGCACCGCGCCTCCTCCTCGCGCTGAGCCTGTAGTCAGCCGTCCCCTTGGTCACGAGCTCTATCAGGAGGGCCCTCTTGCCGCCCTTCGGCCTGAGGACCCTGCCCAGCCTCTGTATGAGCTGCCTGGAGGTCCCGTAGCCGCCTACTACTATGGCCACAGAGGCGTCGGGCACGTCAACGCCCTCGTCGAAGACCGTTGAGGCAACTATGACCCTGTACCTCCCCTCCCTGAAGGCCCTCAGGACCTCGGCCCTCTCTTCCTTAGGCGTCTTGTAGGTGACAGCAGGCACCAGGAGCTCCCTTGAGAGCCTGTAGGCCATCTCCGTGTCCCTCGTGAAGACCAGCACCTTCTCGTCCTTAAGCTCCCTCAGCAGCTCCCTCACCTTCTCAACCTTGGCCTCGGAGTTCACCGCGAGCCTGAGGGACTCGTACCAGGCCTCGACGGCGTCCCTTGCCACCCTGTTCCTGGCCGCCATGGAGAGGAGCCTGTGGAAGTCGTCAAGGCTCCTCAGCGTGATCCCCAGCTCCCTCAGGTCCTCCGAGAGCCTCCTCCTGAGCTCTAGGTACCTCGAGTACTCGCTGTCGGTCAGCTCAACGTAGACCCTCTTAACGTCGTAGTCGGCCAGGTAGCTGCCCCTGAGGTCAGCAGGGGAGAGCCTGAACACTATGGGGCCCACCAGGTCGGGCAGGAGCTCGTGCCTTCCGTCCTCCCTCTCGGGGGTTGCCGTCAGGCCCAGCCTGTAGGGGGCCGCCAGAAGCTGGGCCACCTCCATGTAGTTCGGCGACGGGAGGTGGTGGACCTCGTCAAATATGACCAGGTGAAACCTGTCGCCGAGCTCGTCTGCCCTTGAGTAGGCGCTGCTGTAGGTAGTTACTGTGACCCCCGAGACCCCCTCCTCGCCTCCCCCCAGCACCGAGGCCTCGAGGCCCAGCCTAGCTGAGAAGGCCCTCCTCCACTGGTCCAGCAGGTCTATGGTCGGCACAACGACAAGCGTCGCGGCCTTCACCCTGAGGACGGCCTCAAGGCCCACCAGCGTCTTCCCCGCCCCGCTAGGGAGGACCACCACCCCCCTCCTGCCCGCAGCCTCCCAGGCGTCGACGGCCCTCCTCTGGTAGTCCCTTAGGGGCAGTGATGTCCTAGCCGGCTGGGGGAAGGGGAGGGGCCTGAGGACCCTGTCCTCTACCCTGAGGCCCGATGACCTAAGGTACTCCAGCACCTCCCTGTACTTGTAGGGGAGGCCCACGTAGAGGCCCAGCCTCTGGTCGTACCTCAGGCCGGGGGCCGGGACGTCGCTGGTCAGCAGGCCCCTGTAGTACCTGAGCGTGGCCAAGCGCTTCCTCAGCAGCCTAGAGCGTCAAGAGGCCTTTTATCGCTAGGGCCTGGGCCCCGGAAGGGCCAATGACGTGTTAACTCCCCGGTTAATTAGAATCCTCCCGATCTGAGGGACGGGGCTGGCCTGGCCGTTGATAGTCTTTAAGCTTCCGCCCCGAAAGTAACTTCCGGGGCGGAAGCTTGCTCTTTGACCTCAGACCAAAGGCCAGGAGGGAGGACCTCTTCGACTTCGACGAGAAGCTCGGCAGGCTGACGAAGCTTCTAGGGGACAGCAGGACGAGGCTCATAGCGGTGAAGGGCCTCAGGAGGACTGGCAAGACGTCGCTCATACTTACAGCGCTTAACAGCATTGGTTCCCCCTACGCGTTCATCGACGTCAGGGAGGTCGTAAGGTCAAGGAGGGGGCTCTACATGGCCCTCGAGAGGGCTATCAACGACCTCCTGAGGCTCAGGAGCCCGGTCACGGCCGAGCTCAGGAGGGCTCTCGAGGCCGTGAGGGGCGTCAGGGTCGCAGGCCTTGAGGTCTCCTTGAGCTGGGGAAGGGACAGGCCTACGATGAGCGAGCTCCTCAGGGAGCTGGACGAGGCCGCCTCAAGGGTTGGCGTCAGGCTGCCGCTCGTCATAGACGAGGCCCAGAGGCTGGTCGGTCCCATCGGGCATGAGGTCTGGAACGCCCTGGCCCACGCCTACGACTTCCTTGAGGGCCTCGTCATAGTACTCTCGGGCTCAGAGGTAGGGGTCCTTGAGGGCGTCCTGGGCGACCCAGGCTCGCCCCTCTACGGTAGGGCCTACGCCGAGGTCAACACCAGGAGGCTGAGCGACCGGGAGTCCCTGGAGTTCCTCAGGAGGGGGTTCAGGGAGGTTGGCGTGAGCGTCCCAGAGGCTGAGCTTGAGGAGGCAGTGAGGGAGCTAGATGGGGTCGTGGGGTGGCTGACGTACTACGGCTACGAGAGGTCAATAGGGGGGAAGAACCTTGAAGAAGTCGTCAGGGAGGCCGTGGCCCTGGCCAGGAGGGAGCTCGAGGAGTTCATGGCCACTAGGGCTAGCGGGAGGTATAGGACGGTCCTGAGGCTCCTGGCGTCAGGGGTCAGGGGCTGGGGGGATCTAAAGAGGGAGCTTGAGAGGCGCGAGGGCAGGGAGGTGAGCGACAGGGCCCTGCACGAGGTCCTGGGCGCCCTCAGGAGGCACTCAATAGTAGACGAGAGGCTCGAGTTCACGGACCCCATAGTAAGGAGGGCGGCTGAGGTTATCTAAAAAGTCGAGGAGAGCGCCCTATGGCTGGCATGGGCCCTCAAGGTGGGGGGTGAGCGGCTCCGCCCGGCAGGCCCGTAATAGTAACCTCTTAGGCGTCAACCTGACCCTCCTAGCCCTGTAGGCTGGCAAGCCTTGAAGACGCGTTACCTTTCACCTATTTCAGTTGAAATCGGTTTTTCTATAAGATAAATATAAAAGCTTTTAGGTGCACCTAAACCCTGGCCTAGCTGAAGGCGTCGCCTTGTAGTCTGGGTAGGTACGGGTCCCCTGACCTGCTGAGGTGGGCACATGGTGAACGTCCCAAGGGAAGGGTGCGACTACGTAGTTGCTGTGGTCGGCCAGCCGAACGTAGGCAAGTCGACCCTCTTCAACGTCCTAACCGGCAGGCTTGAGAGGGTAGGCAACTTCCCGGGCACCACGGTGGGGATGAATGTCGGCGTCAGGGAGCACAGGGGGGTGAGGCTGTGCTTTGTCGACCTGCCCGGGATCTACGGGCTCAGGGCCACCACAGTCGACGAGAGGGTGGCCAGGGACTACGTCCTGTGGGGGAACTGGGACGCCCTCCTGGTCCTCGTTGACCTAACTGTGGGCCTGAGCGGCCTCTTCCTGCTGGCCCAGGTAGCTCAGCTCACCGATAGGCTCGTCATAGCCTTGACGAAGTGGGACGCAGTTAAGGGCCAGGGGGTGGAGGTTGACGTGAAGGCCCTTGAGGGACTTTTCAAGGCGCCCGTCGTGCCCCTGTCAGCGCTCAGGGGAGAGGGCGTAGAGGAGCTCCTGGACGCCCTCCTCGCTGTCCTCAAGGGGCCCAGAAGCGCTGGGGAGGCCGTAAGGGTCGACTATGGGGAGCTCGAGGGGCTTCTAGGGGCCCTTGAGCGGTCGGTGAGCGGAAAGGTCACTAAGGTCAGCGCGAGGGGCGCAGCGGCGCTAATAGTCATGGGTGACAGGGAGCTGGCCTCAAGGCTTGGCAGCGACGTTGACGACCTCTACCTGAGGGGGCTGAGGGGCCTAGGCCTGTCTGAGCGCGAGGCGGGAGCCTACGCAGCGTCTAGGGTGAACCAGTTCCTGGAGGCTAGGGTGGGTCCCGCCATAAGGTTCAGGCCGCCCAGAGAGCCTAGGAAGCCCCTAGCCTACAGGGTCTTTGGGAACCCGCTGACAGGGGTCCCGGCCACGATAGCCCTGCTCTTCGCGGCTGTGCTCACGGCCTTCGCTGTGAACACGGGGTTCCCCTTCAATGTGGCCTTCGAGTCGCTTGGGATGAAAGGGGTAGCCGAGGCCATGGAGAGCTACTCCCTCTCGGGCATCATAGGCGCGGCCTTCGACGCCGTGGGGGCCTGGGTCCGGGGGTCCCTTGGCAGCTCGCACCCCGTCCTGGCGGGCCTCCTGGCCGACGGCGTCCTGAAGGGGGTAGGCGTGGTGGCCTCCTTCACCCCATTAGTCCTGATAACGCTGATGATAATGGCCGCCATAGAGGACTCGGGCCTGGGACCCCTGATGGCCGCGTCCGTCCACGGCCTCTTCGCCAGGTTCGGCCTCAGCGGCAGGGCCGTGTACCCGCTCTTCATATCGCTTGGCTGCAACGTGCCTGGGGTCATGGCGTCCAGGGCGGCGCTTGACGAGGCCGAGAGGCTGAGTATAATCGCCGGGGTCTCCTTCATACCGTGCTCGGCGAGGCTCGTGGTGCTGCTGGCCTTCGTCGGGTACCTGCTGGCGGGGCACCCGCTCCTGCAGGCAGCGACCGTCCTGGCGGTCTACTTAGTAGGTGCCCTGCTGTACCTTGTCACGGCGCTGGCCTTCAGGAGGGGGGTACTGAGGGTTAGGGAGAGGCCAGAGCTAGTGCTTGAGGTGCCGAGGCCCAGGAAGCCCAGCCTGAGGGTCATCTGGTGGGACAGCTGGTCCATGACCAGGCACTTCCTGGTCAGGGCGGGCACAGTGCTCGTGATATTCGTGGTCGTCGTGTGGGCGCTGCTGAGCTTCGGCCCGGCGGGCTTTGTAGACGAGCCGTCGAGGAGCTACGCCGCCATTGTGGGCTCGGCCATAGGCAGCGCCCTGGCCCCCCTCTTCGGCCTGTCGCCTGAAAGCAGCTGGAAGGTGGGGTTCGCCGTGCTCACGGGCTTCATAGCCAAGGAGAACCTCCTGGCCACGGTCGCCGTCATGAGTGGGGTCGGGCAGGAGGAGGCGGTCAGGGCGTTGGGGGTTTCAACGCTTCAGGGAATAGCCCTGCTGGTCCTCTTCATGTACTACGTGCCCTGCATGGCGACGCTGGCCACCATATACGGGGAGACCAGGAGCTGGAGGATGACAGCGCTTATAACGGCCTACGTTGTTCTCCTGGCGCTCGCGGTGTCCGCGGCCGTTTACTGGGCCCCGGCCCTGGTGGCCCGTCCAGGGCCCAGGTGAGAGGTTATGGCTATCCCCCTCTCAGCGACCCCTCCGGGCGCCGTGGCCGTGGTGGTCGACGTTGACGCTGGCCCCGGCCTCAGGTCGAGGCTGATGAACATGGGCTTCGTCGCGGGCGCCAGGGTGAGGGTCTTGGAGAACGGCGGGGGGCACCTGCTGGTCTCCGTGGGCGAGGGGCCCGGCAGGACCGTGGTCCTCTCGCGGGGCGCGGCTAACAAAATAATCGTTGAGGTTGAGGCTCAGCCGGGGCCAGAAAAAGCGTTGAGGTGAGGGGGTTCTAAGCTGGGGCCCTTGCGCTCAGCCGCTTATTAGGTACACGTTGAAGTCGTTGGTCAGGACGCCCAGCCACTCGCTCCCAGCGTCGGTGTTGGGCACCCCGTTGACCAGGGAGTCATGGACGTTGTAGGCGCTCTCGGCGGTGTCGGAGCCGAAGGTGTAGAGAGAGGGCATAGGCGTCAGCTTGCCGGAGGAGTTCACGTAGTAGAGGCCGAGCTTTGAGTTGAGGTGCACGAACTGGGTGGGGGCCCCATTGCCTCCCCCTCCCCAGACGAGCTCAGCGTCGTAGTAGAGGCCGTCGGGCGTGTAGTTGCCTCCGGTTATGTAGATTGCGGCTGACACTATGCCGGGCTGGGATATCTTAACCTTGTCGTAGTAATAGTACTGGGGTGAGCTGACGGGCTTGCCGTTCTGAAGTATCTCGTAGCCGAACCATATGTAGGCGGCGTTAGGCGTGTAGGACACGTTTATGACGAGGACGAAGGCGAAGGGGAAGCTGTAGGTGTAGGAGGGACCGACGTCATAGTAGAAGGTGTTGCCCTGGCCGGCTGAGGCCACCTTCCCGTTGCCCGAGACCGCTGAGGAGGAGAGCACGGACTTGCTGCCAGTCAGGTTCCATATGTTGTCTATGAACGTCACCTGGTTCTTGTTGGTCTGGAAGCTCGGCACGTCCTGGAGCCAGTAGGCGTAGGTGCCGCTGGTGGTGTTGACCTGGAGGACGACGTTAAGCTGAAGGGTCGCTGAGTAGGGGTTAACCCCGTACTTCCTGGCCTGTTTGTAGTATGCCAGCAGGCTTGTTATGTTGGCGTAGCCGAGGACCTTGTCCGTCATTATCGTGTAGGGTATGACGGGGCCTCCCGTGCTGGTGTAGTTGTAGAGGCCGAAGTCAGTTATGCCCGTCGGGGCGGGCGGCGAGGTGTAGTAGAGGTACGGGTTGATGTAAGCGCCCTTGGCCACGTGCTTTCCGTGAACCGGCGGGAAGACTGCATAGGGCGGCGCCTGGCCCGCGGCCGTCACGACGAAGGAAAGGACGACAAGGAGGGCCAGGGCGATGGCCGCCAGTCCCACGAGCGACCTTCCCACATTATTCATACAAAGGCCACTGTAAGGAGAGGCAAAGAGAATGGTATTTAACTATAGTGGGCCCTGAGGGCCAGGAGCGATGAAATCAACGAACACGCCCGTTGGACCGCTAGACCCTTCAAGGCATTTCTGCTAGTCGCTGGCGATGGCCCTTTAGTTCTGGCTCTGCGGGCTACCTAGGCCGTTTTTAGGCCGGC